>NZ_JADBGC010000007.1:0-392970 GCF_014892245.1 Microbispora sitophila | reverse complement strand
TCTCCGCACGGGTCGCCTCCGGCGCCGCCGGCGGCAGGATCGAGCTTCGCCGCGACAGCGTCACCGGCACCCTCATGGGCACCTGCGACGTCCCCGGCACCGGCGGCTGGCAGACCTGGACCACCGTCTCCTGCCCCGTCACCGGCGCGACCGGCACCCACGACCTCTACCTCAGGTTCACCGGCGGCAGCGGCAGCCTGTTCAACATGAACTGGTGGCAGTTCACCGGCAACGACGGGCCCACCGCCAGCCCCACGCCCTCACCCCCGGCGTCCCCCTCGCCGTCTCCCTCGCCGACGGGCACTCCGCAGGCGACGAACGCGATCCGGGGTACGGGCTCGGGCCGGTGCCTGGATGTCACCGGCGCCTCGCAGGCCAACGGCGCGCAAGCGCAGATCTGGGACTGCAACGGCCAGGCCAACCAGCAGTGGACCTCCACCAGCGCCGGTGAGCTGCGCGTCTACGGCAACAAGTGCCTGGACGTCAACGGCGGCGCCACGGCCGACGGCACCAGCGTGATCATCTGGGACTGCAACGGCCAGAACAACCAGAAGTGGCGCCTCAACACCGACGGGAGCATCACCGCCGTCGGCGCGAACAAGTGCCTCGACGTGTACAACAACGGCACCGCCAACGGCAGCAAGGTCATCATCTGGACCTGCAACGGCCAGAGCAACCAGAAGTGGACCCGCATCTGACTCCGTCCCCAGCCACCCCGGCTGCCGGAGGATCGGCCGGATCAGGGGCGACGCGCTGAGCACCGTCCCTCGTGCGCGGGCGACGGCACCACCCTGAAGGATGAGCGGCGAACCCACGGAACCCGAGCGAGCGCCGGGCGCCGCGGGACGAGTGGGTTCGCCGCCTTCGCCGTCCACAGGGCTGTCCGCAGGGCCGTACGCAGAAGAGCCTTCCGCAGGGCCGGCCGTCCGAGGACGCGCACGCCACGGACCGGCAATTCGTGGCCGAGGGGACGACGCCAACCCGCGCACCCGGCTCTCGGACCAGCGGCCGCACGTCACGCCCGTCGGCGAGCGGCTCGCTCGATGACCGTCGCCCCGGTCTCGGACTCCAGGGCAGGGGTGTAGCCGGCGGCGCGCAACCGGGCCAGGGTCTCCTCCTCGCCCACCGCACTGATCAGCACGGTCGGGGCGATCTTGCGCAGGCCCAGCGTGCGCAGCGCCTGAGAGCGGGCGAGTTCCTCGACGAGCGCTTCGTCGTCGGAACGGAGGCAGCACCCGGAGCGCACCACCCGGACGCGCCCGTGCGTACGGGCGGTGTCCTTGATCAGATATTCCAGCGGTTGCGGCAAGGGCGCCCCGGCCACCTCGGTGAGCCGCGCGAGCAGGGCACCGGCCTCGTGCCCTCGATCGAAGGCCCGGCGCACGGTCGAGCCGGAGAAGCGCCAGACCACCGCGTGCCCCTCCGACTCGCGGTCGGCGACGTCGTCGAGCAGCTCGGCGAGCTCCGGGCCGGGCATCCCGCGGACCACGGCCGTCAGGTCGGCCTGGAAGAAGGCGCAAGCCTGTGCGGGCGGGAGCATGGCCGCCAGGGCGACGGTCAGCGCGGGCTTCGGCGACGTCCAGGCCTCCCCACTGACCAGCAGATCGCGTACGACACGGCCGGCGCCGGTGAGGGTGCCCCGGGCGACCAGGCCGAGCGACTCGGCCTCATGCACGACGGCGCCGACCAGATCGTCGCCCGCCCCCGACTCGGCGAAGTGGTGCGGGCGGTGCCAGGCCGCCCGTTCCGTCACGTACGGCAGGCCATCGGCGGAGACGCCCTTGCCCGGGGGCAGCGCGGCGAGCGCCTCGAGGACGGCGTACCTGATGCCGACCGCGTTCGGATCGTCGGGCTCGGTGAGGGCGACCGGCGTCCCAGCCTCCTCCGGCCAGAACGTGTAGACGGCCGGTATGGTCGCCCAGGTGGCGATGATCGTCACCAGCCGCTCGACGGGAGACCGCTTCAGCCAGTCGTCGTACTCCGTCTTGGGCAGCAGGCTCACGACCGGCTCAGGCAGCTTGCCGCGATGGCCCTTCGGCCGCCGCACCGGCTCGGCATGCAGGCCGAGCAGTCCGGCCTGCGTGGCCAGGTCGAGCCAGAGCCGGGTGGCGTCCTCGGCCACGCCGGCCGCTTTGGCGATCCGCTTGGTGTCGCGGACCGCCAGACCGCCGGCCTTGCGCAGGAGGGGAGGCTGGTCGGCGCACGCGGCGAGCACGCGCTCGATCTGGGACAGCGCGGCGGTGGCTGCCGCCTGGGCGGAACCGTCGGCCCCGGCGGCGTCGGGCAGGCCGGCCGGTGGCCGCGGCGGCTCCGGGGCGAACGGAACGCGCAGCTCGCCGAGGGCGGCCACGGCGACCTCGATCGGCACCTCCGCCGTGTCGTAGGGCCCGGCGGGCAGGAGGAGCCCGCGCGCGGCCAGCCAGTCGGTGTTCGGGTCGCCGGAACCTCCGGGGCGGAAGGCATACTTCGGCGCCTGCTGGTAGAAGCCGCCGCGCGCCTGATAGGCGTGGGTGAGCACCTGCGATCCGTGCGCGATGATGTCGAGCAGCCACTCCCGGGCGTCCGCGGGAGCCTGCGCGAGCAGGGCCCGCACCCGCTCCTGGTCGGTGAGCAGGCCGAGCACGTTCCGCTCCGCGCCCTCCCGCGCCCTGGCTTTCGGGAATCCCAGGGTCTCGGCGATCGCGTGGACCTCCGGAGCGTTGAAGTGGAGCCCGATGAGCTCGGCCGCCGGGCGGCCCAGCCCCGCTGCTTCGGCGAGGTGCGCGTGGACGCCTACGGACACGATCACCTGGTCGTCGTGCGGCGGAAGCACCAACGCCATGTCGGCGAGCGCGTCCAGAGTGGCGGCGGCACGCGCCCGCAGGGCGGGATCGCTCCCGGCCAGCAGGTCGAGCACATCGGCGCGGGGCACGGCCCTTGTGGCCGGGTCTGCGTCATGCCAGAGGTTGAGCAGCGGCCCGTGCCGCTGCGCCGCCAGCCACGCGACGGCCGACAGTGCCTGGTGCTGAGGAAGGGTGCAGAAACGGGCAAGCGAGAGCGCCGCACGCGGCTGGAGCAGCAGCCGGGCGAGGTCCTGCGGGGGTATGTCGTCATCGGAGGTGAACCCGGCTCGGGCGAGGATCGGCCGCCGCTCCTCTGGCGACTTCGTCTCCAGCCATGTCGCGAGGAAACGCTGGGTGCTCACCACGGCAGCCTACTTACAACGAAGTGCACCGATCTCCTCGTCCATACCGCGAACGGCCGGCCGGACCAGTCGCCGGTTCAGACCGATGCAAGCTGCCGAGTGCCGTACCGGGCGAAGTACGGATCTGCTATATCGGTTGCCATGAGCACACCGGCTGACGCTTCTCCGCAATATGGACTGCTGGACCTATCCGTCGACCTGTCGGTCCCCGAGGTGTACTCAGGAACGGAGTTCACCGTCTATCTACACGTGAAGAACCCGTTTCCTGAGCGTCTCTGGATTCGCTCCGTAGAACTGAGCCTGCCCACCCAGCTGAGTTGGCGGCCGGCAACGGACGGATGGCAAGCGGACGCGAGGGCCAGGGAGGCCGCCGCATTAGCGACAAGGATCAGCGAGCGTGCAGCCGAGATCGCAGAATTAAAAAAGAGCTCGACAGCCTTACGGACCCAGAAAGCAATCAACATCGCAAGTTGTCCGATTCGATCGCCAAGCTCACAGCAGAAAACAACAGAGATCTTGCTCGGCAGGCGCGTACCGACGGTGCCCTGACGATAACAGCCCGCGACGGATCAAAAATATACCTGACAGATACAACGAGCGGAAGCATCCACCTCTCGGCATATGAAGGGTCGGATGTTCACCTGTCCAATGTGAAAGTATTCGGAGACGGACCCGATCGAGTCCCTCTGACCGGGTCTCTACCTGACGGGGCCGCGCTGGAACCAGGATGCACAGATGTGTGGACAATCCGGCTTGGAAGCAGTCGAAGCCCTTTCTTCACTCCGGCCAGGTATCGCCTGCAGCTTACTGTGATCTACTGCCTTGACGCCCCGGAGCAGGAACCGGAGACGCTCCGTGTACCACCGAACAATCGGACCTACTCGAACACCGTCGCGGTCACTGTTCCCATCAAGACAGCACTGTGGAGTGTGATACTGGGCGGAGTGCTCGGAGGAGCGACGGGAAGCATCGGCCGATCACTTCAGGAAGCAAAGACCATCGACGCGCTCCTCGTCGGAAATCTCGGCGCCTGCATCGGCAGCCTCCTGCTGGCGATAATCCTGAGCGGCGCAGGAATCATATTTGCCGCCCGCAAGTCCGAGGCCCAGTCATTCGTCACAGTCGAGGATTTCTGGGGCGGCTTACTGGTCGGATTCCTCATAGGATATTCCGGTACCGCCGCGTTCGCTAAAATAAGTGGCATTGAGGGTTGATTCGGAACCCGCCGCACCCGCCGCCTTGCGCGGCGAAACGTACGCTTGCCCTTCAGCGGCGCTCACGGCGAGAGCCGAGATGCGGCGCTTGCTTCGTCCCAGAGGCGCGAAAGCGGAAAACGGCTGTACAACCCTCTGGGCAGGGAGCCTGAAACAGTTCGCCGACCCATCGGACGGACAGGGGCGACGAGGGCAACCCGACGTCTCGGATATGACCAGGTCAAGCCGCGCCCAGCAGGATCA
Source organism: Microbispora sitophila (assembly GCF_014892245.1). Classification (NCBI taxonomy): domain Bacteria; kingdom Bacillati; phylum Actinomycetota; class Actinomycetes; order Streptosporangiales; family Streptosporangiaceae; genus Microbispora; species Microbispora sitophila. The sequence continues at coordinate 388,329 of NZ_JADBGC010000007.1, read as the reverse complement.
AAAGCAGGATTCCCCATCTTGCTCCTGCCCATAGATTCCGCACATGACGACGACAGGCAATAAAACAGCCCCGCGCCCGCAGAAGGCCAAAGGGGCGACCGTTCTCGCTAGGGGTGCCAAGAAATCCGGCGCGTCTGCAGAGACCGGACAGAAGGAACCGGCAGAGCCGACGAATACCAAGATCCTATCCGGGGATGAGCTCTGCGAATGGCAGAACTACAAGACCATGTACCTCGCCCTCTACCTGCTGGATGCGTTCGAAAAGAACCCGGTAGACGAGGGAACCAAGATCTGGGACAAGCACTGGCAGCAACTGAACGAGACAGAAGCTGAACTTGTGGCGTGGTCGGCCATGCTCGTGGCCCAGCAGCTACTCAGACGTCTCGGTGGGGATCATCAGGCAGTCCTTCGCGAGGTGGGATCCGGCTGGCTTCTTCCCCCAGAGCTGTGGAAAGCTTCCAAACCAGCGGTGGCCCCAGTCGCGTCAAACCCGGCGAGCGCGGCAAGCTAGGGATTCTGTCCGCTACTCCGTGGGATCGCTCACGGCCACTGCCTGCGCGTCGCCGTACATCGCGTCATGCTGCTTGCGCGGGGCGCAGACGCTGGCCTTGGAGCAGGCGCAGCGGCGGCCGCCCTCGTTGAGGCGGACGATGACGGAGTCGGACGGCACGTTGTGCCCCACCACGGTGCCCGGGCCCTGCGGAGTGTCCACCGCGAGGCCCGTGCGCGGCGCCGACGCCCGGAACTCCTGGTAGAGCGGGTGCTCGTACTTCAGGCAGCACATCAACCGGCCGCAGGCGCCCGCGATCCTGAGCGGGTTGACCGGGAGGTCCTGGTCCTTGGCCATCCGCACCGAGACGGGCTCGAAGTCCTTGAGGAACGTCGCGCAGCACAGGTCGCGTCCGCAGGGGCCGATGCCGCCCTGGAGCCTGGCCTCGTCACGCGGGCCGATCTGCCGCAACTCGACCCGGGCCCGCAGGTTGCGGGCCAGGTCGCGCACGAGCGCGCGAAAGTCGACCCGGTGGGGCGCGGAGAAGTACACGGTGTAGACGTTGTCGGCGTCCAGATAGTCGACGCCGACCACCTTCATCGGAAGCTCGTGCCGCTTGATCAGGCGCTTGGACACGCTGCGGGCCTCCGCCCTGCGGCGGCGGTTGGTCTCGTCACGGGCCAGGTGCTCCTCGGCCGCGATGCCCTGGCAGACGGGCAGGCCCTCGACGTCCTCGCTCACGTACTGCGGCGCCCACACGCATTCGGCGACCTCCGGGCCCGAGTCCGTCGGCACGAGGACCTTGTCGCCCACCTTGGGAGAGTGGCCGCCCGGATCGAGGTAGTAGAGCCGTCCGTAGCGAGTGAAGCTCACCGCCATCATCATGCCCACGCGCCGGCCCTCCTCGATCCCGTACGGCTGTCGCGCCCCAAACGCCTCAGTCGCTCGAACCCACCATACGTGCCGTACGGCACCGGCAGTCATCGCCTGTGGACAACCTCCGGCGGACCGGGAGACCCGACCCGCCGGAGGACGCCGCCTACCCGGCCGTCCTACCGCGCCTCCTACCAGGCCGCCGTCCGTGCGACGCCACCGTCGTCCGTGAACAGCGTGCGATACCCGGATTCCGTCACCTGTCCCGTCTCATCCGGCCCGACCACCAGCACGAACCGCCCGGTGCCGTCCACGTCGACGCGCTGGAAGGGGGGCCGCCTGTCCTCACCCCGATAGAGGGTCTGCACGGCCCGTCCGGTGCCGACGTCGTAGGCCACGACCTCGTCGACGGCCCCCGCGAGCTTGGACACACCCTGCACCTGCGCCAGCTTGCTCCAGCCCACCACCGCCAGGACGCGTCCGCCGTCAGGGGTGAGGGTGATGTCGTTGACCCCGCTCGTCGTCGGAACGGACGATCCCCCCAGCGTGATCGCACGCACGTCGTCGAGACCACCGGAGGTTCCGGTGTCGAGCACCCACACCGTTCGGGACATCGAGCACTCCCAGGCGACCGTCGTCGCGGGTCCGCCTGCGGGAGGCGTCGTGCCCGAGGCCGGATTCTCCGCCGGGACCTGCATCGTCCTGGTCGGCAACACGCATGTCCACCCCCTGGGCAGCGGCGGAGCGGAGGGCTCGGCCGGCGCCGCCACGGACCGCTCTCGTGGTGCCGGGGCCGCATCCGGAGCCGTCGAAGCAGCCGGGAACGGCGCCGCCCCCGGTTCTCCCAGGGGCACCCGCGACTCCGCCAGGACGCCGCCGTCGTCCTGCGGGAGAGCCGATTCCACGGCGGCGGGCTCCCGGGGCGCCTCCGGCGTTACTACCGGCTTCGCGGTGGCTTCCGGCGTCGCGCCCGGCGGGACCGACGGCTCCGTGATCGCCTCCGGCGTGGCCTCCGTCGACGTCCCCCAGACCACGCCCGCCCGGCGGAACACGAGGGTGCGCCCGTCGTCGCTCATCGAGACGTCCTCGACGGCGGACGTGTGTGCGGATGTCCAGGTGCGGCTGTCGCCGGTCGCCGTGTCCGTGACGACCAGGGACGCGCCCTGTCCGTCCGGCGTACAGGGAGACAGCCCGTAGGCCAGCGTGGAACCGTCTCCGTTCACCGCGAGTGAGGTGACCCTGCCCTCCACAGGCGTGAACGGAAGCTCGCCGATGGAGCCGACCTCCCCGCTGTCGCCGAGGCTGAACCGGTAGAAGCGGGACCGGCACGTGTCCTGCTCGGCCACCGCGTAGAAGAGCCGGTTGTCCCGGACGGCCTGCACCTGGGTGAACCGCTCGCCCTCCGGCCCCGGCACCGTGGCCGTCACGTGGCCGTCGGCGACGCTCCTGACCGCCATGTCCCCGGAGCGGATCTGCACGAGGAAGGACGGCTCGGCGGCCGGGCCCGCCGTCGTGCCGGCGGCCGTGTCCATGGCCCCGCCGCCGTGGCGCGCGATGGCCACCCCGCCCGCGACCGCGACCGTCACGGCGGCCGCCGCCGCGACCGGAACCACCCAGGTCCTGCCCCGGACGGCGCCCACGCGCGTACGGCGGCGGGCGGGAACGGCGGCGGAGTCGAACGGCGGGACGGCCTCGACCGTGTCCCCCACGGCGCGGGTGGCGTCCTGCAACCGGCGGATGACGTCGTCGTTCATCGGGTCTCTCCCAGGAGGCGGCCGAGCGCGTCGAGCGCCCGGGAGGTGGTGGACTTCACGGTGCCCCGGCTGATCTTCATGACCCGGGCCGTCTCCTCTTCGGACAGCTCGGCGTAGTAGCGCAGGACCAGGGCCTCCCGCTGGCGCCGGGGCAGGCGGTGGAGGGCCTCCATGACCTCCCGACGCTCCGCGCCGAGGATCGCGGCCGACTCGGCCGACCAGACCGGCGGGTCGTACGTACCGGCGAACCAGGACGGCATCCGCCGCCTGCGCAGCACGGAGCGGGCGTTGTTCAGCACCGCGGCGCGCACGTAGACGAGCGCCTTGTCCCGGTCGCGCAGACCGTCGAAGCGCCGGTGCAGGCCGAGGAACGCCTCCTGCACCACGTCCTCGGCGCTCTCCCGGTCACCGACCATGATCAGGGCCAGCCGGGTGAGGCCGAGGGCATGCTCGGCGTAGAGCCCGCTGATCGTGTCGTCGGCGCCCGCCGACAGGGGCGGGACACTCACGGGCCCCCCGGATTGCTCATCGAGATCGAGCGTTTCGGCCTTCATGTACCAGAGACGCCGTACGCCCGCCGGGGTTGCTTGCGTCCTATGCGGGCGAGCGGAGAGCGAGGGTCATGGCCTCGACCGCGATCTGCGGGTTCACGTTGGCCGCCAGCCGTTCCCGGCACTTCATGATCGCATCCGTACGGCGGAGCGTCTGCTCGGGAGTGGACGCGCGCGCGACGGCCTCCACCTCGTGCCTGCGGTCCTCGTTGGCCAGCTCGACCGAGGCCCCGAACTGCACGGCCAGCACATCGCGGTAGAACGCCACGAGTTCGAGCAGCGCGAGGTCGAGGGAGTCGCGCTTGATGCGGGTCGCCCGCGACTTCTGCATGGTCTCGAGTTCCTTGAGCGCACCCGCGCCGCCCCGCACGAGGCCCTTGTTGAGCCCCTTGCCGGAGGAGCCCTCGCCGTAAACCTTGCGCAGTTCGGCGGTCTCGACCTCGTTCAGCGCGGTCGTGGCCGCGTCGGCGTCCTCGGTGGAGGTCTTCACCAGCCGCTCGGCGGCGGTGATGCACTCCGCCACACCGGTCAGCGACCGGGGGATCGACAGCACGTCGTCGCGCCGGCGCCGCGCCTCCTCGTCCATTGCGAGCCGCCGCGCCCGGCCGATGTCCCCCTGGGCCGCCCGCGCGGCGTCGAGCGCCACGTCGTGAGGCACCCCGTCTCGGGTCACCAGCACGTTCGCGACCGCCTCGGTGGACGGCGTGCCCAGCGTCACGACCCGGCAGCGCGAGCGGATCGTGATGATCATGTCATCCGGGGAGGGCGCGCACAGCAGCCACACGGTCCGCGGCGGCGGCTCCTCGATGGCCTTGAGCAGCGCGTTGGCCGCCGCCTCGGTCACCCGGTCGGCGTCCTCGAACAGCACGATCCGCCAGCGCCCGAGCGTGGGTGCCCCCGCCGACTTGAGCACGAGTTCGCGCGTCTGCCGCACGCTGTACGACAGGCCCTCGGGCCGGACGAACGTGACGTCCGGGTGCGAGCCGACCTCGACCTGGTGGCAGGCGTCGCAGTGGCCGCACCCCTGGTCGGGGCAGAGCAGCGAGGCCGCGAACGCCGTGGCGGCCGCGGACCGCAGGGCCGGCCCGGTGAACAGCCAGGCGTGGGTCATGCCCGCGCCGCGGCCTCCGGCGACGACCTCCGCGGCGGCGGAAGCGGCCCGCCGCAGCACGTCGATCGCCCGGTCCTGCCCGATCAGATCCCCGAAAACGGTCATGTGCGGCTATCCGAAGTCGCGGATGGCGGGCATGGTGCCGGTGGCCTCCTCGGCCTCCTGTGGCACCGGGTCGGGCAGGATCTCACGCACCCGGTCCTGGATCAGGCGCGTCACCTCCCGCTGGTCCAGCGTGCCGTCCACCATGAGGTAGCGGTCGGGGTCGGCCGCCGCCAGCGCCCGGAACTCCCGCCGCACCCGCTCGTGGAACTCCAGCGGCTCGGCCTCGATGCGGTCGGCGGGCGAGGCCATCCGTCGTAGCCCGACCGCGGGCGGCACGTCGATGAGCACGGTCAGGTCGGGGACGAGCCCGCCCGTCGCCCACCTGTTGATCCTCGCGACGTCCTCCGGGTCGAGCGACCGCCCGGCGCCCTGGTAGGCCAGCGACGAGTCCACGTACCTGTCGGAGATCACCGTCGAGCCGCGATGCAGCGCGGGCCTGATGACCTTCTCCACGTGCTCGGCCCGGTCGGCGGCGTACAGCATCGCCTCGGCCCGCGGCGACAGGCCCTGGTGGGCGGCGTCGAGCAGGATCGCCCGCAACCGCATGCCGACCTTGGTCGAGCCCGGCTCGCGGGTCTGCACGACGTCGAAGCCCTGGTCGCGCAGCCAGATCGCGAGCAGCCGCGACTGGGTGGTCTTGCCCGAGCCCTCGCCGCCCTCGAAGGCGATGAACAGTCCGCGCTCGGGATCCGCCTCCTCCGGCACGAACCGCCGGCCGCGCAGGGCGGCCAGCAGGTCGACCGCGATGGGAACCCCCGGCCGGTCGTCCATGTGCCGCAGCGCGACCACCCCGACGGCGATCGCCAGCAGCGCGCCCAGGAGCAGCACGAGGTTCGTGCCGTCGAAGCGGTAGCTGATCCCGGCGATCCGGAGGGCGTGCGTGCCGAACAGCGCTGCCAGCGTGGAGGCCACCGCCACGACCAGCAGCAGCATCACCCGGGCCAGCGACTGCAGGAAGGAGAACGTGCGGCCGCGCAGCCCGTCCTCCACCTCCAGGCCGATCACCGTGTAGCCGATGATCCAGGCGATGCCGGCGCAGGCGCCCAGCACCACGGTCAGCACGACCACGACGACCAGGTTCTGGATGAGCGAGACGGCGGCCAGCGTCAGCCCCGCGAGCACGATCGACAGTCCGAACAGCCGCCGCCTGGACAGGCCCTTCAGCAGCCGCAGGCCGAAGAACATGCCGAACGCCATGCCGAGGAAGACGGCGCAGAACACGGTGCCGTATCCCGCGTCACCGCCGCCCAGGGCCTGCACGTACGCCTTGGCCACTCCGATGACGGCACCCCCGGCGGCGAACGCCCCGAGCATGCCGATGATCAGGCCGCGCACGACGCGGTTGCCGCCGACGAACCGCCAGCCCTCGGTGATCTGCCGGAGCACCGAGGGCGCGGACACGTGCCTGATGTGGTTCTTCGGAATGGCCCGCAGCGTGAAGACCATCACGGCGGAGGCGAGGTAGGCCAGCGCGTTGACGTACAGCGCCACGCTGGTGGCCGCGACGTCGAACGACGGGGCGGCCGCCGAGATCGTCGTGACCACGCCCGACACGATCGCGAACAGCGCCGCTGCCACGGGGGCGGTGCCGTACGTGACGAGGAGGTTGAGCTGGTTGGCCTCCTCGAGCCGCTCCTTGGGCACGAGGTTGGGCACGGTGGCGTCCTTGGCGGGCACCCAGAAGAGGTTCACGCACTCGACCAGGAACGTGGCGATGATCACCCACTGGTAGACGCCGACCAGCGGGATCGACAGCACCACGGCGAACCTGGCGAGGTCGGCGACGACCATCGTCAGCCTGCGGTCGAACCGGTCGGCCACCGCTCCCGCGAGCGGGCCGAGCAGGATCGCGGGCAGCATCTTGGCGACGAAGACGCCGCCGATGGCGAGGCTCTGCGCCTGGAAACCGGACCCCGCGGTCAGGTTACCGGCCAGGGCCGTCAGCGCGATGATGTTGAGCCAGTCGCCGAGACTGCACGTCGCCATCGCCGTCCACAGTCTGCGGAACGGCGCGTTCGCCAGCACGTGCGGCTGCTTGCGTCGCGCGGCGGCCCGGCCAGGGGTGCTCATGATGTCAGCGTATCCAGGTGCTCGCTGGGCTTGGGAGACGGACGAGCGGGCCGCTGGGGCCTGCCCGTCGCCTGAGGGTATTACGTCCGCCTCGTCCTCGCTGTCGAGATGGCGCCAATGTTCTGCCCGGTTCCGCTCCCGCGGACCGGGCGGTGGTCAGGTGCGCAGCTCGACGAGGGTGATCTCGGGCGGCGCGCCCACGCGCACCGGCGGCCCCCAGAAGCCCGCACCTCGTGTCACGTAGACCTGGGTGTCGCCACCGCCCGTGCGCGGCACGCTCGCCAGCCCCGCCACCACGGGCTGCTGCAGCGGCACGAGCAGGTTGAACGGCGCCATCTGCCCGCCGTGGGTGTGCCCGGACAGCTGGAGGTCGACGCCGTGCGCGGCGGCCTGCGTCACCTGGACGGGCTGGTGCGCCATGAGCACGACGGGCCGGTTCGCGTCGCGGCCCCCGAGCGCCTTGTCGAAGTCCGGGCCGTCGCCCGACGGCACGCCGTTGAGGTCGTTGACGCCCGCGAGGTCAAGCACGGCTCCCGCGTGCCGGATCTCGACCCGCTCGTTGCGCAGCGGCCGGATGCCCAGCGAGCGCAACTCCTCGATCCATTCCTGGGGGCCCGCGGCCGTGTAGTACTCGTGGTTGCCGGTCACGAAATACGCGCCATAACGGGACTCGAGGGACCTGAGCGGCGCGGCGAGACGACCGAGCTCGGCGACCGTGCCGTCCACCAGGTCGCCCACGATCGTCACCGCGTCGGCCTGCAGGCCGTTGATCATCCGGACGATCCTCTCGGTGTGCCCCCGGCCGCTCAGCGGGCCGAGGTGGATGTCGCTGACGACCGCGATGCGCAGCCCGTTCATCCGGGGGTCGAGCCGGGGCAGGCGGATCGGCACCCGCTCGATCACGGGATCGCCGAGGGCCCGGCTCACGCCGTACCCCACGGTCGCGAGCGCTCCCGCGGCCACGACCGCGGAGGCCGTACGGGAGATGAACAGCCGGCGGTCGACCGCCGGGGCGTCCGCCGCGGCCCCCTCCGCCACCGGCCTGCCGGTCGTGGCCGTGCCGTGAGCGGTGGAGCCTCCCCCGGCCGCCGCTCCGGCGAGGACCACCTCGTCCACCGGCGCCGCCTCCCCCTCGGCCCGCTCCGCCGGGGCCGCGGTCTCGGCCGTACGGCGGCGTCCGGAGACGACGAACGTCGCGATCGCCCGGGGCACCTCCATGACCAGGCCGAACACGAACAGGTAGAACATCACGGCCAGCCACAGATAGCCGGGCCAGGCCACGACCCGCTCGACGTCCATGCCGAGGCCGAGCCGGCTCCCGGCGAAGGTCACCACCATCACGACGGCCAGGATCACGAGCGCCCACGTCAGCACCCGGCGCGGACGCGATCCCGGCGTCGTCGACGCCCTGACCAGCCGCCGCCACAAGTAGAGGTGCACGACGACCACGGCCGTCAGAATCATGCCGACGAACCCCACGACAACTCCCCTCGACCGGCTGGCGATCAAGGGCCGGCTGACGACGATGCTACGAGCTCACGCCGACAGCCGCGTCCGTTGTCCACAGCCGGGCCCGGCTGTGGACAACGTGCGAGACCGCGCCCGCACCCACCCCGCCGTCCGCGGGGACCGGGGGTCAGGACTTGCCGGCGGGCTTCTTCGTGGCGGTCCTGGTCCGGGTCGTCGTGCGCTTGGCTGCGGGCGCCCGCTCCCGCCGCTCGGCCAGCAGCTCCGCCGCCCGCTCCAGCGTGATGTCCTCGACCGTGTCGCCCTTGCGCAACGACGCGTTGGTCTCGCCGTCGGTGACGTACGGACCGAAGCGGCCCTCCTTCACCACGACCGGCTTCTTGGAGTTCGGGTCCTCGCCCAGCTCACGAAGGGGCGGCGCGGCGGCGGCGCGGCCGCGTCCACGGGCCTTCGGCTGCGCGAACAGCTCCTTGGCCTGCTCGATGGTGATCGTGAGCAGGTCCTCCTCGGAGGCCAGCGAGCGCGAGTCGGTGCCCTTCTTGATGTACGGCCCGAACTTGCCGTTCTGCGCCGTCACCTCCTCGCCGTCGATCTCGCCGACGACCCTGGGCAGCTGGAGCAGCTTCAGCGCCTGCTCCAGCGTGATCGTGTCGAGGGTCATCGTCTTGAACAGCGAGCTGGTCCGCGGCTTGGGCGCGTCGGCCTTCTTCGTCCGCTTCTTGCCGTCGGCAGGCGCCGGCTCCTCGGGCAGGATCTCCGTGACGTACGGGCCGAAACGGCCGTCCTTGGCCACGATCCTCCGGCCGGTCGCGGGGTCGACACCCAGCTCGCGGTCGCCGCTCGGGCGCGAGAACAGCTCCTCGGCCTTCTCGGCGGTCAGCTCGTCGGGCGCCATGTCCTCGGGGATGTTCACCCGGGCGCCGTCACGGTCGAGGTACGGGCCGTAGCGGCCGACCCTGATCACGATGTCCGTACCCTTGATCGGGAACGAGCTGATCTCCTTGGCGTCGATCTCGCCGAGGTCGGTGACCATCTCCTTCAGGCCCTCGTCGCCGTCCCCACCGCCGAAGTAGAACCGGCGCAGCTCGGGCACCCGCTCGGCGCGGTCGTTGGCGATGTCGTCGAGGACCTTCTCCATCTCGGCCGTGAAGTCGTAGTCGACCAGGTTGCCGAAGTGCTGTTCGAGCAGGTTGACCACGGCGAACGCGAGGAACGACGGCACCAGGGCGGTGCCCTTCTTGAACACGTAGCCCCGGTCGAGGATCGTTCCGATGATCGACGCGTACGTCGACGGCCGCCCGATCTCCCGGTCCTCCAGCTCCTTGACCAGCGACGCCTCGGTGTACCGGGCGGGCGGCTTGGTCGAGTGCCCGAGCGCGGTCAGCTCGGCCGCCGTGAGCCGGTCGCCCTCGGCCAGCGTGGGCAGGCGCTTCTCCGAGTCGTCCCGGTCGGTCGAGGGGTCGTCCGCACCCTCCACGTACGCCTTGAGGAAGCCGTGGAAGGTGATCGTCCGGCCGGTGGCGCTGAACTCGACGTTCTCGCCGGCGCTGGACGTGCCGCCGACCTTGACCGACACCGACTCTCCGACCGCGTCCTTCATCTGGGAGGCGACCGTGCGCTGCCAGATCAGCTCGTACAGCCGGAACATGTCCCCGGACAGGCCGGTCTCGCCCGGCGTGCGGAACTCCTCACCGGACGGCCGGATCGCCTCGTGCGCCTCCTGGGCGTTCTTCACCTTGCTGGTGTAGACGCGCGGCTTGTCCGGCACGTACGCCGAGCCGTACAGCTTGATCGCCTGGCTGCGGGCGGCGGCGACGGCGGTCTCCGACAGCGTGATGCTGTCGGTACGCATGTAGGTGATGTAGCCGTTCTCGTACAGCCGCTGGGCCACCTGCATCGTGTACTTGGCGGAGAAGCCCAGCTTGCGGCTCGCCTCCTGCTGCAGCGTCGTCGTCCGGAACGGCGCGTACGGCTTGCGCGTGTACGGCTTGCGCTCGACCGAGCGCACCGCGTAGGCCACGCCCTCCAGGCGGCCGGCGAGGGCCGTCGCGGCGGCCTCGTCGAGGTGGAGGACGTCGGAGCCCTTCAGCCTGCCGGTTGAGGCGAAGTCGCGGCCCTGGGCCACGCGCCTGCCGTCCACACCGGTCAGCGTGGCGGAGAACGTCCGGGGGTCGTCGCCCGCCCGGCCGGTGTCGAACAGCGCCTGCAGGTCCCAGTAGTTGGCGGCGGTGAACGCCATGCGCTCCCGCTCGCGCTCCACCACGAGCCTGGTGGCGACCGACTGGACACGACCGGCGGAAAGCCGCGGCTTGACCTTCTTCCACAGGACCGGGCTGACCTCGTAGCCGTACAGGCGGTCGAGGATGCGCCGGGTCTCCTGGGCGTCGACCAGGCGGAGGTTGAGGTCACGCGGATTGGAGACCGCGTCCCTGATCGCGTGCGGGGTGATCTCGTGGAACACCATGCGGTGCACCGGGATCTTGGGCTTGAGCACCTCGCGCAGGTGCCAGGCAATGGCCTCGCCCTCCCGGTCCTCGTCGGTGGCGAGGTAGAGCTCGTCGGCTTCCTTGAGAAGCTGCTTGAGCTTGGACACCTGCGACTTCTTGTCCGGGTTCACGACATAGAGCGGCTCGAACTCGTGATCGACGTTCACCCCGAGGCGGGCCCAGGCCTCGCTCTTGTACTTCTCCGGGATGTCATCGGCCTTCTCCGGAAGATCGCGGATGTGGCCGATGCTCGACTCGACGATGTAGCCGCGCCCGAGGTACCCGGCGATCGTCTTCGCCTTCGCGGGCGATTCCACGATCACCAGGCGGGTTCCGCCGGCGTTGCCGTTGTTGGCTGGCACGCTGCTTCCTACCTCGCTGTCCGCTGTCATTCCCCGTGCTGCCGGGCCTTCGTACTCCCGGCTCATGACACCCTCGTCGTCCGGGCCGGGGGCACTTACCCCCGTGGGGCGCCGACGAGGCGCCGCTTTGACGGTACCTGCCGCCGCACGTTCCTCCCCCTCGGGCTACCCGGTTATGTCCGGGAATGTAACCCGCCTGGCGCTGTTATCCACGGAGACGCAGAATAGAGCCCATCGAGTTCCCTAGCACGCCCCGGAGACCAATGGCTGTGCTCGACTACTCCTATCTGGACCTGTATCTCCCTCGGGGCACCCCTCGTGAGGTGGCGAGGCAGATGCTCACGGAGCATGCCGAGCACGGAGACTGGGAGCTGGAGCGGCTACGCCTTTATCCCGACGGCAGCAGGCGCGTGCGGCTGCGTCGGAAGATCATACGGGCCGCCCGGACCATGTGAGCCCCGGGGGCGCGGACGCCACGGTCAAAAGGGCTTTGCCCATCCGCAATGCCGTCGGTGCCATGACCGTAAGTGCTCCAATCCGTCCAGAAACAGTACCGGACAAAAGGGCTTTGCCCGCCCCGGGCCGCGCCCCCGGAACGGGCAAAGCGTTCGTGCCTCCCTCCACTGGCGGTGGGGGGGCGTCCTGGTCGCCCGCGCCGGGCAGCATCTGTCGGATACTCCCTGGCGCGGGCGAGTGATATCCCTCGCCTCCGTCAGCCGCGCGCCGCCGGGTCACTTCCGTACGGCCGTCGCCGCCGGAGGTGCTCCCGCGCCGTCACGCGCGGCCGTACGACTACTTGCGGCCGAACCGGAAGCGGCGGGTGACGGCGAACAGGCTCGCCGAGGCGGCGAACATGGCGCCGAGGGCCAGGGCGAGGAACGACGCCGGGTTCATCCCGGTCAGGCCGACGGGCTGCTCGGCGCTCATCAGCTTGAGACCGCTCAGCTTGCCCAGCGGCAGCACGTCGGCGCTCTTCCCGAGGTCGCCGGTCGGGAGGTTGCGCGCCGTGTCGGCGACGGGCAGCGAGGCGGTCGCGTCCTCCAGCGTCTGGTTGGTGGGCAGCGAGCGAGTCGCGTCGTCGAGCGTGCCGCCGGCCTTGGAGACTGCCGCGGGGGTGCCGGCGCCCTTCTTGCCCTTCGCGGCGGGAACGGCGGGCAGGCTCGGGGTCTCCGGCAGGCCGAGCATGTTCGGCAGGTCGCCGACGACCGGAGCGGAGGGAGCGGCGGCGGCGCTCATCTGCTGCACCGTGTGCTTGCCCGACAGCACCGACGCACCCGGCATGGCGGGCATGACCGCGCCGCGGGCGCTCTTGTGCTGGACCCAGTAGCCGTGGTGCTTCCAGCCGCCGCCCACCTGGGCGCCGCCCAGGCACCCCGCGGCGGCGTCGCCGAGCACGGCCACCGAGTTGCCGCAGACGTTGATCGGCGCGGTGATCGGGGCGACGATCTGGTTGCCCGCGAGGATCCCGTGCCTGCCCGAGGTGATGTTGCCGCCCGCGCCTGCACCGCCGCCGAGGACCGAGGCGCCGCCACGGCAACCCGCGTGGGACCGACCGATGACGCTCACCGCGTTGCCGCAGACGTTGATCGGGGCCGTGATGGGGGCGACCACCTGGTTGCCCCCGAGGATCGAGCCGCGACCGGACGTGACGTTCCCGCCGGCGCCCCAGCGGCCCCCGTGCTTGCTCCAGCCGCCGATCACGGTCGCGCCGCCGCGGCAGCCCGCGAAGGCGTCGCCGACGATCGCGATGGCGTTGCCGCAGACGTTGATCGGCGCGGTGATCGGCGCGACCACCTGGTTGCCGCCGCCGACGCTGTGCACCCCGCTGGTGCGGTTGCCGCCCGCGCCGCCACCGGACCAGCCGCCTGACCAGCCGCCGTGCCCACCGTGTCCGCCGTGGCCGGAGTGCCCGCCGTGGCCGGAGTGCCCTCCGTGACCGGGCGTGGAGCCGCCGTGGCAGCTGCCGGAACCGTTGCCGCACACGTCGGCCGGCGTGGTGATCGGCGCGACCACCTGGGTGCCGCTGCCGACCGAGTAGCGGCCGTCGGTGTCGTGGCCGGCCGAGCCGGGACGGTGCCAGTGACCGCCTCCGTGGTGACCGCCGTATCCGCCGTGACCGCCGTGACCGCCGTGACCGCCGTGACCGTGGCCGCCGTGACCCCCGTGGCCGCCGGAGCCGCCCACTGACGAACCGCCGCGGCAGCCCGAGAACGCCTCGCCGAGGACCGCGACGGAGTTGCCGCAGACGTTGATGGGCGCCGTGATCGGCGCGACCACCTGGTTGCCGCCCAGAATCGAGCCACGGCCGCTGGTGCGGTTGCCGCCGGCGCGGACGCCGTCACGGCCGCCGCCGACGAAGGCGCCGCCACGGCACCCCGCGGTGGCGTCGCCGAAGACGGCGATCGAGTTGCCGCACAGGTTGATCGGCGCGGTGATCGGTGCGACGACCTGGTTGCCGCCCCCGATGCTGTGCACCCCGCTGGTGCGGTTGCCGCCCGCGTTCCCGCGCCGTCCCGAGCCCTTGACCGCCGCGCCGCCCCGGCAGCCCGCGTCGGACCGTCCGATGACGGACACCGCGTTGCCGCAGGCGTTGATCGGGGCGTTGATCGGGGCGACCACCTGGTTGCCGCCGAGGATGCTGCCCTCGCCGGAGGTCCTGTTCTGCCCGGCGCCCACGCCCGCGCCCTGCGCGGTCGCGCCGCCCAGGGAGGAGGCCCGGGAGTCGCCGACGACCGCCACCGCGTTGCCGCTGATGTCGATCGGCAGGGTCACCGGGATGTCGACCTGGTTGCCGCCGAGCACCGAGTGACTGCCGTCGGTGTCGGCGAAAGCCGTACCGCTGCCAAGGGCCATGACGCCGGCGGCCAGAAACGCCGCGGAGGCCGAGCCCTTCGCCCACGTTCGCATGATGAATGCTCCTAGTGGTTCTTCTAGGGGGTTACCTGACAGCTCGCGACGCGTGTCCAGGCCGCATGAGCACAGCGGAGCCGTGGACGTCACGAGGATGGGAAATTCCGCGTCACCCGCGGGAGCCTGCCGCCCGGGCACCACGAGCGAGGGCAGGCGCCGGCACCGGTCGCCGTACGACGGGGACCGGCACGAAGGCGGGATCAGTCAGGAGAGAAAGACGGGTCGTCCGCCGCTGTGCGGACCACCGGGGGAACAACCGCCGCCAGTGGGGCGGGCAGCTTGGTGAAGCGCGGTTCGAACACATCCCGCGCGACATCCCCGAACAGGATGTTTCCACCGCTCGACTGCGGAACCAGGCCCTGGTCTGCGGGCGCGTGGTCCGCGGTGGAGGGCGGAGGGAGCAGAGGCTTCGACTGGCTGGTGAGCCCGTCGACCGTGCGTCCCGCCATCGCCTCGGCGTTCACCGAGACGTCGTCCGCCGCCGTGGGGAAACCGTCGGTGCTCTTCCCGTGGGACTCGACCGCGCCCGGCGAGGGCGGCAGACCGAGGTCCGGACCTGAGAAACGATCGGGAAGAACCGACCCGGCGACGTCATGTGAGGGTGCGGCCCCGGCCACGGACGTCGCCGTGCCGAAGACACCGAAGATCACGCCGAGCAGCCATCCGGCGGCGATCAGCCCGCCGATGACCAGCAGGCGGCCCAGACGGAAGCCGGCCGCGAACCGCGCCATCCGGCTCCGCTCCGCAGAGCCGGGAGACGTGACGCGCACGCCGGGAACGGCGGCGGGCGAACTCGCCCTCCGCTGCTCCTGCGACGTGCGCGTCACGCGACCTCCCCAAACCGCTGAGTCAACAGTCCGCTGGGTCCACCCGGTGCGGATCCAACCCCCAACGGAGAGTTACTGTAGCGGCACGGCACGTGATCGCAAGGGCTTTCTCAGCAGTATCCGAGGAAACGGTCAAGGACCCGGACGCCAAACCGGAGCGAATCAACCGGAACTCGCTCGTCGACGCCATGGAACATCCCGGAGAAGTCCAAGTCTTCGGGAAGCCGGAGCGGCGCGAAGCCGTACCCGCTGATGCCGAGCCGGCTGAACGCCTTGAGGTCGGTGCCGCCGCTGAGCGTGTACGGGACGGCCCGGGAGCCGGGGTCCTCCTCCTGCAGCGCGTCGGCCATCGCCTTGACAAGCGGGCCCTTGAAGGGGGTCTCGACCGCCACGTCGTGGTAGACGAACTCCCTGATCACGTTCGGCCCCAGCAGCTCGTCCACGGTCTGGAAGAACTCGTCCTCGTACCCCGGCAGGAACCTGCCGTCCACGTGCGCGGTCGCGATCTGGGGGATGACGTTCGCCTTGTAACCGGCCTGGAGCATGGTCGGGTTGGTCGTGTTGCGGAGAGTGGCGCCGATCATCCGGGCGAGCGGCCCGAGGGTGGCCACCGCCGCCTCCGCGTCCTCCGCCTTGACCTCCGTGCCGAAGACCTCCTCGAAGAACGCCTGCACGGTGGGGGTGAGCCGCACCGGCCACTTGTGGCGGCCGAGCCGGCCGACCGCCTCGGCGAGCTCGGTCACGGCGTTGTCGTCGTTGAGCATCGAGCCGTGCCCGGCCCTGCCCTTGGCGGTCAGGCGCATCCAGGCGATGCCCTTCTCCGCCGCCTCGATGAGGTACAGCCGGCCCTGCTCGGTGGTCACGCTGAAGCCGCCGACCTCGCCGATGGCCTCCGTGCAGCCCTCGAAGACCTCCGGATGCCGCTCGGCCAGCCACTGGGCGCCGTAGTGGCCCCCGGCCTCCTCGTCCGCGGTGAAGACGAGGACCACGTCCCTGGGCGGCCTGCGCCCCTCGCTCAGACGCCGCCGCACGACGGCGAGGATCATCGCGTCCATGTCCTTCATGTCGACCGCCCCGCGGCCCCAGACGCAGCCGTCGGCGATCTCGCCGCTCAGCGGGTGGTGGGTCCAGTCGGCGGCGTCGAACGGCACCACGTCCAGATGACCGTGGAGGACCAGGGCGTCCCTGCTCGGGTCGGCGCCCTCGACCCGGGCGACCACGTTCGCCCGTCCGGGGTCGGACTCGAGGATCCTCGGCTCCAGGCCGACCTCCGACAGCTTTTCGGCCACGTACTCCGCGGCCTCGCGTTCCCCGGGCCCCGCGTTGTCCCCAGCGTTGACCGAGTCGATGCGGATCAGGTCGCGGCACAGCTCGGCGACCTCGTCCTCCCCGTAGCGTGGGGTCATTACGCCTCCTCCTGCCGGGCGGGCCCGTCAGCGGCCCTCGCCCTCTACGTCGTACGGCTCGCGCCTCCATCCTGCCGCCGTACAGGCGTGACGTTCACCCCCGGGCTGCCGTGAGCCGCGCGCGGGCCGATTCCCGGTATGAAGCAGGGCCGAGAGAGTGCTAACCTGTATCAGCCGACGCGGGATGACGATCCCGCGTGAGGCACCACGTCCGGGTGGCGGAATAGGCAGACGCGCTAGCTTGAGGTGCTAGTGCCCAGTGATGGGCATGGGGGTTCAAGTCCCCCCTCGGACACAAACCTTTCGCACTTTGTGGAGGCTGGGGATGACCCCAAGCCTCCACAAGTCGTTTCCGGGGCCGATACGTATCTTCCGTGGGCCTTCGCGAGATGGGTCTCGGCGGTTCCATTGGGTGACCAGCACCGGGCAGCACCCACCTCAAGCGCTGCCCGCTGCTGGGCGGGCGCGCGACGCCCGCCCCGGTCTCCGGCGGGGCGAGGACGTTTATTGCGGCTGTTCACAGCATGGGGCGACAGGTCGGCCAGAACGGTCTCGATGAGAGACACGACAGAGTGTTATCGCCCCTCTCGCGAAGTGGGGCGAATCTCGACTACTGCGCCCGTGTGCCTGGCGTGTTCGGCGGCCCACACGATTCGGTGGGAGCTGATGGACTCCTCCGGCCCTGAGGTCACCAGGCTGTGATCACCGGTGGCGACGGCCGCGAGGAAGGCACGGATCAGTTCGGTGTCGGCGCCCCCGTGACCGTCGGCGGCCGAGGCGTCCCCCTGGGGATCGAGGTCGATTGTTTCGATGGTGTCGGTGAGGAAGTCGTGGACGACGAGTCTGCGGCCGTCCCCGTCGATGCTGCCGAGCGTGCCGAACAGGCGTGTCTTGCGGAAGTCGAGCGCGCTGAAGGCGGTCATGGTGAAGGATGCCGTGACGCCGCCGGCGTACTCGAGATTGACGACCTGGTGGTCCACGACGTCGTTGCGGCCCGAGTACACGCACGTGCCGTACGGACCGTGCCGAAGGGCCTCGCGCAATCCTTCGGGAGAGACCTCGTGGGTGAGGACGCCGAGTGGCCATTGCTCGTACACCGGATGGCCGAGGAAACGTTCGTAGATCCGTACGGCGGAGTAGACGCAGGATCGTTCGACTGGGCAGTCGACGCACCTGTGGGCGGCACCGGCAGGCTTGTTCTCCGGGCGGAAGTGGTATAGACCTCCGAAGGAGGAGACCCGGGTTGCGGGGCGGCCGATGATGTGGCCGAGCCAGTCGATGTCGTGGCAGGACTTGGCCAGGAGCATCGAAGAGGACTCGGCTTCCACGGCCCACTGTCCCCGTACATACGAGTGCGCCTGGTGCCACCAGCCGACGGGTTCGAGGTGCTCGACGCTGACGATGTCGCCGATCCGGCCCGAGTCGACGATCTCCTTGAGTCGCCGGGAGTAGGGCGTGTAGCGCAGGACGTGGCATACGGCGAGGAGCACGTCGTTGCGGACGGCGGCGGCCACGATGCGTTCGGCCTCCTCCTCCGTCGGCGCCATCGGCTTCTCCAGCAGCAGGGCATAGCCGCGGTCGGCGAGTGCGCAGGCCGGATCGGCGTGCAATCGGTCAGGAGTGGCGATGATCACCGCGTCCGCCAGGCGGGGGCAGGCGGCGAGCTCTGTCCAGTCGGCGAAGACGCGAGCGGGCGGAATGGCGAACTCGGCGGCGAGCGCCAGGCGGCGCTCCGGATCGGGGTCGGCGACGGCGACGACGGTGGCGGTGCCTTCGGCGGCGGCGATGCGCGCGTAGGCAGCCCCTCGCGCTCCGGCGCCCACGATCGCCAGAGTGACGGTCACGACGAAGTCTCCTATTTCACGGCACCCTGGAGGATGCCTTTGATGAAGTGGCGCTGGAAGAACAGGTAGAGCAGGACGATCGGGGTGATGATGATGATCGTTCCGGCGGAGAGCAGCGGGATGTTCTTCCCGAACTGCTGGACGAACTTGCCCAGTCCCGCCGGTGCGGTCCGCATCGCCGGATCCTGGATGAGGATCAGCGCGAGCAGGAACTGGTTCCAGGCCCACATGAAGTAGAGCAGCCCGAGCGTGGTCAGCGCGGACCGGGCGGTGGGCAGCAGCACGCGCGTCAGGACGCGCCAGCTGGAGGCGCCGTCCATCTGCGCGGCCTCGGCCAGTTCCCGGGGCAGCGACTCGAAATGGGTGCGCATCCAGAAGACGCCGAAGGGCATGAACGCGCCTGTCAGCGGCAGGATGACCGACCAGTAGCTGTTGATTAGGCCGACCGAGCGCAGGTCGTAGTAGAGCGGGATGACGATCGCCTCGTACGGCAGGGCCAGGCCGAGCATGAGCAGCGCGAACAGCGGTCCCTTGACGCGCAGCTCCATCGTGGCCATGCCGTACCCGGCCAGGGTCGCCAGCACCAGCGAGACGGGCACCACGCCGAGCGCGATGATCGCGCTGGACTTCATCAGTGAGGCGAAGCCCGCTGTGGTCCAGGCGGTCGCGAAGTTCTCCCAGTGCGGTTCCGCCGGCCATTCCAGCCCGGGCGAGAGGTCGGACTCCGGCTGCAGGGCCGCCGACAGGATGGCCAGGAACGGGAAGACGACGGACATCGCGGCCACGATGAGCGCGAGCCGGGTCAGGTGCTTGGTCATGTCACCGCTCCCTGGTGAGCCGGTTGAGGCCGTACATGACCGCGCAGGTCAGCATGCTCAAGACGGTGCCCAGGGCGCAGGCGGTGCCGACCCGGCCGGCGGTGAAGACCAGCTGGTAGACCTGGACGCCGGGAACCATGGTCGTGTAGCCGGGTCCGCCGCCGGTCATCACGTAGACGATGTCGAAGCTGGCCAGCGCTGCGATGATGGTGACGGTCGCGGCGACGGTGATCTCCTTGCGCAGTCCCGGCACCGTCACGTGCCAGAACTCGCGGATCGGGCCGCAGCCCTCGACCTTCGCCGCCTCGTACAGCGAAGGGTCGATCTTCCCCACACCCGACAGCAGCAACAGGAAGCACAGTCCCGTGCTCACCCAGGTGCCGATCAGACCGACGGCGGGGAAGGCCCAGGTGAAGTCCCCCAGCCAGGCACGGGCGAGGCGGCCGAGGCCGATCGCGGTCAGCACGCCGTTGAGCGGGCCGTCGTCGCTGTAGATCCACTTCCACACCACGCCGACGGCGACGAGCGGCAAGATCTGCGGCAGGAACAGGATCGTACGGATCACCGGCATGGCCCGCCAGGGCGTGGCCGCGACCAGCGCGGCCAGCACCAGCCCCAGGGCGATCGGGATGACCGTGTAGAAGACGATGAAGCCGAACGCGTGCAACAGCGCCCCCTGCAGGGCGGGCTCGGTGAAGACCTCGACGTAGTTGCGCATGCCCGCCCATTCGGCGACGCCGATGCCGTTCCACTCCCACAGGGAGATCCACAGGCTGTGCACCCAGGGCACGATGACGAACGCCGCGTAGCAGACCAGCGCCGGCAGGACGTACAGCAGGGGGACGAACCTCCCACGCCGCCGTCGCGGGACGGCGACGGCGGCGCGTACGGCGTCCTGCGGCGGCAGCAGTGCCGTGTCAGCCATGCGTCTTGGCCCACTCGCTCTGGATCGCGTCGATGAAGCCGGTCACGTCGGTCTTGCCACCGATCAGCTCCTGGGTGGCGGCGGTCAGCCGGTCGTTCATGGTCGCGGTGGCGTTGTTGTTGAAGCCGACCAGGCCGTTGTCGGCGTTGACCCTGGCCCAGGCGGCGACGATGCCGGCCATCACGGTGTCGGTATCCGCCTTGGCGGCCGACGGGTCGGCGGGCATGAAGCCGACCTTGAACTCCTCCGCCGAGGCCTGCGGACCATGCAGGAAGTCCAGGAACGCCGCCGCGGCATCCGGGTGCGCGGATTTGGCGGAGATGGCGTAGGCGACCGAGGTGCCGATCGCGGTTGCCTTGGCGCCCGGGAAGGCGAAGAATCCGGCATCCTCCTTCAGCCGGTCACCGATCTTGCCTGCGTCCCAGTTGCCGTCGATGAAGAACACGCCCTCGCCCTTGGTGAACTTGTCCACCGCGCCCTGCAGGTCCACGCCGTTGGCGTCTTTGGGGAGGTAGCCCTTCTTGGCCCAGTCGAGCAGCTTCTCCGCGCCGGAACGGTTGCCTGGCGTGTCGAAGCTCGTACCCTGCCGGCCGAAGGTCCACTTGGCGGCGTTCTCCGCGCCGTCCTGCGACTGGCCGATCAGCTGGACGGCGAAGGAGGCGTGGCCCTGGGCGTTGCCGAGCTGCAGCGGAACCTCGCCGGCGGCCTTGGCCTTGGCGAGCGCGGATTCGAAGTCCGCCAGTGTCGCGGGAGGCGCGGTGATGCCGAGCTTGGTGGCCTTGGCCTTGTTGTAGTAGACGCCGACGATGGAAAAGCCCGCCGGTGCCGCGTACAGGTCGCCGCTGCCGAGTGTGCTGCCGTCGGCGCCGACCCGCCACTGGGCCAGCTGCGTGCTGGGATAGACCTTGTCCCAGCCGTAGGCCTGCTCATAGGGAGTGAGGCTGCGGACCAGTCCGTCCTTGACCGTGGTGCCGACCGAGTTCAGCAGGGCGATATCAGGTGCCTGCCCCGAGGCGAGCGAGAGGTTCAGGCTCTTGTTGTAGTCGTCGTAGTTGGTGTCCTGATAATTGATCGTGATATTGGGGTGCTCGGCCTGGAAGGCCGCAATGATCGCTTTGATCGCCGCACCGGATTCCGGGGTGGAGACCAAGGACAGGGCCACCTTCTCGGTGGGGGCTCCGGTCTTCACCGGTCCGCTCGTCTCGGGGGCGGGAGCGTTCGAGCTTCCGGGTGCGCACGCAGTGGCGAGCAGGGCTACGGCCGTCCCGGCGAGGAACGTGCTGATCTTCATGGGGGATCTCTCCGAATTGCGTAAACAGTGCACGGCCGGCTGCTGCCTTCTCGCCGGACACCGCGAGCAGGGTTTCGAAAGAAACTTTCGTTCGATATGGTGGGGGCACCCCAGGCCGCTCGTCAAGAGGTGGCGATGACGATCAAAGAGACCCTTCCCGGCGGCGACCAGAGCGCGTTGCGGCATCTGAACACCCGCCGAGTGCTGCAGACCCTCTACGACGGGCCGCCACTGACGACCAGCGGAGTCGCCCGGGCCACCGGCCTGTCCAGGCCCACCGTCCAGGGCATCCTCACGGCCCTGGTCGATACGGGCCTGCTCAAACCCGACGGTCACGACATCGTCAGGACCGGCGGCAGGCCGGCGCAGCGCTACCGGTTCAACGTCGACGCCGGATACCTGGCAGGCGTCGACATCGGCGCCCATGCCGTGTCGGTGCGGGTCGCCAACCTCAACGGCACGCCGTTCGCGGGCGCGCGCCGCGCGGTCGAAGCGGCGACCGGAGCCGCGGAGCGGATCGAGGCGGCCGCACAACTGCTGCGGCAGACGCTGCCCGCGGACCGGGGCAGGCTATGGGCGATCGGCGTGGGCACCCCGGGCATCGTCGACGCCGCGGGGGTCGTCCGGCTGAGTGTGGCCCTTCCCGGCTGGACCGGAATCCGGCTGCCGGAGGAGATCGGCGAGCGGTTCGGATGCCCCGTGACAGCGATGAAGGACACCAATCTGGCCGCCCTGGCCGAGCATCGAGTCGGTGCGGCTCAAGACAGCTCGGACGTCCTCTACGTCCACGTAGGACATCGTCTCGGCGTGGGCCTGCTGGTCGGCGGCAGGCCTTTCACCGGGGGAACCGGTGGCGCGGGGGAGATCGGCCGGCATCCCGTCCTGGGGTGGGAACAGGCCCCGGCCCGGCTGCTCGCGGACGCAGGACTCGCCGCCACTGTCGACGAGAACGCCAGCGAATGGGTGTTCACACGGGCCAGGAGGGGCGACGAGGGCGCGGTGAAGGCCGTGGACGCATTCGCGCGCACACTCGCCGACGGAATCGGGGCGATGGTGCTGGCGGTCGCTCCTCAGATGATTGTCATCGGCGGCGGTGTGGCCAGGGCGGGCACGGTGGTGCTCGACCCGATCCGCCGCCACCTCGCCGAAGTCTGCTATGAGGTTCCTCCGCTGGCCGTGTCGGCCTTGGGCGAGGACGCGGTGAACATCGGCGCCGTGGAGGCCGCGCGCGATCACGTACGGGAGCAGTTGTTCTCGGCGATGCCCGAGGAGAGCGGTCACTCGTGACACCTGTTTCGAAGGAAATCTTCTTTCGAATCGTGGTGCCGAGCGATCGTCGCCCGGGGGTGTTCACCTCACCGGGCAACGACCGCTGTGGGCGTTCTAGCCGAGGGTGACCTCGGCCAAGGCGTACTGGCCCGGTGACTTGTCGACGATCAGATAGAAGGTCGTCGCGGTGGTCCTGGGCAGCGCGACGGTCGCCGTATCGCCGTTCCAGGTCAGATCGGTCGCGGGCAGGACCTGACGCCATACTCCGCCGGCCCGGGCCTCGACTCTGATCCGGGTCGGCCGGTACCCCTCCGGGGAAGTCAGCGTGATCGATGAGACGGTCTGCGGCGCGCCGGGGTCGATCTGCAGGCCGGTTCCCGCCACTTCAGCGCCGATCCAGACGGTGGCGGGGTCGCCGTCCACCGCTTGCTGTGCGTCCGGCAGCTTGTCGGTGCCGCTGTCTTCCCTGACGGGCGATCCGCCGGACATCGCGGTGAACTCGTAGACGGCCAGGTGTCCCCAGATGAGGTTGGCCTTCTTCACGACGAGCCTGATGCCGTAGGCGGCGACGGGAGCCGGGAAGGCGATGATCGGCGATTCCGGCGTGGTGCTGTTGAGCTTCCAGGTCAGGGTCTGGTCGGCCGCTCGGGTGGTCCAGGTGCCGTCGGCGTTCTTGGTCTGCACATCGACCAGCGTCGGCCCTTGGCCCTGGCCCCAGGCGACGGTCACCTGGACGGCGTCGATCGTGTGCGGCGTGCTCCAGTTGACGCTGAGGGTGCCGGGCAGCTTGGGGTTGTCCGCGGAGGCCCAGGAGGTCGCGGCGTTCCCGTCGTCGATCGCCTGGATGTCGCCGATCGAGGTGCCGAGCGTGGTCTGGGCGCTGCCGCCGGGGGTGGCGGTGGCAGCCGCGACCGTGCCCAGTGTGCCGCGGACCTCGTTGAGGGTGACCCGCCCGGTCGCGGCCTTGACGATCACGCGGACCTCGGTGGCCGCGATGGGCGCGGGGAAGGGAACCCGCAGCCATTCGCTTCCGCCGCTCCAGCTCAGCGCACGATCGCGCACCTGCGTGACCCACTCGCCGTCGGCGTTGCGGGCCGTGACGTCGACAAGGGTCGGTCCGGAGCTGGCGGCGAGCAGGTGGATGCCGTCGAGGGTGCGCGGCTCACCATATTTGATCATGATTTTGCCGGTCGCCTTGGTGGCGGTCCACGAGGTGGCAGGGTCGCCGTCGACCAGAGCCTCGGCGTGCGGGCCGAAGTCGGTGGCGGCATGGGTCTCCACCGGGTGCTGGATCGCGCCGAGGTCGGCGGGACCTGCCGGTACGGCGGTGCCGAGGATGTCGGCGCCCGGGCCGATGGAGACCCCGGCATCGATCGCGGGCGAGTCCGGTGCGGGCGTGTAGGCGCGCAGCACCTTCAGCAGGTCGGCTCGGCTGATCTTGCCCTCGTCGGGAAGTTCCGTGCCGGGCGCGGCCAGCTTGGGATCACCGATGATCGGCTTGGAGTCGGTCCTGGGGACTACGGGCGAACCGGACTCGTCCCAGTAAAGGTTGTGACCGTAGTTCATCGGGATGTCGTTGCCGTTGAAGGAGCAGGTGCTGCGGCAGTCGAACGTGGCCCGGGCGGGGTTGTAGAAGATGTTGTTGAACAGCAGGTTCCCCGAGGGGCTCTGGTTCCGGACGAATGCTTCGACGGGCTGCTCGTACTTGGTGCCGTCCGCCCGGTTACGCGGCACGGTGTCCGCGGTCCCCCAGATCGTGTTGTTGTAGCCGCGGAAGTTCCAGCATCCACTCCAGAGGGAGAACGGCCGGAAATAGTCGCGACGGCTGACGTTGTAGCGCAGCGTGACGTTGTTCGCGGAGATCAGGCAGAGAAAGAAGCCGCCGGCGTTGGAATCGGAGTAGTTGTACTGGACCAGGGAGCCGCTCGTCCCCATGTCGGCGTCGAATCCCTGCATGTCGGTCGGGTCCTGGTTGAGGGAGTTGAACCCGGTCCTGCGGGAGACGTTGTACTGCACCGTGATCCGGTTGGTGCCCTGCCACCAGATCCCGACGTTGCCGCCACCCGGGACGAGGCGGTGCGCGGCGGCCCGGTCGACGGTGTTCCACTCGACCAGCGCGTCATCGCTGTACTGCGGCGTGATGCCGCCGCCCGCGACGTCGTGGACGTAGTTGTCGCGGAAAACCGGCCGGGCGAACGCCTTGCGGGTCTTGCTGACCTCGGAGGCGGGCACGCCGGTCTCCGGCGAGTAGATCTCGCAGCCCGCGCACCAGGTGGTGAACGTGGAGATGCCGTAGCCGTTGGAGTCGCTGACCTCGTTGCCCTCGATCAGCAGATCGGAGTACCAGGTCGGTGTGGTGTTGCCGCGCACGCCCACGACGATTCCGCCCCGGCCGATGCGCGAGGTGCCCTTGCCGTCGATGTCGTGGACGTAGTTGTCCTTGACGACCACACCGGCCACCTCGCCGATGTCCTTGGCGATCGCGAAGATGCCGCGGTAGTCGATGGACTTGGAAGCCGACAGATCTGTGCTGTTGGTGACCTCCAGGCCCGAGACCACGACGTCGTGGGCGTTGGCGATGGTGACGGCCGCGTCCACGAGGGTGTCGCCCGCGATCAGGGGACGCCCCTGACCGTAGGAAGTGATCGTGATCGGGGCGCCTGGTGTGCCGGAGGAGGTGATGACCAGGCCGCCGTGCCAGGTGTCACCGCCCTGGAACCGGACGGTGTCGCCGGGGTGAAGGCCGGCCGAGTTGACCTTCTCCAACGATTTCCAGGCGGTCTCCGGGCTGGTGCCCGCCGCGGAGTCATCGCCCTGGGCATCGACGTAGTAGGTGACGGGGCCGGTATCGGCGGCTGCGGCGGAAGTGGTGGCAAGCGGAGTCGCCGCGAGCGCGAGCGCTGTGACGATGCCTAGTGTCAGGCGTCTCATAGGCCTTCCTTGAAGGGTGTCCGGGGTCGGCGGAGGAACCTCGGCGGCGAAGCCGCAAAGGAGAGCCCCGGGTCCCGGTCGTCGACCAGGGGGCTGCCGACATCCGTACTTATGAAGAGGTTTTTCATAAGTGCTACAGGCCAGGAGAATAGGGATGCCCATGTACACGGTCAATGGGGAGCGACAAGATACGCAGATCTTTTTCTAAACCCCATGGCGATCTTCTAGAGTGAGGCTCGTGTCTGATGTGCATGCCACTTCCCTCGTGCGCCGGATGACCTCCCTGGTCACACTCAGGACCCTGCGGGAGAGCGGCGCCATGACCGTGACGCAGCTGGCCCACGCGACCGGCCTGTCACGGCCGACGGTCACCTCCCAGCTCGACGAGTTGACCGCGCAGGGCTGGGTCGAGGAGCACTCACCGGCCGGCGGCATGGGCCGTCCTGCGCGCCGGTTCCAGTTCAGGGCCAGGGCAGGATTCGTCGTCGGGCTGGACATCGGAGCGCACACGATCCGGGCCACGCTCAGCGACCTGATAGGCGAGACCGTCGCCACCGAGCGGCGAGCCGTACCGGAAGAGGCGGGCGCGGCGGAGCGGCTGGCCGTTGCCAGGCAGGTCCTCACTGCCGTCCTGACCGAGGTGCCCAGGTCTCAGCTCTTCGCCGCAGCGGTGGGCACCCCCGGCGTGATCGACGGCACCGGCCGTGTCGCGATCTCGGTGCTGCCCGAGTGGTCAGGCGTGGATCTGGCCAGCCGGCTGGGCAGGTCGATGCCGTTCCCGCTGCTCGTGGAGAACGACGCCAACCTGGCCGCACTCGCCGAACACTGGCGAGGCGCGGCAAGGGAAGCCGACAACATCGTCCACGTGCTCGCGGGGCGGCGCAACGGCGCCGGGCTGATCATCAACGGTCGTCTACACCGTGGACGCGCCGGAATCGCCGGGGAAATCGGAGCCCTGAACCTGATCGGCTGGGACGAGGCACCGGCCGAGCTGATCAAGGCCGCTCCTGGAATCGCCCCCGACCACGCCGCCGAACACGTCTTCGCCGCCGCGAAGGCAGGCGAGGCGACGGCCCAGGCGGCGGTCGAACGCTTCGCACTGATGCTGGCGCAAGGCGTGGCGGCGATGGTGCTCACCATCGACCCCGACATGGTGGTGATCGGCGGCGGCCTCTCGCTGGCCAGCAGCACTCTGCTGGCACCGCTGACCCGCCACCTCGACGAGCTCTGCTTGAGCACCCCTCCCGTACGGATGTCGGAGCTCGGCGACGAGGCCGTCGTCCTCGGTGCGGTACGACTCGCGCTCGACGACGTCGAACGACGGCTCTTCTCCGTCGAGACCTTGCTGCCTGTCGAGCAGGTGAACCTCGTAGGGCCCTCTGGAGGTTGCGGCTGAGGACAACGGGGAGAGCCGCACGTCTTGCGCGGCCTCAGCCGAGTGCCAGTTCTGCGACCCGGCGAGCCAGCAGGCGGGCGGGATCGACGACGGGGACGGGGACGCGGGAGCCGTCCAAGGCCAGGACGATCTCGGTGCACGCGGCGACGACCCGCTCGGCGCCGCGGTCCGCGAGGGAGCGGGAGACCTCCTCGAGCACGTGCCGGTGGGCCGCGCCCGCGACGCCGCTCTTGACCGCGCCGATGGCCGCCATGACCCGCCGCTGGTCGGGCTCGTCCGGCTCGATCACCGCGACGCCGCGACGCCGCAGCGCCTCCGCGTACAGGCCCGCGCGCAGGGTGCCCGACGTCGCGAGCACGCCCGCCGCGCGTACGCCGTCGGCGGCGAGGGCGTCGGCGGTGACCTCGATGATGCTCGCCAGTTCCAGCCCGGCCTCGTCCGCGAGGCGAGGGACGAACGCGTGGGCGGTGTTGCACGGCACGGCGAGCACCTGACACCCGGCCCGTTTCAGGCCCTCGATGCCGCGTCGCAGGTATGGGGTCGGGTCCTCGCCGTCGCCGACCAGGCTCAGGGAGCGGTCGGGGACGCGGGGGTCGCCCCAGATGACGACGGGCACGTGCCCCTGGTCGCAGGTCGCCGGCGTCTCCTCCACGAGCTTGCCGTAGAAGTCGACCGTGGCCGCCGGTCCCATGCCGCCCAGGACGCCGACCAGACGGGCTCCACTCACCGGCCGCCTCCGGCCGGGCCGCGGACCCGCCGGGTGCCGCAGAACCGAGTCATCGAGATTCGTCCTCTCCCCGAGTGCCACGGGTTCCCCGCACGGCCATGGGTGTGGCGAGCCGGGACGGCTGCCCGCACAAGGATCGATCTATAAGGTGATTTCGGCGTATGAACGCAGCAAACAGCCATTGAAGGGGTGATTGTGCAGGATTCCGGCACAGAGCCGCCTCGGTTGCTGTCGGAGGCCGACCTCGAACTGATCGACGCGCTCCAGATCAACCCGCGCGCGAGCTGGGTGGACATCGGGGCGGCGATCGGCGCCGATCCGGTGACGGCCGCGCGGCGCTGGCAGCGGCTGAACGCCTCGGGCGAGGCGTGGACCACCGTCGCCCTCGGGCAGCGCCAGATGCACGCGATGAGCATGGCGTTCCTGGAGATCGACTGCGGGGCCGGAGCCGCGGTCGAGGTGGCGGACCGGCTCGCCACGGCCGGCCACCTCATCACCGTGCAGCACGTCGCCGGAGGCCACGACCTGTTCGTGATCGCCGTGGCCGCGTCGATGCCGGCGCTGGCGGACTACCTGCTCACGGACCTGCCGCGGGTGCCGGGCGTGGCGAAGGTGCGCACCCACGTCGCGACGCGCGTCTTCGAGGCCTCGTGCCGCTGGCGGCTGCGGGTGCTGCCCCCTCGTGCGGCGGCCGCGCTGGCGCGGCGGCCCGGCCCGCCGGAGTCGACGAGGCGGATGGACGCGCTCGATCGCCTGCTGTTCAAGGCACTGCTCGCGGACGGCCGGGCCGGTTACTCCGAGCTGGCCCGGACCGTCGGCGTATCCGAGCGCACAGTGCAGCGCAGGCTGTCCCGGCTGGTCGCGACGGGCGACATCGACTTCCGCTGCGATCTCGCGCGCCCGCAGGCGGGCTGGCACTCCTCGGCGATCCTGTGGCTGCGGATGCCGGACGGCCGGCTGGAGGAGACGGGGCGGGCCCTGCTCGGCTGGCCGGAGACGCGCACCTGCGCCGCACTCGCGGGCACCCGCAACATGCTCCTCACCGTGGGGCTGCACGGGGTCTCGGACCTGCACCCGCTGGTGGTCCGCCTGGAGGAGCGGTTTCCCTACATCAGCGTCACCGACCGGCAGATCGTGCTGCGGCAGACCAAGCTGTACGGCCGGGTCCTCGACCGGCTCGGCCGCTGCACGGCCGTCGTCCCGGTGGACCCGTGGACCCTGCCGCCGTACGCCTGAAGGGTCAGCGGGGCTCGGGGACGCCGCCGCCCCGCGCCTCCCGGCAGAGCCCGGCGCGCAGGACGTCCGCCTCGTGGCGTCCCACCATCTGCAGGTCGCCGACCGCCAGCGCGGGCAGGCCGAGCGCGGACACGACGGCGGTGAGGCGGCCGACCTCGCCGCGTACGGCGGCCTCGTCGCACCCGAAGCGGGGCGCGGGGCCGCCGAGCGTCGGCATGATCAGGAGATCGACCCCGGACATCTGCGCGGAGAATCGGGCCCGGACCGCGGCGAGTTCCTCGATCGCCCGGCGATACTCCCGGTGGCCGATCCCCGCGGCGCCGTCCAGCTTCCGCCGCACCCCCTCGCTGTAGCTCCCGGCCGCCCTCGGATAGGTGGCCTCGTGCGTACGGCGGGCCTGCGCGCCCACGATCGTCCAGTACGGCGGCAGGATGTCGTAGGGCAGGGCGATCTCGCGGACCTCGGCGCCGAGGTCGGCGAACTCCCCGGCCTGCGCGCACCCCTCGGCGACGCCGACGACCAGCCCCTGCAGCGAGTCCGGCGGCTCGACCGCCTCGCCGGAGAGCACCCGCCACACGCGGGCGCAGTCGGCGACCGAGGTGGTCATGGGCCCGACGACGTCGAACATGGGAGCGAGCGGCGCTACGCCTTCGGACGGGACGGCGCCGGCCCCGGGGCGCAGGCCGACCACGCCGCAACAGGCCGCCGGGATCCGCACGGAACCGCCGGTGTCGGTGCCGAGGCCGAACCGGGCGATGCCCGCGGCGAGCGCGGCCGCCGTGCCGCCGCTCGATCCGCCGGGAGACAGGTGGGCGTGGCGCGGGTTGCGCACGTCGCCCCAGTGCGGATTCTCGCTGGTGACGCCCCAGGCGAACTCGTGCTGGTTCGCCTTGCCCACCAGCAGTGCCCCCGCGCGTTCCAGCGCCTCGACGCAGGGGGCGGTGGTCAGCGCCTCCTCGCTCCCGTACAGGGCGGAGCCGCGGGTCGTGGGAAGCCCGGCGACGTCGATCATGTCCTTGACGACGAACGTCCAGGCCCACAGCTCCGGCGGGACGTCGGGGGCGGTGTGATCCTGGCCGGCGAGCCGCTCGATGACCGGCTCGGCACCGGCCTCGATGAGGATGGCGTGCCCGCTGTGCAGGCGGATCGCCTCGGCGGACCGGGCGATCGCCGCCTCGCGTGCCGCGACCGCCTCCGCGGATCCGGTGATCGCCGCCTCGCGTCCCATGGCCGGGGACCTCCTCACGCCTGCTCCGACGGCGGGGGCCGTCCGGTGGGACGGCGCGGCGAGTCCTCACCGGCCGCGCCCATGATCCGGCAAATGGTGACATATCCCCCGTTCCGCGTCGAGCCCCGCAGGAGAGGTCGAGCCCCGCGAGGACGGTCGAGCCCGGCGGGGGCGCCGGAGCGGCGCGCGCCGTACGGTCAGACCGCGAGCGCGTCCAGCAGGGACAGCAGGCGGGCGGTCTCCCGCTCGGGGCGGGCGAGGGCGAAGATGCTGCGGCTGGTGTTCAGCCAGGGCACGTCGGCGACCACGACGCCCGGGCCGTGTCCGTGCAGCGCAAGGTCGGGGATGAGCGCGGCGCCCATCCCCGCCTCGATCATCGCCATCGTGATCTTGAAGTCGTCGGAGTAGCCGGCCACCCGGGGGTGCAGGCTCCAGCGGGCGAACACGCCCTCGAAGAAGGAGGCGTCACTGCTGCCCGGGTGGTGCATGATCCACGGCAGGTCGACGAGCTGCTCGGCCCGGTACGGCGCCAGGTCGCCCCACCGGGCGGGAAGGACGACCTTGTAGCGGTCCTCGGCGATCCAGCGGCGGCCCAGCGCCGACGGCCACGAGAGGCCGGAGTTCCCCACCTGGTAGACGATCGCCGCGTCCATCTCGCCTCCGGCGCCGAGACGCGGGATGAGCTGGGAGGACTCACCGATGGTGACCCTGACGCCGGCCCGGTCCCTGTCCTCCATCCGTCCGAGCACGCCGGTCAGCATGCCGGCGAAGCTGGGGAAGATCCCCAGGTGGATCCGCCGCTCGCTGTTGCGGTGCACGGCCTGCACGGTGGCGATCATGCGTTCCATGTCGCCGAGCACGGTCGCCGCGTGTCTGGCCAGCACCTCGGCGGCGCTGGTGGGCAGCACGCTGTGCGCGGACCGCTCGAACAGCCGCACGCCGATCTGCCGTTCCAGCGCGGCCATCTGCTGGGAGACGGCCGACGAGGTGTACCCCAGCCGGTTCGCGGCGGCGGCGAAGGAGCCGAGCTGGACCACCTCGCGCAGAGTACGGAGGTGTTCCGGCTTGAGCATCAGCGTTCCTTGCTCTCAGGGTTGCTAAATGTCGTGTTTATAGCGCTTCCGCCTTTTTTTCGCCACTCCTACAGTGATGGACCACCGTTCCCCGAACCCCTTGAGAGTCACATGAGCATCCGCGTGTACCGCAACGCCGCCATCCACACGGGAGCCGGTGGCACGCCACCCGCCCAGGCCATGGCCGTGGACGGCGAGACGCTGCTCGCCGTCGGCACGGAGGCGGAGGTGCGCGAGGCCGCGGGCCCGGGTGCGGAGCTGATCGACCTGGACGGCGCCGCGGTGCTCCCCGGCTTCTACGACGCGCACATCCACACCGCGCAGTACGCCCAGAGCCTCGGCGCGGTGGACCTGCGCGACGTGCGGTCCCTGGACGAGGCCCTCGCCATGGTGGCCGCGCACGCGGCGCGGCTGCGGCCGGGCGCCTGGCTGTTCGGCGGGCGGTGGAACAGCAACACCTGGGATCCGCCCGCCCAGCCGGACCGGTACGCCCTCGACTCGGTCTGCCCGGACCTGCCGGTCGCGCTGCCCAGCGTGGACGGCCACACCGTGTGGGCCAACTCGGCCGCGCTGCGGCTGGCCGGCATCGACGCGGGCACGCCGGACCCCGTGGGCGGCGAGATCGTCAGGGACGCGAGCGGGGAGCCCACCGGCATCCTGCGCGAGGCGGCCTCCTACCCGCTGCGCGACCTCATGGTCTCCCCCGACCTGCGCGACCTGCTCCGCGCGGCGCAGGAGGAGCTGCTCGCGCTCGGCCTGACCAGCGTGCACGACATCGACGGCGAGGACTGCCGGGCCGCCTACCTGGAGCTGCGCGACGCGGGCGAGCTGAAGCTGCGCGTCCACAAGGCGATCCCGATGGTCCACCTGGAGGCGGCGATCGCCGAGGGCCGCCGCACCGGGCAGGGCGACGACTGGTTCCGCACCGGCCCCGTGAAGATCTTCAGCGACGGGGCGCTGGGCTCGCACACCTGCCACATGAGCGAGTCCTTCGCCGGCGAGTACGGCAACACCGGCATCGCGGTCACGCCGTACGAGGAGCTGGTCGCGTTGTTCTCCCGGGCGGCGGGAGCCGGCATCGCCGTGGCGACGCACGCGATCGGCGACCGGGCCAACCACCTGGTCATCAACGCGTACGAGGCGGTCGGCCCCACGCCGGGGCTGCGGCACCGCATCGAGCACGCCCAGCACCTGCGGCCCGGCGACCTGGCGCGCATGGCCCGGCTGGGCATCGTCGCCTCGATGCAGCCCGTGCACTGCACCAGCGACATCGACCTGGTGGACCACCTGCTGGCCGGCCACGAGCTGGCCTCCTACGCCTGGCGGGGGATGCTGAACGTCGGCGTGGCGCTGGCCTTCGGCTCCGACGCACCCGTCGAGCACCCCAACCCCTTCGCCGCGCTGTACGCCGCGGTGACCCGCACCCGGACCGACGGCACCCCCGCCGGCGGGTGGCAGCCGGAGCAGCGGCTGAGCATGGCCGAGGCCGTCACCGCCCACACCCTGGGCGCGGCCTACGCCGCGGGCGAGGAGGAACGCAAGGGCGTCCTCGCGCCCGGCAGACTCGCCGATTTCATCGCGGTGGACACCGACCCCTACCTGGAGTCGCCCGAGGCGGTGCTGCGCACCAAGGTTCTGACCACCGTCGTCGGCGGCGAGGTCCGCCGGCGGCGAATCTGAAGGAGCACCCCCCTTTGAACACCCGGATCCTCACCATGCTCGCCGTCGGCGGGCTGCTCACCGCGACCGCCGCCTGCGGCGCCCAGTCCCTGGACGCCGGCGACTCCGGCGACTCCGGCGCGGCGGCCTCGGCGCCGGCCGTCGTCCTCGACCAGGCCCCCGCCGAGGAGAAGGCGGCCGACGTCATCAACGCCATCACCCCCGACCAGGAGCTCGCGGCCAAGGCGCCGGCGAGCCTGAAGTCCGGCGGCCTCAAGGTCGTCTCCTCGATCGGCTACCCGCCCATGGAGCTGTACGCGAGCGACGGCAAGACGCCGATCGGTTTCGACCCCGCCCTGGCACGCGCCATCGCGAGGAAGCTCGGCGTCAAGGTGACCATCACCGACGAGGAGTTCAACTCGCAGATACCCGGCGTGCTCACCGGCCGCTACGACTTCGTCATCTCCTCGATGAGCGACACGCCGGAACGGCAGGGCCAGGTCACGTTCGTCGACTACGTGCAGGCCGGTGCCGCGCTGCTGGTCAAGAAGGGCAACCCGGCGGGCATCACCGGGCCCGGGGACGTGTGCGGCAAGACGGTCTCCGTCGTCGACAACGGCTCCTCGATGGAGCTGGCCGAGAGCTATGACGCCGCCTGCAAGAAGGACGGCAAGCCCGCCGTGGACATCCTGAAGTTCCCCGGCGACACGGAAGCCATGCTCCAGGTGAGCAACGGCCGCGCGCAGACGAGCGTCACCGACTATGTGGTCGCCGCGTACAAGGCGGCCGACCCCAAGCTCGAAATGGAGGCGATCAGCCTCGACGGGACCGCGAGCCCCTGGGGGATCGGGATGAAGCCGGACAACAAGCAGCTCATCGACTCCGTCAAGGGCGCGCTCGACTCCCTCATCAAGAGCGGAGAGTACGGCAGGCTGCTCAAGGCGTGGAACCTGGACGCGCTGGCCGTCGAGTCGGCCGTGGTCAACGGCGGTAAGTGACGTGCGCACCGAACCGATCGCCGACGGGTCCGGCACGCCGATGCCCGTCGCGCGCACCTGGCACTGGGGCCGCTGGCTCGCCGGGGCCGTCGCGCTCGTGGTCGCCGGCTGGCTGGCCTACCTGGTGGTGGTCAACCCGCGCCTGGACTGGGGCAAGGTCGCCGAGTATCTGTTCAACGAGCGGATCCTGTCCGGGGTCTGGGTCACCGTCGAGATCTCCGTACTGGCGACGGCCCTCGGGCTGGTGCTCGGCGTCCTGGTCGCGGTCATGCGCCTCGCGCACAACCCGGTGCTGAGCGGGCTGGCCACGTTCTACATCTGGTTCTTCCGCGGCACCCCGGTGCTGGTGCAGCTCATCTTCTGGTACAACCTGGCGTTCCTCTTCCCCGAACTGGTGCTCAAGATCCCGTTCACGATGATCGGCCTCAAGTGGGACACCAACCAGGTGATGACCGGCTTCACCTCGGCCATGCTGGGGCTGGGGTTGAACCTGGCGGCGTACTTCGCCGAGACCGTGCGCGCCGGGATCCAGGCGGTGGACCGGGGCCAGACCGAGGCGGCGTACGCGCTGGGCATGACGCCGGCCAGGCGGATGCGGGTCATCGTGCTGCCGCAGGCGCTGCGCATCATCATCCCGCCGACCGGCAACGAGTTCATCTCCATGCTGAAGACCACCTCCCTGGTGTACGTCGTCGCCGGGCACGACCTGATGACCAACGCCAGTCAGATCTACAAGGCGAACAACCGGATCATGGAGCTGCTGATCGTGGCGAGCGTCTGGTACATGGTCATGACCGCCGTGGCGACCTTCCTGCAGGGGCGGCTGGAGCGCCGCTTCGGCTCCGACGCCGTACGGCTGGTGCGGGGCGGCGGGGTCGCGGCCCGGGTGCTGCCGAAGGTGGCCGCGTGAACGCCGGGATGGCCCCCGTGGTGGTGGCAACGGGCGTGCGGATGGGCTACGGCGGCGTGCAGGTGCTCAACGGCGTGGACTTCACTGTGGCCTCCGGCGAGGTGAGCTGCGTCATCGGGCCGTCGGGCTCGGGCAAGTCCACGTTCCTGCGGTGCCTCAACGGCCTGGAGCCGGTGCTGGGCGGCAGCCTGCGCGTGCTCGGGGAGGAGGTCGGCCACACGCTGCGGGACGGCAGATACCACCCCTGGACGCCCAAGCAGTTCGCCGCCTTCCGCAGGAACATCGGCATGGTGTTCCAGCGATTCAACCTGTTCGCCCACCAGAGCGCGCTGGAGAACGTCGCCTGCGGCCCCGTCCACGTGCTGGGCACGCCGCCGGATCAGGCGCGTACGTTGGCGATGGAGCACCTGGATCGCGTGGGCCTGGCCGACCACGCGCACAAGAGGCCCCACCAGCTGTCGGGCGGCCAGCAGCAGCGGGTGGCCATCGCCCGGGCGCTGGCGATGAACCCGGCGCTGATGCTGTTCGACGAGCCGACCTCCGCCCTCGACCCCGAGCTGGTGGACGAGGTGCTGGAGGTCATGAAGGGCCTGGCCGCCGAGGGGATGACGATGATCGTGGTGACCCACGAGATCGCCTTCGCCCGCGAGGTCGGCGACCGGCTGGCCTTCTTCGCCGACGGCGTGGTCGTCGAGGAGGGCCGCCCCCGCGAGCTTCTCGCCGCGCCGGAGCACGAGCGCACCCGCGCGTTCCTGTCCAGCGTCCTCGGCGCCCAGGAGGGCCCGTTCGAGAAGTGAGCGCCGGGCCGGGGCGTTCAAGAGCCGGAGGTCCGACCTGGGTCGGCGCACCTTCTGGGTCAAGACGGCGGGAGTATCGCCTTGGTTTCGTAGTCGTGGAGCACCAATGCCGTGGTGACCGGCCCGAAGCGGGCGATGCCGTCGACGACGACTTCCAGGCGCGCGGCACTGGGGGCGTGAACCTCGATGAGGAAGCAGTCCTCGCCTGTCAGCCGCTTGACGTGGGTGACCTCCGGCAGCCGCGCGAAGTGGTCGAGGCAGGCGGAGATGCGGGCGTGCGTGGTACGCAGTCGAATCACCGCATGAATGGTGAGGCCGAGGCGGGCAGGGTCGACCACCGCCCGATAACCGGTGATGATCCCCGACTGCTCCAGGCGCTTGATGCGCGCGGACACGGCCGGCTGCGAGAGATTGATCCGCCGGCCGATCTCCGTGACGCCCAGGCGTCCCTCGGTCTGAAGGATGGCCAGGATCTCGTGATCGACCGCGTCCAATGAAACCGACGTCTCGCCCGCCATCGACCTTCCATCCATCGCCAGGCGGCGACTCTACTCGATCGTCCGCACATACTGGCGCCTGGGGCGACGACTCGCGTCACCAGCGACGAAGGGTGAGAAGAAATGCGTTTTGTGATCGTTCCGGGGATCGACGGTTCCGACGAGGACCACTGGCAGACGATCTGGCAGGCCGAGTGGGGGGCCGCGGCCACCCGCATCTCGCCCTCCTCCTGGGACGAGCCGGATCTTGACGACTGGCGCCAGGCGATCGACCGCGCTGTCGCGGACGGCTCCTCGCCCGAGGTGGTGCTGGTCGCGCACAGCCTGGGTTGCCTTGCCGCCACCCACTGGGCGAGCACACGACAGCAGGCCGTTCGCGGGCTGTTCCTGGTGGCTCCCCCCGACGCCTCCGGTCCGAACTTTCCGGCCACGGCGGCGCCCACCTTCACCACGTTGAGCGCGACGCCGCTCGAGGTGCCCGGCCTCGTCGTCACCAGCGACGACGACCCCTACTGCGGTACGAACGCCGCGGCACGACTGGCCGCCGCGTGGAAGACCGAGCGGCTCAGCATCGGCCTCGCCGGACACATCAACTCCGCCAGCGGACTCGGCCGCTGGGCCTTCGGACGCGCGCTCCTGACGGCGTTCACCGCGGGCGCCCGCCGACACCCCTGAGGCGTGCGTCGCGAAGGTCGTCCGGTTGCCGGAGGATCCTCTTCTGGCCGGGGAAAACCGCGATGCTAACCTAAGTCAGTCGCTTGATTTAAACGCGCACGCACCCCGACCGCGCAACGGAGACCCGCGCATGTCCCCTCCCTCCGTCGCTCACGCGGCGCGCCGGCTCAGGAGCGCCGCCGCCGTCGGCGTGGCCGGAGTGGCGCTGTTCACCCTCAGGGACAGGATCCCCGACCCGGACGCGGTCTGGGCTTCGGTTCGGAGGGTGAACCCCGGCTGGCTGGCCGTCGCCGTGCTCGCCGAGGGCCTCTCGATGAGACTCTTCGCGGGGCTGCTGCGCCGCCTGCTCATGAGCGGCGGCATCAGGCTCACCCGGCCGCGCTCGATGGCCGTCACGTACGCGCGCAACGCCGTGTCCAGCTCATTGCCCGCCGGACCGGTGCTCTCGGTCGCCTTCACCATTCGTGAGCTCGGACGGCTCGGCGCGTCCAAACCGCTGTCGGTCGCGACGCTCGTGCTCAGTGCGGTGTACTCGACCGCCACCTTCGCCGTGCTGGGGCTGGTCGCGCTGCTGAGCGGCGACGCGACCCGGGTTCCCGCGCTGATCGCGCTGGTCGCCGTCGTGGCGGCCGTCCTCGCGCTGGTGCGCCTGTGCCGGCGGCCCGGCGGACGTCGTTCCGGCGCCTCCCGCCGGATCCTCGCGGCCAGGGACGCGATCAGGCCGACCGGCAGGGACCGGCTCGTCCTCGCCGTCCTGGCGCTGGCCAACTGGCTTCTCGACGTGGCCTGCCTGGCCGCCGTGTGCGCGGCGGCGGGAGTCGGGCTGGGGCCGCACACCGTGCTGCTCGGCTACGTGGCGGGCAAGATCGCGGCGACGATCGCGGTCATCCCCGGCGGGCTCGGCGTCACCGAGCTCGGCATGGCCGCCACCTTCGTCGGAGCGGGTGTCACCGGCAGCGTGGCGGCGGCCGTCGTCGCACTCTACCGGCTGATCTCCTACTGGGCCGTGCTCGCCGTCGGCTGGGTCGCCTGGCTGCTGCTCCGCGACGGGGTCCAGGCCCGGCTGGCCGCGGCCGGGCGGTGGCTGCTCGGCGTCCTCGGCCGCGGTGAGGACGAGGCGGACGTGCGTCCGGCAGGCTGAAGCTCACGAGTCGTTGGAGACGGGTGCCAGCCACAGCCCGACGAGCGCGTCGATCAGCCCGGTCGCCGTGTCGTGCCAGCTGGATCTGGGCGTGGGGGCGCCTTCGGCGAGGGCGCGCTCGCGTTCCGCGCACACGTGCGTGATCAACTGCCGGGCCATGTCGCTGCGCTCCGCCCGGACTTCGGAGGGCAGTTCGGGCAGACAACGGATGAAACCGTCCATCGCCTGTCGCAGCGAGGCGTGTGTCTCCTCGGCGATGACCGCACGCAGCGAGGGATCGGTCACCACCTGGGCGATGAAGCGGGCGTACCAGGTCGGGTTGCCCTGGGCGGCCAGGTGCTCGGTGACCGGGCGGACCAGGCAGGCCACCCAGTCGCGTACGTCGGCGGAGTCGCCGATGTCGGCCAGCATCTGCTCGCGTATCCGATCGACCCGCTCGGCGTGCCTGCGGGCGATCGCGCGTACGAGATCCGCCTTGGTGCCGAAGTGGTAGCCGACCGCGGCGTTGTTGCCCTGCCCCGCGGCCTCGCTGACCTGGCGGTTGGACACGGCGAACACCCCGTGCTCGGCGAACAGCCGCTCCGCCGCCGAGAGAATCCGCTCGCGGGTCACGCTGACCCGGTCGGCTCGTAACTTACCGGTCACCCTCACCACCGCACCGGAATCGATGCGGTAAGTCAAGCAATTGAATTAAACGTCTTCCGGCTCTCGCGGGCGCGGGTCGCCAGGGTCACGGGTATGGCGTGGCCCAGCACTCCGACACCCCAGCCCAGGATCGGCCAGATGGGCCACGGATACCAGAAGTCCGTCGCCCGTCCGACGACGAGCCAGACGGCCACCATGAGAAGCGATGCGCCGGCATAGACGCCGGCGTGGATGCGCACTCCGAGCCTGGCCGCCCTGGCCTTACGCGCCCGGCGCCGCGCCCGGTCCCTCGACGTACGCAGCGTGGGCGGCAGGTCGGCGAGGAGGGGGTCGAGCTCGGCGCGGTGCCGCGCTCGCGTGGCGACGTCGAGGCGCTCGTCGAACTCCTCTTTGGTCAGATAGCCGGCGCCGAACGCGTCGCCGAGCATCTCGACGGCACGGTCGCGCTCGGCGGCGCCGACCCGGGGCGCGGCGGCCGGGGCGCCGGCGGGCCTGGAGCGGAGCGCTGTGCCGGAGTCGATGTCCAAGGGAGGCCTCCAGAGGTCGAGCGGCGATAACCGCGAACGTAGATAACTCGAGAATCGCACGAACTCGGTCGCTAACGCAATACGCTACAGTTAACATGCGTCAACTGAAGAGGGGAGACAGACCGATGGAGGGGTCCTCGACGACCAGTCCTTCACGACGCCAGAGGGTGCGTGACGCCACGCTGCGTGAGCTGATCTCGGTGAGCCGCGAGATCCTGACGACCCAGGGCGTCGAAGCGCTGACGATCCGGGCGGTCGCCCGGGAGATGGGGATGACCCCGCCCGGGGTCTACCGCTACTTCGACAGCCACCGCGCCCTCCTCGACGCGGTCATCGTGGCGATCCTGGACGAGCTCACCGAGTTCGTCGCCACCAGGGTCGGCGAGGTGGACGAGGCGGACACGGCGGGCAGGCTCGTCGTCGCCAGCAGGGCGTTGCGGCGCTGGGGGGTCGACCACCCCCGGGAGTTCCACCTCTCCCTGGTCGTGGCGCCGCCGGAGGAGGAGAACCAGGCGGTCGTCCGTGCGCGAGGCCAGGTGGGCAAGCTGTTCGGGGACATCTTCGCCGGAGCCTGGCGGGACCACGGCGGCGCCTCCCCCTCTCCCTGGCCCCGCGAACCGCGGATCGAGCCGCTGGCCGAGCGGCTCGTCCAGATCCTGGAGATCACCATGCCCTCCACCGCCGCCGCGACCGCCTTCACCCGCTGCTGGACGCGGCTCTACGGAATGGTCTGCCTGGAGTCGCTCGGCCTGCCGCGGATCATCGGCGACGAGGCGGGCGATCTGTTCGAGGCGGAGCTGGCCGACCTCGCGCGGGCACTCGGCCTTCCCGAGGCCGCCCTGAACACCGGTCGCTGACGTCCCCCACCACCGTCCTCACAGGAGTGCCAATGACCCCCCTGCAGCTCAGTCAGCCGACCCAGGTGATCGCCGGAGCCGTCCTGCTGACCGTCGTGACCATCGAGTTCGGCGGGTGGTTCCTCACCCGGATCGTCCGTGGCGCGGTGCCGATGACGCCCTTCCAGCAGACGTTCGCCCGCGCCGGGCACGCGCACGCGGGGGTGCTGGTCACCCTCGGGCTGGTGTGCCTCCTTTTCGTCGACGCCACCGGCCTCGACGGCGTCGCCCTGTGGACCGCGCGGCTCGGCGTGCCGGCCGCCGCCGCGCTGATGTCCGCCGGGTTCTTCCTGTCGTCCCTCGGACGGGACGTGACCCGGCCGAACCGGCTGATCAT
Organism: Microbispora sitophila; assembly: GCF_014892245.1. Lineage (NCBI taxonomy): Bacteria > Bacillati > Actinomycetota > Actinomycetes > Streptosporangiales > Streptosporangiaceae > Microbispora > Microbispora sitophila. The sequence continues at coordinate 348,097 of NZ_JADBGC010000007.1, read as the reverse complement.
CCTGCTCTGGCTCGGCGCGCTCTGCCTGGCGGCGGGCGTGCTGACCCTCGGCGTCGGCCTGCTGACGAGCTGACCGCAGCGACCCGGCATGAGAGCCGTGCATGAGACCGGATTCCAGGGGTAAGCGAGAGCGGGAGAGTGCGCTACGGGGCCCGTGCGGGACGGCGGCGGACAGGTCATCCGTCACGTCCCGCACGGGCCTCGCTCACCTGTCGTGGACGGTCACCACGTATCCGTCGGGATCGCTGAAGGAGAACGTCCGGCCGAACGGCCCGTCCACCGGCTCGGACAGGATCGGCACCCCCGCCGCGGCGAGTTCGTCGTGGAGCCGCTGGGCGTCGTCGGCCTTGAACCACAGCGCCACCCCGAGGCCCGGACGCGGGGCCGCCTCCAGATCGACACCGGGCAGCGGCTCGCGCACCGCGAACGGAATGGGCGCGGTGGCGAACACCACTGCGTGCGGCGGCCCGGCCGGGTCCCGCCGCAGCCCGAGACGCTTCTCGTAGAACGCGGCCGCCGCCTCCAGGTCGCGCACCTGCAACGCCACGAAATCCAGTCCGGTCACAGTCACGACCGCCTCCTATGTCAGGGATTTGACATTGTAGACGATATGTCAGACTGTTGACATGAGGCAAGTGAGCAATGGCGCGGACCTCGGCCGCCTGGTGGGCTACCAGCTGAAGAGGGTCCAGGCGGCCCTGCGCTCGGCCATGGACGCCGCGTTGCGCCGCCACGACCTGACCACTCCGCAGTACGCCTGCCTGGAACTGCTCGACCAGCGGCCGGGGCTGTCCAACGCCGAACTGGCCAGGGGCGCCTTCGTCACCCGCCAATCGATGAACGTGTTGCTCCGCAATCTGGAGGACGCCGGGCTGGTCGAGCGACCGGCGTCCGCGCCCCAGGGCAGAGCCCTGCCCACCACGCTGACGGCGGAGGGCAGGGCCCGGCTCGTCGCCGCGCGCGGCGACGTGCTCGAGATCGAACAGCGGATGACCGCCCACCTGGACGCGGAGCAGGCCGACCTCCTGCTCGGCCACCTGGAGCGGATGACGAACGCCTTGGAGGCCCGCCCTCGGGATTTGCCTACTCTGACGTCAGAGTAGGGTGATTCCGGTCACGTGGTTCTCCCGGCCGACGCGCAGCCGTCCCGCGACATCCCCGCGCCCCGCGTCGCGACCGCCGGGAGGCCAGGGATCCGGGCGGCCCCGCCGCCCGCGAGAGCCGTCGCGCCCGGCGGATTCCTCCGCGGCGGGTCCGGCCACACGAAAGACCGCACGTGGAAGAGGGAGGACGATGTCCATCTACCGCGTCAGGATGTACAGCGGGTTTCAGCGCACCCTCACCGCCGACCGCGTCGTCGTCAACGGCGACAACATCTGTTTCGAGCGGAGCAGGAACGGATCCTGGGTGGCGGCGCTGCAACTGCCGACCCAACTGGTCACCCGGGTCCGCCGGCGGTGCGTCCAGCCGGACGGCACGGTGACGTGGAACGTCGAGAGACCGGGGCCCAGCACCTACTGACCGCGAGCGCTCGCTCCCCGACCGCCATTGGTTATTGCTCTATAACCTTCCGTGAGAGTAGAGTCTGCCCCGCTTGCGGTGGGACTCCGCTTCGCCGCGTGCTCGCCCATCGCAGGCGCAAACGCCACCGCACGGCCCGCCTGGCCCTTCCCCCTCGCCGGGCGCGCCGTCGCGGTGGGAGCCACCGCTGCCGCCTGGCTCCGCCAGGGCGAGCCCTGGGCCTTATGCTTGTCCTCCCCTCCAGCCGGACTCCCGGACGAGAGGTATCGTCGCCGAAGAGTTCCAGGGAGCTGTTCTGCGAAACCCTGCCCTTACGTGAGGGTAGGCCGTGAGTGGCGACGGTACCCGCACGGGGAGCGGGGACCACGGGGCAGGAAAGGTGAGCGGAGCGATGCCTGAAGGTCTGGTGCAGATCGGCGAGGTCGCCGAGCGGCTCGGGCTGTCCCTGCGCACCATCCGCCATTACGAGGAGGTCGGCCTGGTCGTGCCCGCCCGCACGCAGGGGGGTTTCCGGCTCTACAGCGAGGAGGACGTGCAGCGCCTGGCGCTGATCAGGCGGATGAAGCCGCTGGGGTTCACGCTGGAGGAGATGCGCGACCTGCTGGAGATCAACGACCGGCTCGCCCGCGGTGACGACGACCCCGGCCTGCTCACCCGGCTGCAGCTGTTCGAGAGGGCGGTCGCCGAACGCGCCGACAGACTGCGCGAGCAACTCGCGATGGCGAGGGAGTTCGCCGAGCAGCTCCGCCGCCAGCGGATGAACGTCCCGAAGGCCGCGTCCGCCCGCTGATCTGTGTCTCCTCCATGCCTAAGTCGTCTCCCCCGTGCCTAAGTCCATCCCAAGTGCCGCCTAAGCCCTGCCGCCTAAGTTCACCGGCGTAAGGAATTCCGCGGAGCCGTCCGCGGAATTCTCCGGCTTTCCGCAGCGAGGGAGCATGGGATGTCCCTGTCGCCCGCGTCCGGCACGGCCGGGCGCACGCACTGGCCCGCCGAGATCCTGCCGGTGCTCGAGAACGCGCTGACGTGCGAGTACGCCTCGCTCACCCGCGCCGGCACGCCGATCACCTGGCCGGTTGGGCCCTACGTCGCCGAGGGCGGCCGTACGGTCGACGTCTCGACGGGCCTGACCTATCCGTCCAAGGCAGAGCGGGCCAGGCGCGACCCGCGGGTCGCCCTGCTGTTCTCCGACCCCACGGGGTCGCCCGTCTCCGGCCCTGCCGTCGTGCTCGTCCAGGGCCTGGCCACCGTGCGGGACGCGGATCTGCAGGCCAACACCGATCTCTATCTGCGGCGGACGCTGGCGAAGTATCCGCAGGCCGTCGCCCGGCAGCCGTGGTTCCTCGTGCGACGCCAGGCCTGGTACTGGGCGAGGATATGGATCGAGGTCACTCCGCTGCGCATGCTGTGGTGGCCACACGGGCGGCTCGACGCGCCTCCCCTGCGGTGGGAGGCGGCGCCGGAGGTGACCGCGCCGCCGTCGGACCCCGCCCCCACGGGAGCCGGCGCTCCGGGATGGCTGGAGCCGCCCGCCGACTGGCGCCCCCGCGCCGACCACGCCGTCCGCCTCGGCGATCCCGTGCTGACCGTGATCGGCGAGGACGGCTGGCCCCTGCCGCTGCGTACGCTGGGCGCGACCCGCGTCGACGACGGCTTCCTCGTACGGACCGGCCCGCCCGGCGTCCTGGCGCGTGGACGGGCCTGCCTGACCTTCCACACCCACGGCGCCGACATGAGCGGCCAGGAGAACGTCGTGCTGGTCGGCGAGGCAACGCCCCTGCGCGACGGCGTCCACGTGCGGGTCGAGCGCGCGCTGGCCGACTTCAGCCTCAGCGGGAGCCGTTTCGGGCAGGTGCGGAAGATGGTGCGGACCGCTCGCGCCCTGGCACCGCGACTCGAACGGGAGGCCGCACGGCGCGGGCAGCCCGTTCCCGTGCCCCGGCGTCCTCGCTGATCACAGGCGCGCGAGCGCGTCACGGGCGGCCTTCTCCCAGTGGGGAGAGCCGACCTGCCCGGCGACCTCCACCGCCCGGGCGTAGTGCCCGGCCGCGGCCTCGTACCTGCCGAGGAACACCGCGAGGTCGCCGAGCGTGTGGGCGATCGGCCCGAGCGTGACCGAGGCGCTGTTGAGCCCGGCCATCTCCCCCTCCGTGGGAAGGAGCAGGCGGTAGCACTCCCCGGCCGCCTCGCGGTCCGCCAACGCGATCGCGGTCGCCGACCGTGCCGCCATCATGAACAGCCAGGAGTAGTCACGGCGCGGAAGGGCCGCCGGCCACACGGCCCTGGCCTCCTCCGTACGCCCGGACAGCGCGAGGGCGACGGCGTACGCCTCTCCGGCGTCCTGTGGGATCAGCTCCCACAGCGGGGTGATCGCCTCCAGGCACTCGTCGAAGCGTCCCGCCGTCAGACGGACGGCGAAGCGCCCCACTGCGCCCATGAGGGCCGAAATCGAGGCTCCCGTCTCCATCATCCGCTCGCCCAGCGTCGTGTACGCCCTCTCGGCCTCGTCGAACTCGCCCCGTACGAGCAGGTGCAGGGCGTCGAGGAACGCGAGGATGCCGAGGGCGTGACCGAGCTGGCCACTCGTCGAGTGCTCCGCCGCCTGATCGGCGTGACGCCGGGCGGCGGCCCAGTCGTTGCGGCCCAGCGCGACCATGCAGAGCGCCGCGTGCCCGAGCGTCTGGTAGCCGAGCAGTCCGGCCGCCGTGGAGACCCGCAGCAGCTCGTGCCCCAGTCCTTCCAGCTCCTCGCGCCTGTCCGGGGCGTGACAGGCCCAGTATCGGGCGTTCAGCGCCATGCACAGCAGGTGCGGGTCGCCGATGCCGCGGGCGATGGCCACCGCCTCCGTGCTCGCCGTCTCCACCCGGGCGGCGTCGTGTCCCTCGACGGCGTGGCACAGCGTGACCAGCAGAAGGCAGCGCAGCTCGCCCGTCTCCCGGGGGAGCGCGTCCTCGATGACGTGCACCAGATCGCGATCGAGCCTCCGCTCCGGCTGGATGGTCCAGATGACGGGCGCGTCGAAGGCCACCGCGGCCCGGGCGACGGCCTTCGGATCGGCGGTTCTCCGGGCGACGGTCAGCGCCTTCCCCCGGGCGTCGAGCGCCCTCTCCACTTCACCGGCGTGCGCCAGCGCGGACACCAGGCGGCACATCAGGTCGAGTCGCAGCGCCTCGGGCGGGTCGGATGCCAGATCGAGCGCGCTCAGCGCGCCCTCCAGGAAGGCCGCCGCGTCCCGGTGGGCGTACAGCGCGGACACCTGGGCCGCCGCCCGCGACGCGTACTCCGCCGCGGCCGGCGCGGTGGCGGTGGTCGCGGCGGCGAGGGCGTGGTGCCCCAGGGCTCCGACGTCCCCGGGCCGCACGGTCTCCAGGGCCGTCACGACCTTGCGGTGCATCCGGGCGCGCCGCAGCCGGGGAATGTCCTCGTAGAGGGTCTCGCGGACCAGCACGTGGGCGAAGCGGACCCGGCCCGGCCGGGGCTCCTCGAGCAGCCCGGCCAGCACCCCCGCCTCCAGCCCGTCGAGCACGGTCTCCTCGTCGCCTCCCGGCATCGCGATGAGCACGTCGGCGTCGACCTCCCTGCCGAGCACCGCGGCGTTGCGCAACGTCACCTGGACCGCGCCGGGGAGGCGGGCGACCCGCCGCCGGATCAGGTCCCGCACCCCGGGCGGCAGCACGTTCACCGCGGAGGGGCCGTCGATCGCGAGCAGCCGCGCCGTCTCGCTCACGAACAACGGGTTGCCGCCGGTGCGCTCGCTGACCTTCCGCGCGGTCGCCCGGTCCACGTCCATGCCGGACCGCTCGGTGAGCAGCCTGGCGACCTCGTCCGGTGCGAGACCACTGAGCTCCAGGTTCTCCACGGTCTGGACGGCGAGGGCGGCAGCAGTCGCCATCAGGTCGGCGCTCGACTCTCCTGGCCGGTGCGTGAGCAGGACGAGGGCGGGTGTCGCGGCCAGCCGTACGGCCAGATGGCGCAGCAGCTGCAGGGTCTCCTCGTCGGCCCTGTGGACGTCCTCCAGCACGATCAGCAGCGGCCCCGGCACACCGTCCACATAGTCGCCCACGGCTCTGGCCAGCCAGAACTGGCCGACCGGCGCGGCGTCGTCGGTCAACAGCGGCGCCAGTCGCGCGGCGGTCTCCGGCGGGGGCGGCGTGGTCGCCGCGAGATCGCGCAGCACCTCGCTCCACGCCCACGCGGGCGGCACCCCGCCCGTCGTCTCCGGGCACCGGCCGACGACGGTCCGCCAGCCCCGCGACGACAGGTGCCCCACCAGGGCGTCGGCCAGGGTGCTCTTGCCCAGCCCGGCCTCCCCGCCGAGCCACGCGACCCGGAACCCGTCCCCGGCCTGCTCGGCGGCGGCGACCAGGCGGGACAGCTCCCTCGTACGGCCGACCATCCTGCCGGGGGACGGCGGCCGCGGCCGGTCGGGCGGCACGACCAGCGGCGCGGGCGCGGGCTCCTGGACGATCAGGTCGAGGGAGGGGGCCTGGGCGAGGATGTCCGCCTCCAGGCTCCGCAGCGCCGGCCCGGGATCCACGCCGAGCTCATCCGCCAGCAGGGCCCGGGTGCGGCGCAGGACCGCCAGGGCGTCTCCCTGACGGCCGGCGCGGTAGTACGAGAGCGCGAGCAATCGGACCGCGTTCTCCCGCAGCGGCTGGGCGGCGACGTGCCGTTCCAGCTCGGGGACCAGTTCGGCGTGGCGGCCGAGTGCCAGGCCCGCCTCGGCGCGGTATTCGACCGCGACCGCCCGCAGCTCGAGCAGGTGGCCCACCTCGGGCACGGCCCACTCCTGGTCGGCGAACTCCGCGTACGCCTGCCCCGTCCACAGCGACAGCGCCTCACTGATCGTGTCGAAGGCGTCGGCGGGTGCGCGCCGGGCGAGGAGGCCGGCCGCGGCGTCGACCAGCTTGGGGAAGCGCCAAGCGTCCACGTCCTCGGTGTCGAGTGCGAGGCGGTATCCGGGCGGCGCGCTCACCAGGACGCGGGCGGCGGCCCGCGGCGCGCGATCGGGCTCCAGGACGCGGCGCAGGTTCGAGACGTACACCTGCAGGGCGCCGAGCGCCTTCGGCGGCGGCTGGCCCTTCCACAGGTCGTCGATGAACCGGTCGGTGGACACGATGTGCCCCTGCGCGCAGACCAGCCGGGCCAGCACGGCCCGATGGAGTGACGTGCCGAGCTCGACAGGGCGGCCCGCCACCTCCGCGCCGATGTGGCCCAATACCAGAACTCGCACCATAGCGGGTAAAGCATAGGTCTGTTTCCTTTTATGGTGACGGCTCGTTAGGGTGAGCGCTCGATTCCCGCTTGATTTCCTGCTCGAGTTCCCGGGTGCGTCCGTGCGTCATTATCGGTGGAGTGTTCTCGCCCTTGTCGCCGCCGTCGGATATGGCGCGGTGGTCGCAGTCGCCGCTGCGGTCGCGACGGCCCGCGGCGACATCGGACTCCTCTGGCGGGTGACCCTCCTCTCCGATGTCACCGAGGACGTCACGGTGCGGGACCTGTTCGCGAACGTGGACGTCACGGCCGTGCGGCCGAACGCGCTCGTCCTCCTCGCGGCGGGCGGCCTGTAGGGCTGGACGCTGTGGCAGGGCCTGCGAGGCCCGGTCGCGGGGTGCCCGCCGGTGACGGACCGCGGTGCGCTGCGGCTGCGTGTGGCGTTGTACGCCGCGGCGGGGTCCTCGCTGGTCCACGCGGTCGCACCGACCTGGCCGTGGTGGGCGGTGGTGATCGACTCGCTGATCATGTCGGTGCTCGTGGTGCTGTTCCACCCGGTGCTGCGCCGCGCTGTGGGGTTCGCCGGTCTCGCCCTGACCGCGGGCCTGCTGACCAACACGAGCACTGCCGCCGTCGAGGTGTTCGACGTGCTCGACTGGCGCGAGGCGCGGCGCGTGGCCGACATGCCCGATCTCAGCGCCGTGGCGGGTCTGATCTGGACGGCCCTGGTCTTCCTGACGCAGTGGCGGGACGGCCGCTGGCGGCGGGCGACCGTGGGGTACGGCATCGCCTCCCTGGTGGTGCCGATCGCGCTCCTGCTGACGGCCGCCCCTCTGGAGATCGCCGGGATCTCCGGGGGCGTCTACGGCGCCGCGATCACGGCCGCCGACGCCCTGTCGGTGATCTGGCTCGCCCGTTCGGCCCACGAACTCACCGACCCATGCGCCCCACTCGCCCAGGTCGCCCCGGTCGCCCCGCCAGGACCGCCGCCCGCCCAGGCGTCCGGGTAATGGTTCGTTATGCGGATGCCCGCCCTCGCCTTGGGGATAGCGAGCCTTCGTATGACCTGCCTAATCTGCGATAAGTGACGCTCTTTCCGACCGTATGACGCGCCGCGTACGGAGCGTCGGGGCGCTTCTCCACAAGAGTCCCCGCCCGCTGGTGACCAAGGAGCACGACACGATGAACTCGCAGACCATGGATCGCGCCGACGTCTGCACGGCCGAGGCGGTCGTTTCCGAATACACGTGTCCGGTGCCGCACACTCCTCAGGCGGTCAGCGGCATACGACGCCGTGCGCTCGGCGTGCTGGCGGCGTGGGGAACGCCCGGGGACGCCGCGCAGGAGGCCGTGCTGGTGATCTCCGAGATGGTGACCAACGCCGTACTCCACGCCCTGCCGCCGGCCGAGCTCCGGCTCCTCCTCTGCTCGGAGGACGATCACCACGTCATCCGGGTCGAGGTAACCGACGCCGGAGAAGCCCCCGTGTGGCCGGGGACCGGGACGTCCCCGGACGAGAGCGGGCGGGGCGCCGTCGTCGTCGACGCCCTCGCCCTCCGGCACGGCTCCCTGAGCCGTCCCTGCGGGACCACCACGTGGTGGGCGGACCTGCCGGCCCGCTGAGCCGGCCGTACGCCCGCGGAACTCAGCGGCGCAGGGTCTCCGACGGCGCCTCCCCGAAACGCCGGCGGTAGGCGAGGGCGAACCGCCCGAGGTGGACGAACCCCCAGCGGTAGGCGACGTCGGTGACCGTGGTGGCGCCCGGATCATGGACCGTGAGTTCGGCACGCACCCGATCGAGGCGCACCTCGCGCAGGTAGCTCATGGGCGTCGTCTCCATCTGACGCCGGAACCCCTCCTGCAGCGCCCGCGCGCCGACGCCCACCGCCTCGGCGATCTCCTCCACGGTGAGCGGTTCCGCCGCCCGCGCCTCAATCAGGTCCACGGCCCGTTCCACCGCCGTCGGCGCGACACGGGGCTGCCCGCCCGACAGCGCCTCGCTGTAGTTGCTGGGCTGGGCCAGCAGCAACTGCGTCATCAGCAGCCCCTCCAGCTGCCTGAGCGCGACGGGCTGCTCCAGCATGGCGCCGCCGGTCTCCGCCTCCCGCCTGAGCAGGTCGACGACCGACAGCCACGATCGGACGGGGGGCCGGGTCAGGTCCATGCCGAGGGAGAAGGTGAGCGGCCTGCGCGGCGTGCGCCCCATGAGCTTGGCGAGGTGGGCTTCGAGCGCGGCGCGGTCGAAACGGGCGATCAACGACTCGTGTCCGGGGGACCACCGCATGCACATGGGCCGGGTCAGCGACAGTACGGCGGCGAGCTCCGGCGTCGCCGTTATCCGTTCCCGTCCGTGGGACACCTCCGCGACGCCGGTCAGCGGGATCTCGACGAGCAGGTAGCTGTCCAGCGGCTGCGGCGTGATCAGCACCTCCGTGCCGTAGCCGAGGGAGTACAGCCCGATGCCGTCGAGCGTCATCCCGTTCATGCGGACGTCGAGCCGGCTCTCCGGATTCACCGGGCGCAGCCCGTGGTCGCCGAGGTCGTTCCCGACCCTCCTACGGGCCTCGTCGACGTCGTGCGTGTGCAGCCGCTGATGCGCGGCGAATGGTAGTGAGTGTTCGGCCATTTTCGCCTCCCCAAGCGGGCAGGCCCCCCGTTCCCGCAGCTGGCGGGCGTGACACAAGCCTATGCGCGCGACCCTCCCCGGCGGCACCCGCCGCGTGGGACCGGACCGGACGATCAGATCAGGCGGCGGGAGACGATTCCGGTGCCGACATCGTGGCCGCACCAGAGGCGGAACCGTTCCCCGGGGCGCAGATACTCGACCGCGTCGTCGTCGGTGGTCGCGATGGTCACCACGTGCAGCCAGTCTCCGGGGGTCAGCGGCTCCTCGTCGTCCGCGGTGATCGCCACCTGGAACGGCCGGCTGAGCCGTCTGCCGTGCTCCCCCGTGCAGGCGCAGACCACCAGCGACTGCGTGCGGAAGGGAAGTTCGTGCGGCAGGCCGCCCTGGTCGGAGGGCAGGAGCGTGATCAGTGCCTTTGCTTTGACGGTCATCGAGACCACCGACTTCCACGCGACTATTGCACTGCGTCCATTGCACTGTCTATTGCACTGCGTCTATTGCAGTGTGCAACGTTCGTCCCGGCCGATTGCTTCCCCAGGCTCACCCTCCAGTGTGCGCCGGTGCGGTCGAGCCGCGCACCACCAGCTCCGTCGCGAGTTCGACGTGATGCGACTCGACCTGCTCCCCGGCCGCCAGGCGCAGCGCCGTACGCACCGCGACGGCGCCCATCTCCCGCAGCGGCTGCCGCACGGTGGTCAGGGGCGGCGAGGCCATCCGGGCGACCTGCGTGTCGTCGAAGCCCACGACGCTGAGGTCCTCGGGAACGCGCAGCCCCCGCGCCCTGGCCGCCTCCAGCACCCCGAGCGCGATGTCGTCGCAGCCCGCGAAGATCGCCGTCGGCGCCTCGGGCAGGTCGAGCAGGGCCGCCCCGCCCGCCACGCCGTCGTGGTAGTGGAAGTGCCCGGTCCGCACATACCCGGGCAGGACGGGAGCCTCGCCCGTCTCCATGGCGGCCCGGTAGCCGTGCAGCCGGGCCTGGTTGCAGGCCGCGGTGGCCGGGCCGCCGAGGTAGGCGACGCGCCGGTGGCCGAGCGCGAGCAGGTGCTGCGTCGCGGCCATGCCACCGGCGAAGTTCGTCGAGCCGACGCTGGTCACCCGGGCCCGCGGCAGGTTCAGCGGGTCGATCACGACCAGGGGCAGCCGCGCCCGGGCCAGGGCGGTGAGCTGCCCGGAGGTCAGTTCGCCGGTGACGGCGACCAACGCCCGCCGCCCGGCCGCGACCAGTTCGCGCGCCCATCCTCCCGTGCGGTCGGCGTTGCGCCGGATGCTCACCACGACGGCCACGTCGAGATCGGCGCCGGCCTGCACCGCGCCCTGGACGATCTCGGTGGAGTACGCGTTGAGGTCCGCGTCGAACTCCACCTCGATCGTGTCGGGCGCCGCCTCGCCCCGGCGCTGCGGCGGCGCGACGTAGTCGTGCTGCTCCAGCAGCGACAGCACCAGGGAACGGGTCTCCGGCGCGACGTCGCTGCGGCCGTTGAGCACCTTCGACACGGTCGCGACCGACACCCCCGCCGAGGCCGCGACCGTGGCGAGAGTGGCCCGCCTACGACTGGGCGGCATCTGTTCCTCCCTGATCGGGGCCCGCGGCCGGTCGCACTTCCACGGGGGTGACCAGCCGCCGGCCGCGGCCGACGTGGCGCAGCGATCCGGTCAGCCGTACGCGGCCCCGGCACGGCAGGTCCGACGCGGAGGTGCCGACGTAAACGTCGATGTCCCCGGGCTCGACGATCCGCCGCAGGTCGCGGCCGGTGAAGGCGGTCCTGTCCGCGTGCACGGTGAAGGTCGCCCGCGCGCTCTCACCGGGCTCGAGCCGCACCCGGGCGAACCCGGCGAGCTGCCGCATCGGCCTGGTCACCTGCGCCAGCACGTCGTGCAGGTAGAGCTGGACGACCTCCTCGCCCGCCCGGCCCCCGGTGTTGCGCACGCGCACCGACACGGTGAACTCCCCGTCGGTGGGCACCTCCGCGTCACTGATCTCCAGGTCGCCGACCTCGAAGGTGGTGTAGGAGGAGCCGTAGCCGAACGGGAACAGCGGGGTCGGGTCGAGGTTGCTGATGCCGTGGCTGTCGGAGCCCAGCGGCGGCTGCAGGTAGGTGCCGGGCTGCCCGCCCGGGGTCCGCGGGATCTGCACCGGCAGCTTCCCGCTGGGCTGCACCCGGCCGGACAGGACGCCGGCGATGGCCGCCCCGCCCTCCTCGCCCGGCATGAACGCCTGGACGAGCGCGGCGGCCCGGTCGCGCACCCGCCCCAGCGCGTACGGCCGGCCCGACACCACGACCACCACGACCGGCGTGTCCGTGGCGGTCAGCGCGACCAGCAGGTCCTCCTGCGCCCCCGGCAGGCGAAGGTCCTCGGCGTCGCAGCCCTCGCCCGAGGTGCCCTGCCCGAACAGCCCGGCGAGGTCGCCGACGACCGCCACGCACAGGTCGGACTCGCGGGCGGCCGTGAGCGCGGCGGCGAAGCCGGACCGGTCCTCGTCCCGCCAGTCGCAACCCCGCTCGTGGACGATCTCGGCGTCCGGCAGCTCGGCCCGCAGCGCGTCGAGCAGGCTGGGCGCCTCCACGCCGAGCCCGAGATTCGGGTGGCGGGGCAGCACGTGGTTGGGGAAGGCGTAGCAGCCCATGAACGTGCGCGGGTCGTCGGCGCAGGGCCCCACCAGGGCCACCCGGCGCGGCCCCGGACGCCCCTCCCCGAGCAGCGGCAGCGCGTCGCCCGCGTCGAGCAGCACGATGGACCGCTCGGCCAGCTCCCGGGCCAGCGCCCGGTTGGCCGGCGAGTCGAGGTCCACGGTGTCCGCGCCGGCCACCGACCCCTCCGGCGTCCAGTCCGGGTCGAGCAGCCCGAGCTGCACCTTCTGGGTGAGCAGGCGGCGCGCGGCCCGGTCCACCAGCTCCTCGGGCAGCTCGCCCCGCCGCACCCGCTCGGCCAGGTGCAGGCCGAAGCCGAGCGTGTCGGGCAGCTCGACATCGAGGCCGGCGGTCAGCGCGAGCACCCCGGCCTCCTCGTGGTCCGCGGCGACCTGGTGCATCTTCGCGAGGAACGCGATCGCCCAGTAGTCCGACACGACCGTGCCGGTGAACCCCCACTCGTCGCGCAGCACCTCGGTCAGCAGCCACGGGTCGGCGGCGGCGGGCACGCCGTCCACGTCCGAGTAGGAGTTCATGACCGAGCGCGCGCCGCCCTCGGCGATGGCGGTCTCGAACGTCGGCAGGATCATGTCCATCAACTCGCGCCTGCCCATCGGGACCGGGCCGTGGTTGCGGGCCGCCCGCGACGCGGAGTAACCGGCGAAGTGCTTGAGCGTGGCGATGACGCCGGCGTTCTCCAGGCCGCGCACGTAGGCCGCGCCGAGCGTCGCGACGAGGTACGGATCCTCGCCCATGGTCTCCTCGACCCGGCCCCAGCGGTAGTCGCGCACCACGTCCAGCACCGGCGACAGGCCCTGGTGGGCGCCCACGGCGCGCATGTCCCTGCCGATGGCGGCGGCCATCCGCTCCACCAGTTCGGGGTCGAAGGTCGCGCCCCAGGCGATGGCCGCCGGGTAGACGGTCGCGCCGTAGGTGGTGAAACCGGTCAGGCACTCCTCGTGGACCAGCGCGGGGATGCCGAGCCGGGAGTGCTTCACCACCTCGCGCTGCAGCCGCACCACCTCCGCCGCGCCCTCCACCGCCGTCACCGGAGCGCTGCCGAACACCCGCGTCAGGTGACCGAGCCCGTGGCGTACGGCCTCCTCGATGGGCACCGTTCCCGAGGCGGCGAAGACGTCCTGCATGGGGGCCACGTTGTGCGCGTTGTCGGGCTCCACCTCCTCCGGGGACTGCATGTCGTTGCCGATCCACCGGCTCCCGAGCTGGCCGACCTTCTCTTCAAGGGTCATCTCCGCGAGGAGGGCCTCGACCCGGTCGGCCACGGGGAGTGCCGGGTCCTGCCACGCCCGGAGCGTCCCGTCCGCCGCGTGCGTCCGATCTGGGGCCGTCATCTGCTCTCCTCAAAAAGGTTTCGAAACATTTCGGCGTCGCGGGCGGTTCTGTCGGCTTTCTTTCGGCCGACCATGATCACCAGGCGAGACGCCTGTTCGTCGGTACTTTACACACGCATCACGTTGAGCTGGAGAGGTCGTGAGAGCGCTCTTGACAGTCAGGTATCGCAAATCTAGATTGGCGTGCCACGCGGCTTGTGTCGAAATGTTTCGAACGAGCTGACTTCAAGAAGGAGTGGACAGTGGCACTGGGGTGCCGATCCACGTCGCCCCCGCCGCGTCCGAGAATTTTTCAACGAGCCGCGGCCAGCCTCGGCATTCGACGTACGGAGATCAGCGTGGAGTCCAGGACATCATCCCGCCGCACCTTCCTCACCCTCTCCATGGGCCTCCCCCTCGGTGCCGCGTTGGCGGCCTGCGGCACGTCCGGCCCCGCCCCTTCCGGCGGAGGTGCCGGCGGCGGCGCCACGGGCGGCAGCGGCGGCGGAGGGGCCAAGGCCACCTACTGGTTCCTGCAGGGCCCGCCCGGAGAGGCCCCCCGCACCGCGGCCGTCGAGCGGTTCAACAAGGCCAACCCCAACGGCCAGATCCAGCTGACGACCATCCAGAACGACGCGTACAAGACGAAGATCAAGACCGCGATCGGGGCCAACCAGGCGCCCACCATCATCTGGGGCTGGGGCGGCGGCGGTCTGCGCAGCTACGTGCAGGCCGGCCAGGTCGAGGACCTCACCTCGTGGTTCGAGCAGAACTCCGCCGTGAAGGACCGGCTGTTCCCCGGCGCCTTCGGCGCCGCGACGATCGACGGCAAGATCTACGCGATGCCGTGCGAGACCGTGCAGCCGATCGTGCTGTTCTACAACAAGAAGGTCTTCGAGAAGGTCGGGGCGCAGCCGCCGCAGTCGTACGGCGACATCCTCGACCTGGTGAAGAAGTTCAACGCGGCGGGGATCGCGCCGTTCTCCCTGGCCGGCCAGTCGCGCTGGACGAACATGATGTGGCTGGAGTTCCTCTTCGACCGCATCGGCGGCCCCGAGGTGTTCCAGGCCGTCTTCGACGGCGAGAAGGATGCCTGGAACAACCCCGCCTCCATCGAGGCCCTGACCAAGATGCAGGAGCTCATCAAGGCCAACGCGTTCATCAAGGGCTTCTCCTCCATCACCGCCGACTCCAACGCCGACCAGGCGCTGCTGTACACCGGCAAGGCCGCGATGATGCTGCACGGCAGCTGGTCGTACGGCATCCAGCAGGCGCAGGGCGGCGACATCGTCCCCAGCGGCGGCCTCGGCTGGATGAACTTCCCGCCGGTCGACGGCGGCAAGGGCGACCCGAGCGACACCGTCGGCAACCCCGGCCAGTACCTGTCGATCTCCTCCAAGGCGACGCCCGAGCAGAAGGAGATCGCCAAGAAGTTCTTCGCCACCGGGGTCCTCGACGACCAGGAGCAGAAGGACTGGGTCGGCACCGGTGGCGTGCCGATCGTCAAGGGCTCCGACAAGCTGTTCACCGGCTCCAAGGACGCCGAGTTCCTGAACTTCATCTACGGCGTCTCCAGCAATGCCAAGGTGTTCGCCCAGTCCTGGGACCAGGCGCTCAGCCCCACCGCGGCCGAGGTGCTGCTGGACAACATCGCCAAGCTGTTCCAGCTGTCGATCTCGCCGCAGCAGTTCGCGACGAACATGAACGCGGTTATCGGTAAGTAAGCATGTCCGCTATCCCTGCTCGAAGGACGTCGTCCGCCGTCGCGCCGAAGGCGCGCGGCGGCGCCGTCCTGCCGTGGCTGGCCACGCCGGCCCTGGTGGCCTTCGTGGCCTTCGCGCTGATTCCGCTGCTCGGGGTCCTGCTGCTCAGCTTCACGTCCTGGGACACGCTGGGCGAGATCAAGCTGACCGGGCTCGATAGCTGGCGGTCGGTGCTCACCGACCCCGGCCTGCCGCACGCGCTGTGGGTGACGTTCCTGATCACGGCACTCTCCTGGGCGGTCCAGACACCGGCCAGCATCCTGATCGGGGTGTTCCTGGCGGGCCGTCAGCGCTACCGCGAACTGCTCGCGGTGCTGTACTTCATCCCGCTGCTCCTCAGCTCGGCGGCCATCGCGATCACCTTCAAGGCGCTGCTCGACCCGAACTTCGGGCTCGGCGCGGGGCTGCACCTCGACCTGCTCAACCAGGACTGGCTCGGCGAGCCCGGTCTCGCCATGGGCGTCGTGATCTTCATCGTGTCCTGGCAGTTCATCCCGTTCCACGCGCTGCTCTACCAGGGCGGCGTGCGGCAGATCCCGCGTTCGCTCTACGAGGCCGCGGAGCTGGACGGCGCGGGGCGGGTCCGCATGTTCTTCAACATCACCCTGCCCCAGCTCAAGTACACCGCCATCACCTCCTCCACGCTGATGGTCGTCGGCTCCCTGACCTTCTTCGACCTGATCTTCGTGCTGACCGAGGGCGGTCCCGGCGACGCCACCCGCGCGCTCGCCCTGGACATGTACAAGCGCGGTTTCCAGGCGAACCTCATGGGAGCGGCCTGTGTGATCGGTGTCATCCTCGTTATCGTGGGTCTCGCTCTGGCGCTGCTGCTGCGCCGGCTGGGCGGCCGCAACCCCAATGCCAGCCAGCTGGAAGGGGCCTGACCGTGACCGCGACCCACACCTCGAGGGCAGCCCAGCGCACCGCGGCGCCAGGGGCGCACGGACGCCGCCGGCCGAAATCGACCTCCCAGCGCCCCAACTGGCTCGCCGGGCTGATGGGCTGGCTGTGGCTGGCCGTGGTGATCGTCCCGATCTACTGGATCGTGATCACCAGCTTCAAGACGCAGTCCAACTACTACATCACCAACCCGCTGCTGCCGCCCAGCGATCCGACCCTGGACAACTACCGGCTCGTGCTCGACCTGGACTTCCCGCTGTACTTCCTGAACAGCCTCCTCGTCGCCATCGGCACGGTCATCCCGTCGGTCCTGTTCGCGTTCATGGCGGCGTACGCGATCGTCCGGAGCGGCGGCGTCAGCCGCTTCCTCCGCGGGGTGAACTCGCTGTTCCTCATGGGCCTGGCCATCCCGCTGCAGGCGACGGTCATCCCGGTCTACCTGCTGATCATCAAGCTGCACCTCTACGACTCGCTGACGGCGCTGATCCTGCCGTCGGTCGCCTTCGCCATCCCGCTGTCGGTGCTGGTGCTGGCCAACTTCATCAGGGACGTGCCCAAGGAACTGTTCGAGTCGATGCGGATGGACGGCGCGACCGAGTGGAAGACGCTGTGGGGCCTGGCCTTCCCGCTCACCCGGCCGGCCGTGGTGACGGTGTCGATCTACAACGCGTTGCAGGTCTGGAACGGGTTCCTGCTGCCGCTGATCCTCACCCAGAGCCCCGACAAGCGCACGCTGCCGCTGGCGCTGGCGGCCTTTCAGGGCGGGCCGTACGGCGTGAACGTGCCCGCCGTGCTGGCCTCCGTGGTGCTGACCATCCTGCCGATGCTGATCCTCTACACGATCGGCCGCCGTCAGCTGCTCAGCGGCCTGACCGCCGGTTTCGGCAAATGAGCACACCGGCGACCGCGAGTGGGAGGAACAGGACGGCGAACACGACACCCGCGAGGTAGGTCAGGTCGACCGGGATGACCGTCATCCCGGCGAACGCGCCGACGAAGACGACGGTGAGCCACCAGCCGGCGACGCCGGCCCGGGCGAGCCCGATGCTCAGCGCGAGCAGTCCAAGAAAGGCGAGCATCTCGGTCCCGCTCCACAGGGGCATGAACGACGAGCCGCTCACGGTGTCGAAGACGCGGAGCGCGACCTCCTTCGGAAGCTGCTGCCCGGTGACCATCACCCACCAGTCGTCACGTACGGCTCCGGACACGTTCAGCATTCCGAGCGCGCTGGCCGGTGCGCCGAGCAGCACCGGCCAGCGCCCCCTGCGGCCACGCACCAGCCCGGGCACGGCGAGGGCGCCCAGCGCGCCCGCGATCAGGCCGTAGTGGAGCAGGATCGCCGACAATTGCGTGACGAAGCCGTCCCGGGCCAGCGACGCGACGTAGTCGGCCGCCGCGTCGGAGTTCTGGGGTGGGCTGGTCAGCATCCCGGCGAGCAGCAGCAGAGGGCCGGCGATCAGGGCGACGCCCGCCGCGCGCCACAGGGGGCGGCCGGCGGGCGTGCCGGCATCGGTGATCGTGTCAGGTGCGAGGGAGGTCATCTCCTGGCTCCATGTCGTTGTCGGCTGCTCCCACAGGTCCGGGGAGCGATCGGTCGCCCGGAAGTCTCGCGCTGCGGCACCCTCCACGACGTCCGCCATCGCGTATCGTCACGGCTCCCCGATTCGGCGTACGCGGCACGCGGCCCGAGTCCGCTTCGCAGGGGATCTGCACACGGCGAAGGTCCGTCGTTCAGCGGATGTCCGCGGCGTCTCTTCTGCTTACGATGAATCACCATGACGACCACGCGGCTGAGGGACGTGCGCCTCGTTCCGCTGCTCTTCGGGCCGCTGATCGGCGCCATGGCCGTTCTGGAGACCTGGCTCGACGACTTCTTCGGCGCCGATGCCACGATCATCTGGATCTCCGGGGTGATGCTGGGCCTGGGCGTGCTGATCGCCGCCTGGCATCCGCTGGCCGGCGCGGTCGTCGCGGCCGCCTGCCTGCCGCTGCCCCTGGTGGTGTTCGGAGTGCCGAGCATCGGCGGTGCCGCGCTGATCGGGCTGATCGCCGTGGTCGCCTGGGCCGGCTGGCGCGAGCCGCCGCGGCGTTCCGCCGTGGCCTTGTGCGTCGCGGGGCTGTCCTTCGCGGGCACTTCGCTGGCGGGCGGCCAGACGCCATGGGAGTTGTTCTTCGTCGCGGCGATCCTGCTGCCGGGCTGGTTCATGGGAGTGCTGGCCCGGCGCAGCGGCGAACGGGCGGTCGAGCTCGCCGCGCTGGCCGCAGCCCTCGACGCGGAACGCGAGGCGAACGCCCAGACCGCGGTGGCCCAGGAGCGCACGCGGATCGCCCGCGAGGTGCACGACGCTGTCGCCCACTCGGTCAGCGTGATGACCCTGCAGCTCGGGGGCCTGCGCCGGTTGCTCGCCGACCGGCCGGTCGAGCAGGAGGTCGTGGCCGGGCTCGAACGTCTCGGCCGGCAGACGGTGGAGGAGATGCGCGGCCTGGTCGGCCTCCTGCGCGAGCGCGTCGACGGCGAGCGGCCCGCGCCGGCGCCCTCGCTGGCCCGGGTCGGTGAGCTGATCGCCGATGTCCGCGCCGCGGGTCTGGAGGTCACCGTGGACGCCCCCGCCGAGATGCCGAAGCTCCCGCCGATCCTGGACCTCACCGCCTACCGGGTGCTCCAGGAGGCCCTGACCAACGTCCTGCGGCACGCCGGCAAGGTGCCGGCCGCGGTCGTCATCGACTGCACCGAGCACGCGCTCACCCTGGACGTACGCAACGGGAAGCCGGCGGGGCGGCCCGCGGTCCCGGCCGTCCGGCGCGGCGGCCACGGGCTGGTCGGCATGCGGGAACGGCTGGCGATGGTGCGCGGCAGCCTGCAGGCCGGTCCCGAGCCGGACGGCGGGTTCGCGGTCCGCGCCCGGTTCCCCATCCCCCGCACATGACAGGAAGAGTGGCGTGACGATCTCGGTGGCCTTGGCGGACGACGAGGCGATGGTCAGGACGGGCCTGCGGCTGGTGCTCAGCGCCGAGCCGGACATCTCGGTCGTCGGCGAGGCGTCCGACGGCGCCGGGGCCCTCGACCTGGTCGCCCGCACCCGGCCGGACGTCGTGCTGATCGACGTGCGCATGCCGAAGATGGACGGACTGGAGGCGTCGCGGCAGCTGGTGCGCGACCACCCGGAGACCAAGGTGATAGTCCTGACCACGTTCGACGAGGACGAGCACGTCGCCGCCGCTCTGCGCGCCGGGGTCAGCGGGTTCCTCCTCAAGATCGCTCCGCCGGAGCGGCTCATCGAGGCGGTGCGGACGGTCGCCGCGGGAGGTGGGCTGCTCGATCCGGCGGTGACCCTGCGGGTGATCGCCTCGTTCGCCGCCCAGCCGGATCTCACGAGCACGAGGAGCCGGACCGCCGAGCTGGCCTCACTCACCGGCCGGGAGACCGATGTGCTGAGGATGCTCGCCCAGGGTCTGACCAACACGCAGATCGCGGCGCGGCTTCACCTGGCGGAGGCGACGGTCAAGACCCACCTGTCCCGGGTCCTTATGAAGCTCGGTATGACCACCCGCGTCCAGGCGGTCGTCTTCGCCTACGAGAGCGGGCTCGTCCGCCCCGGAGAACACGACCGCGGGTGAGCTTTGGGTCTTGTACGGCCGTCCTTCCGGGGCTACGCTCGCGCCAAAACTAATAGGAAACTTTCCTAAGAAAGGGAAGGCCACGCGATCGGCCGTCGTGTCACCCGACGCCTCCTCGCGGACGCCGCTCGGCACCCCGGAAGGACGGCATTGATGAAGAAACGGCTGCTCAGCGCGCTGTTGGTCGCGTTGGGCCTCTGTCTCGCAGGAGTCGGGGCGGGTCCCGCCCCCGCGTCGGCGGCGTCCAGTGCGATGCTCGCGTACGCCGCCTGGGCCCCCAACACCTATTACGCCACGGGGACGCGGGTGACCTACAACGGCATCGACTACGAGTGCATCCAGGCGCACACGTCGCTGACGGGGTGGGAGCCGCCCAACGTCCCGGCGCTGTGGAAGGCGCTCGGGAGCGGGGGCGGCGACACGACGGCCCCGT
Source organism: Microbispora sitophila (assembly GCF_014892245.1). Lineage (NCBI taxonomy): Bacteria > Bacillati > Actinomycetota > Actinomycetes > Streptosporangiales > Streptosporangiaceae > Microbispora > Microbispora sitophila. The sequence goes on along the minus strand of NZ_JADBGC010000007.1, from coordinate 328,064 downwards.
CCGTCCCGGCCGGCCTGCGGGTGACGGGCACCACGTCGAGCAGTGTGTCGCTCGCGTGGAACGCCTCCACCGACGACGTCGGCGTGACCGGCTACCAGGTCTACCGAGGTTCACAGCTCGTCACCACCGTGACGGGGACGACGTACACCGACGGCGGCCTGGCCTCGGGCACGACGTACAGCTACACGGTCAGGGCGCGGGACGCGGCGGGCAACGTGTCGGCGGCGAGCGCCGCCATCTCGGCCACGACCGCCACCGGTACGGGTGCGCCCGGGCAGCCCGGCGCTCCCACGGTGACAGGCAGCACCGGCACATCGATCTCGCTGTCGTGGACCGCCTCCAGCGGCACCGTGACCGGCTACCGCGTCTACGAGGGCACGACCCAGCGCGCCCAGGTCACGGGCACCACCGCGACGATCGGCTCGCTCGGCGCCTGCACCACCCACACCTACACCGTCAGGGCGTACAACGCCGCGGGCGAGTCGGCGGCGAGCGCGGCCGTCACCGGCACGACCACCGGGTGCTCCTCGGGCGGGGCGCTGCCCAAGCACATCCTCACCGGCTACTGGCACAACTTCGTCAACCCCGCCGTCGAGCTCAGGCTGTCGCAGGTGCCGCAGGACTACGACGTGGTCGCGATCGCGTTCGGAGAGGCGACCAGCACGCCGGGCCAGGTGACGTTCGCCCTCGACTCCGGCCTGTCCACCGCACTCGGCGGATACACCGAGGCCCAGTTCAAGGCCGACGTGCAGGCGCTCAGGCAGCGCGGCCAGAAGGTCATCCTGAGCGTCGGCGGCGAGGCGGGGCACGTGCAGGTGGCGAGTTCCGGGGCGGCCACGGCGTTCGCGAACTCGGTCTACTCGATCATGCAGACCTACGGGTTCGACGGCGTCGACATCGACCTGGAGAACGGCCTCAACGCCACCTACATGGCCCAGGCGCTGCGCGAGCTGCGGGCGAAGGCGGGCTCGGGGCTGATCATCATGATGGCCCCGCAGACCATCGACATGCAGTCGACCGGCATGGAGTATTTCACGCTCGCGCTGAGCATCAAGGACATCCTCACCGTCGTCAACATGCAGTACTACAACTCCGGGGCGATGCTCGGCTGCGACCAGAAGGTCTACAGCCAGGGGACGGTGGACTTCATGACCGCGCTGGCCTGCATCCAGCTGCAGAACGGCCTGCGCCCCGACCAGGTCGCGCTCGGCCTGCCGGCCGGTCCCGGCGCGGCCGGCGGCGGCGTCGTCTCCCCCGGCACGGTCACCAACGCCTTGAACTGCCTGGCTCGGCGCACCAACTGCGGGGCGTTCGTTCCCCCGCAGGCCTACCCCGACATCCGGGGCGCGATGACCTGGTCGATCAACTGGGACGCCGCGAACAACTGGAGCTTCTCCAAGACCGTCAAGCCGTTCCTCACCACCCTCCCCTGAGCCACTGGACGCCCCGCACTCGGGGGTGCGGGGCGTCCAGTCGAAGCGTCAGGCGTAGAGGAACCAGAAGTTGCCGCCGCCGGTTCCCCACTCGCAGCGGAAGGAGGTCCACCACCCCCACTGGATGCCGAGGTTGCCGCCGTTGTAGCAGTCCGACTGGTAGTAGTAGGCGTACCGGATGCTGTCCGCGTGTGCCGGCGCCGTGGCGACGGACACCAGGCCGGCGGCCAGGACGGCGGAGACGAGTAGAGCCCGTACCGTACGCATGCGATCCTCCCGGGATAGACGCCCACAGGGCGAGCGGCACCCGCACTATCGCATCGGAGATCACCGGCGGCCAGAGCCGCAGGACAGCACCGGTCCCGACCTGCCCGGCCGCCGGGGCGGCGCTGAAAAATTCACGAACCCCTGATCACAGGGCGACGGTGCGGAATCCGGCGTTGGCCATGGAGGAGTCGGGGGTGTTCGACGACCGCGCCGAGTTGCGGTAGCGGTTGCAGTAGGAGTCGTGGCACAGGAACGAGCCGCCGCGCAGCACCCGGGCCCTGCCGCGCAGGGGACCGCGCGGGTTGTCCGAGGGCGAGTAGACGTAGTAGTCGGGCCCGTACCAGTCCGCGCACCACTCCCAGACGTTCCCCACCGTCTGCCACAGCCCGTACGCGTTGGGCGCGAACGTACGAACCGGGGCGGTCGTGAGATAGCCGTCGTCCAGGGTGTTCTCCGTGGGGAACACGCCCTGCCAGATGTTCACCCGCCACTCGTCCTGAGGCAGGTCGTCTCCCCACGGGTAGCGGGCGCCGTCGAGGCCGCCCCGGGAGGCGTACTCCCACTCGGCCTCGGTGGGCAGCCGCCGGCCCGCCCACGAGCAGTACGCCATCGCGTCGTTCCAGCTCACGTGGACCACCGGGTGGTCGGGCTCGGCCTCCGAGAGCCGCCCGGCGGGGTGACGCCAGTCGGCGCCGCGCACACCCACCCACCAGGGGGTGCCGGGCACCGGCCCCATCACGTCGTCGGGGTGGGCGCGCATCGCCAGGTGGAAGACGGCGGAGAAGCCGTACTCCTCCGCCTCGGTGCGGTAGCCGGTCCCGTCGGCGAAGGCGGCGAAGTCCGCGACCGTCACGGTCGTGGCGTCGATCGAGAACGGCGCCACCGTGACGGCGTGGACCGGCGTCTCGCCGTCCCCCGGGTTGCCGTCGCCGGTGGCGTCGCCCATCCGGAACTCCCCGCCGGGCAGGCGCACCTGCTCGATCCCGTGCCGGCCCTCCGCCGTGAAGCGGACCGGCTCACGGGGCCGTCCCGGCGTGGCGGGCGTGCAGCAGCTCCCCGACATGGTCAGATTCCTTCCGGCACCGGCTGGCTCGGGTGCGGCTCGTCGCCGAGGGCCGCCTGCGCGTGCCACATGCGGACCTTCATCTCCTCGCGGACCTCGCGGTAGGCCGGGGCGTCGTAGACGTTGCGCAGCTCCTCCGGGTCGGCCTCCAGGTCGTACAGCTCCCACTCCCCCGGGTAGGTGAACGCGCCCGTGCCGGGGATGCCCATGCCGTCGTTGTAGAAATAGATGATCTTGTACCGGGACGTCCGGTAGCCGTAGTGGGCCGGCGCCTTGTGGAAGACGTCGTCGTGCTCCCAGTAGCGGTAGTACATGCCCTCCGCGGGAGGCGGGCCCGGCTCGCCGGTCAGGTCGGCCAGGAAGCTGCGGCCCTGCATCCGGGGGTGATGCGCCGCCCCGGCCGCGTCCAGCACGGTCTGCGCGAAGTCGACGTTCGTGACGATCCCGGTGTGCACCTGGCCGGCCGGGACGCGCCGCGGATAGCTCAGCACGAGCGGCATCCGCAGCGACTCCTCGTACATGAACCGCTTGTCGAACCACCCGTGGTCGCCCAGGAAGAAGCCCTGATCGGAGCAGTACATCAGCAGCGTGTCGTCGAAGTCGCCGCGCTCGCGCAGCCAGTCGACCACCCGGCCGACGTTGTCGTCCACCGACGCGACGACGGCCAGGTAGTCCTCCATGTAGCGCTGGTATTTCCACAGCGCCAGTTCCTCGTACGTCAGCCCCTCGGGCGGGTCCTGCTTGAGGTCCTCGGCGTTGAGGTGCTCGGCGATCCGCATGGCGGCCCGCCGGGCCGACGACGAGCGCGTCGCGTAGTCGTCGTCGAACGTCGAGGGCACCGGAATGGGGCCGGTGTACATCCCCGCGTGCTTGTCGTCCGGCTCCCACGGGCGGTGCGGCGCCTTGTGGTAGATCAGCAGGCAGTACGGATCGTCGCCGTCGAGCGAGTCGGCCCAGCTCAGCGCCATGTCCGTGATGAGGTCGGTGGCGTAGCCGGGGACGGTGCGCAGACCGTCCTCCGACAGGAACGCGGGGTCGAAGTACTCCCCCTGCTCGATCAGCACGTCCCAGTAGTCGAACCCCTGAGGGTTGTGCCCAGGGCCGTCCCCCATGTGCCACTTGCCGACGATCGCGGTGCGATATCCGGCCGCCTTCAACTGGCTCACGAACGTCGGCTGCGCCGCGTCGATCGGCGTGACCAGCGTCGAGACGCCGTTCACGTGCGAGTACGTGCCGGTCAGGATGCTGGCCCGGCTCGGCGAGCACAACGCGTTGGTCGCGAAGCAGTTGTCGAACCGGACGCCGAGGTCCGCGATCTCGTCGATCCGCGGCGTCCGGTTGACGACCGAGCCGTACGCACTGACCGCGTGCGACGCGTGGTCGTCGGTCAGGATCATGACGATGTTCGGACGCCTGCTCACCGGTAGGTCGCCTCGTCCAGCCCGCTCAGCGTCGGGTCGTACGACACCTCACCGACGTCGTACATCGAGGTCATCCAGTGGTAGAAGTTGTCGCCCCGGTCGCGCAGCACCTGGTAGAGCCGCCGCATCAGCCGTCCGCGCACCTCCGCCATCTCGGGGTGGTCGTAGACGTTGAGCAGTTCGTCCGGATCGGTGAACAGGTCGTACAGCTCGTTGGTCGAGTCGGGGTTGACGACCAGCTTGTAGCGGTCGGTCCTGATCATCCGCTGCGGGTAGGGGAAGTGGTGCCCGTGGAACTCGCAGACGATGTCCTGCTCCCACGGCACCTCGTGGGTGGACGCGAGCGGCACGAGGCTGCGCGAGTCGACCGCGGGGGCGGGGTCGATCCCGGCCAGCTCCAGGATGGTCGCCGTGCAGTCCAGCAGGCTGACGAACTCCGTACGGACGACCCCGGGCTCCTGGCCGGGGATCCGCAGCAGGCCGGGCGTGCGGTAGATGTCCTCGTACATCGCCGGGCCCTTGTCGTGTAGCCGGTGGGCGCCGGTGAACTCGCCGTGGTCGCAGGTGAAGAACACGGCCGTGTCGTCGTTCAGGCCGAGGCGCCGCATGGCGTCCATGACCCGGCCGATCTCCATGTCGATGAGCGCGACGTAGCCCCAGTAGACCGCGATGAGCTTGCGCGTCACCTCCAGCGGCATGGTGTCGAACGTCCAGTGCGCGCTGTAGTTGGCCTGCACCGGCGGCTTGCCGGCGAAGGTCTCGGCGATCGACTTGGGCAGCTCGACCAGCTCGGGGTCGAACATGTCGAAATACTCGTCCGGCACGATGTACGGCAGGTGCGGGCCGAAGAAGTTGAGCTGCAGGAAGAACGGCTTCGGCTCGGCGGCGTACCGCTCCAGCATCTCGATGGCCCGGGTGGCCAGGTAGTGCTCGAACGTCGCCTCGACCGGCTGGCGCAGCCGCGCGGCGAGCAGGTTGCCCGGCCCGCCGTTCGGCAGCGTCCCGCGGATACGGTCGTGGATCTCGTAGGGCGGCAGGTCGTTCGCCTTGAGATAGTCCAGGTAGTCGGGGTGGTCCACGGGGTTGTGCCACCCCGGCAGGTCCGGCCCCTCGAACCCGAAGTCGGCCGCCCGCCGGTGGTGCCCGACGTGCCACTTGCCGATGAGCCCGCAGTTGTACCCGGCGTCCCGCAGGGCCGTGGAGAAGGCCCACTGGTCGTCGGGCAGGTCCTCGATGTAGCCGACGTTCCTCTCGTGGTTGGCGAGCAGCTTGTGCCGGAACGGCGCCTGCCCGGTGAGCAGGCTCGCCCGCGCCGGCGTGCAGATCGCGGTGGGGGTGTACCAGCGGTCGAACCTGGTCCCGGTCCGGGCCAGCTCGTCCAGCACCGGGGTGGCCGCGAGGCGGTTGCCGTACGCGCCCAGGGTGTCGGCCCGGTGCTGGTCGGTCATCAGGAACAGAACGTTCACTTGGCGGCGCCCGTGAACAGATCGCCGGTGTAGTACGTCTTCGGGTCCACGGCCGAGGTCAGCTTGCCCGCGCCCACGAAGTAGTCGTTCATCCCGCTCAGCCACTTGTCGATGGTCCCGTCCTTGCTGTAGCCGTCCAGGTCGGAGAGCGACAGCACCTTGGAGTTGGCGGCGTCGGCCTTGACCTGGTCGGCCGGCAGCTTGAGCATCTCGGCGGTCGCGGCCACGGTCTCGTCGAGGTGCTCGCTGCGGTACTGGATGGCGTCGCGCAGCACGCCGATGACCTTCTCGGTCTTGTCCTTCTCCTTGGCGACGACGTCGTTGCCGGCGACGAACGCGGTCGGGAACGACACGGTGTCGGCGAAGTCCTCGTTCTTGGCCAGCTCGACCAGGTCGGGGACGGTCTTCTTGATCGTGGCGATGGCCGGATACCAGAAGCCGGCCGCGTCGACCTGCTTGGAGGTGAACGCCGACACGATCGTGGACGCGTCCATCGGGACGATCTTCACGTCGTCCTTGGTCAGCCCGGCCTTCTTCAGCGCGAGGGTGAGGATCATGTCGCCGGAGGTGCCCTCGGGCACGCCGATCGTCTTGCCCTTCAGCTGGTCCAGGGACGTGATGCCGGCCTGGGCGATGACGCGGTCGGCGTTGCCGAGCGTGTTCAGCGCGACGACCTTGGCCTTGCCGGAGGCGGGCAGCCACATGGCGCCGGGGCCGATGTAGCCGAAGTCGAGGTCGCCGGTGCCCAGCGCCTGGATCTGCAGCGGGCCGTTGGTGAACACGCTGACCTTGGCGTCGAGGCCGTGCTTCTTCCACAGGCCCTGCTTGTCGGCCACGGCGAGCAGGCTCGCGCCGTTGAAGTCGGCGATGTAGCCGAAGTTCACGTGGGTCGTGCCGCCGCCCGAGCCGCCCGGCCCGGCGGAGTCGTCCGACCCACAGGCCGCCGCCGACAGTGCCACGACGACCGCCGCGGCGGCCAGGAGTGTCTTCTTCATTTCGCGGGCTCCTTGATCTGCCGCTGGTGGTACACCGCGTGCCAGACGCGGTTGCGCAGGGCCCCGAACTCGGGGCTCAGTCTCATGTCCTCGTCGCGCGGGTAGGGGAGGTCGACGTCGATGATCTCGGCGATGCGGCCCGGCCTGGCGGCCATGACGACCACCCGGTTGGCGAGGAACACCGCCTCGTCGACGTCGTGGGTGATGAACATGACCGTCCGCCGGTCCTTGCTCCAGGTGTCCAGAAGCTGCTCCTGGAGCCGCACCCGGGTCAGCGCGTCGAGGGCGCCGAAGGGCTCGTCCATGAGCAGGATCGACGGGTTCACCGCGTACGCGCGGGCGATCGCGCACCGCTGCTTCATGCCGCCCGATAGCGTCTTGGGCAGCGCGTCGGCGAACTGCTCGAGGCCGACCAGGCGGATGAAGTGCTCGGCCCGCTCCCGCCGCTCCGCCTTGGGGACCTTCGCGGTGCGCATGCCGAACTCGACGTTCTCGCGGACGGTCAGCCACGGAAACAGCGCGTACTGCTGGAAGATGACGCCGCGCTCGGGGCCGGGGCCGGTGACCGGCTTCCCGTCCACCAGCGCGGTGCCGCCGGTGGGCTGCTCCAGCCCGGCGAGGATGTTGAGCAGCGTGCTCTTGCCGCAGCCGGAGGGGCCGACCACGGTCACGAACTCGTTGTCGGCGATGTCCAGCGAGACGCCGCCCAGCGCGACGAACGGGTCCTTCCCGACCGGGAAGACCTTCTGGACGTCGCGTACGGAGATCTTGGGAGTGCTCATCGGTTCTCCTGCCAGGCCGTCAGCTTGTTGCCGGCGATCATGAGCAGCCGGTCCATGATCAGGCCGAGGACCCCGATCGCGATGATGCCGACGAAGATCGTCGGCAGGTCGTAGTAGAGCTGCGCGCTCTGCATCCGGTGACCGAGCCCGGCCTGCGCGGCCAGGAGTTCGGCGGCCACCAGCGTGCCCCAGGCCGAGCCGAGCCCGACCCGCATGCCCACGAGGATGAACGGCGTCGATGCCGGCACCACGACACGGCCGAAGATGGTCCCGTCGCCCGCGCCGAGCACCCGCGCGGCGTTGATGAGCGTCCTGTCCACGTTCACCACGCCCTGGTAGGTGGAGATGACGCAGGACAGGAACGCCGCCAGGAAGATGACGAAGATCTTCGGGCTCTCCCCGATGCCCATGAGGACGAGCACCAGGGGCAGCATCGCCAGCGGCGGAATGGTGCGGAAGAACTGGATCCACGGCTCGAACAGGCCGCGGGCCACCGTGTACCACCCCATGACGAAGCCGACGATCACCGCCGCGATCGAGCCGAGGGCGAACCCGGCCAGCACGCGCCCGAGTGAGGCGCCGACGTCGGTGGCCAGCGTGCCGTCCTGGATCATCTTCCAGGCGGCCGAGACGACCTCGACCGGAGTGGGGAACTGGAGCCCGGCCAGGGACAGCCCCCACCAGATCGCGATTCCGGCCACGATCGAGATGATGTTGAGGACCAGGAAGGTCCTGTTCTTGCGCGGCCGGGCGGGGGCGTTGTCTGCCCTCGTGGCGCCCGCACTGGTCACGGCCACTAGCGGCCTCCGTCCGTCGTGACGTTCGCTTCGTATCCGGCGAGCAGGGGGGACTCGTGGAACAGGGCCGCGATGGCTCCGCGCGCGCCACCGTCGTCCGAGAGCAGGGCGGGGCGGATCACGGGCGCCGCGTCGGTCCACCACGACAGCTCGTAGGTGACCGTGTCCACGACCTGCCGCAGCAGGGCCGGAGCGATCTGAATGATCTCGCCGCCGAGCACGATCTCGTCCGGGTTGAGTGTCATGGCCGCCGTGCCGAGCACCCGGCCCACCACCGTCCCCGCCTCGCGGAGCACGCGGTCCACGGCCGGGTGGGCGATCTCCACCGCGGCCTTCAGGTCGTCCAGCGTGTCCGCGGTCACGCCGAGCTCCCGGCACCGCCCGAGGATCGCCGGGACCGACGCGATGGTCTCGACGCAGCCGCGCTTGCCGCAGCGGCACCGCGAGCCGCCGGGGACGGCGGTCACGTGCCCCAGCTCGCCCGCGTACCCCTTCGAGCCCCGCGCGAGCTGGCCGCCCACCACCAGCCCGCCGCCGACTCCGTCGGACAAGCGCAGATAGATGAGGTCGCGTACGGTGTCCGACTGGGCGTGCAGCGCCTCGGCCAGCCCGGCGAAGCGCACATTGTTGTCCACGATCACCGCGGCGTGGAAACGCTGGGCGAACACCTCCGCGACGCCGTCGGCCCGTGAGCGGTCGCCCCACCCCGGCACGCCGATCCCGATCGCCTGAAGTGCGCCGTAGTGGACGCCGGTCTCCGCGCTCAGCCGGTCGATCAGCGCGAGCCCGGCGTCGAGACGCTCGGGCCACTGCGCCGACTCCTCGTAGCGGGCGGTCCCGGACGCGATGATGTCGTGCGCGGCGTCGGCCACCAGGACGTTCACGCGGCGATGGCCGAAGTCGACGCCCATGTACTGCCCGGAGGCGGGGTCGAGCGCGAGCCGCTCGGCCGGCCGGCCGCTGCCCACGCGCTCCACGGCGTCGGTGTCGACGACGCGGATGGCGCCGCGGCCGAGGAGATCGCTGGTGATCTCGGAGACCGTGGTGCGTGACAGGCCGACCCGGGCCGCGATCTCGTTACGGCTCTGCGCGCCGTTCTGGCGGAGCACGCGCAGCACCCGCTCCTCATGGGAGCGGCGCACGAGGGCGTGCACGCCGTTGGGGGTCGTTGACACGCTGGAAACCTAAGGTTCGTCTGTTTTTTACGTCAACCATCCGACAAAAAGAATCCGGAAATCTGTTCAGGATCTTGACGAATACCTCTGACCAGCGCGGACACCTCCCCGACAAGCTCCATGGCATCCTGCCGCACCCGCCGGGGGCCTCTGGGGCGGCTGGGACACGGGATTCTGACGGCGTCTCGACGGAAAAATTTCCCCTGTCTACGGTGCTCGCCGTGAGACAACTGGTGATCGGAACCTTACTCCTCGCGTCCTCCCTGGTCCCGGCGACGCTTCCCGCCGAAGCAGCAACAGTGCAGGCGGCGACCGGGCCCACCTACACCAACCCCGTGAGCGCCGGGGCGGTGCAGACCTTCCCCGACCCGACGATGATCCGCGGCAAAGACGGCCTCTGGTACGCCTACGGCACCACGAACCCGATCGACGGGAAGAACGAGCACATCCTGCCGATGCTCACGTCCCCCGACATGGTGCACTGGACGTACGCGGGGGACGTCTACACGGGAGACAACCACCCCTCGTGGTGGCCGAACGGCACGCGTCCCTGGGCGCCGGACATCCGGTACGTGAACGGGACCTACCACCTGACGTACGCGCTCTCCACCGGCGGCGTGGCGCTCGCGACCAGCCCGCACCCGACCGGGCCCTGGACCGATCACGGGCGGATCGTCCCGGCGGGCGGCAGTGGCTGTCCGACCGGCAACATCGACCAGGCCATGTACACCGACGTGAACGGGGACAACTACCTCTACTGGGGCAGCTACGACACGATCTGCGGCGCGAAGATGAACGCCGAGGCGACCGCGGTCGCCGGCCCGGTCACGCAGATCGCCCGCGGGCGCCGCATGGAGGGCGGCTTCGTCGTCCGGCGCGACGACAAGTACTACCTGTTCTACTCCGACGCCGGGTGCTGTGACGGCGCGTTCAGCGGCTACACCGTCAAGGTCGGCCGCTCCGACAGCCCGCTCGGGCCGTTCACCACCCCGACCGGCGTCAACCTGATGGACCTGACCAGCAAGGACGGCATCGTCCTCGCGGCCAACGGCAACGGCTGGGTCGGCCCGGGCCACAACGCCATCCAGACCGACCTCAGCGGACAGGACTGGCTGGTCTACCACGCGATCCCCTCGTCGGCCCCCGAGTTCGGGCAGGCCACGACGACCTGGGGCACGACGATCAGCAACCTGGCCCGCCGGCCGCTGATGATCGACCGGCTCGACTGGATCGACGGCTGGCCGGTCGTACGGGCCGGGGCCGGGCCGTCCACGGGCGAGCAGCCGGCGCCGGTCACCACATGGACCGTGGGCGGCACGTTCAACGAGGGCGAGGACGGGTGGACCGGGCCGTGGAAGCTCGCCTCCGACCCCGACTCGCTCGGCTACCTCACCGGCAAGGGCTCGACCAGCGAGCTCAGCGACGACCGGGTGCAGGGCGACGTGCGGGTTGAGGCCGACCTGCGGCTGGGCGAGGACGGCACCGCCGCCGGGCTCTTCGTGACCCGCGAGAACGGCGCGAGGAACATCACCGCGTGGCTCGACCGGGAGCAGGGCGCGCTCGTGGTGACGACCAAGGTGAACGGGAAGACGACGACGGTCTCCAGCCCGCTGCCGTCCTCGTTCGACTACGGCTCCTGGCACAACGTGGCCGCCGAGCGGCGCGGGAACGCGCTGGTCGTGTCGGTGTCGGCCGACCGGCTCGGGGACCCGGTGGCGACGGTCGCCACGACGCTGCCCGACGGGGCGCCCACCTCGGGCGCCATCGGCGTGACGACCCGGGGAGCGGCCGACGCCGACAACGTGGGAGCCGCTCCGCTGTACCAGCCGGTGACCGAGCGGGTGCCCGACCCCGTCCTGGGCAAGCAGCTTCCCGCGTACTCCGACGAGTTCGACGGCACCGGCTCGCCCACCGGCTGGACCAAGGTCCGCAACCCGTCGGCCACCCTGTCGAACGGCTCCCTGGTCTGGCCGACCCAGAACGCCGAGCTGTACCTGGGCAACAACACCGCGTCGATCCTGCTCCGCGACGCGCCGCAGGGTGACTTCACCGTGGAGACGAAGCTCACCTTCAACGGCACGAAGGGCAACCAGCAGGCCGGTCTGCTGCTGTACGAGAACGACGACCGGTGGCTGAAGCTGACCCACTCGATCCTGCCGCTGAACAACGGGGGCGGCGCGGTGCTGCACCAGACCGAGTTCGGCAAGGAGGGGCCGCGCCCCGGCACCACCCCGCCCACCGCGGTCGCCAACGCGCCGATGTTCGGCGGCCCGGCCGCGGAGACCACCTGGCTGCGGCTGCTCTACCACTACGACGAGGAGAACGGCGAACACGACGTCCGGATGGCGTCGAGCACCGACGGCACCCACTGGATCTGGGGCGGCACCTGGTCGCTCCCGCGCACCGGGCCGGTGAAGATCGGCCTGATCTCGATGAACACGGCGGGCGCCACGGCGACGTTCGACTATCTGCGGACGTACGAGGTGACCAGCCGATAACCGGCGACCGGCCGCCCCTTCACCCAAGGGGCGGCCGGTCAATGCGCGGGGAATGATCCGCTGCGGTTTCCGCCGGGGCCGGGGCGCGGGCCCACGGGCAGGGTAGAGGCACTTCGATGCCGATCATCCACACCCTCACGGGAGCCCGTGACTCCCTTCCGCGACGGCCCGCGACGGCGGCGGTGACGCTCGCCCTCGCGCTGGCCCTGACCCTGGCGGCGCCCGTGACCGCGGGCGCGGCGGCGGCCGGTGACGGCAACGGGAACCGCTCCGCCGTACGCGTGGGCAACGGCTCGGCCAACCGCAACCTGGTGGCGATGGGCAGCACGCGCCTGCGCGGCGACCTGCACCAGTTCTCGGCGGGAGTGGGCGGGCTCAGCAGCGTGCAGGGCGGCCTGTGCAGGCCGCACGGCCGGCTCTGCGCGCTGTCGCAGGACATCCGCGCCACCACAGCCAGGGCCGGCCGGCGGTGACCGGCTGATGCGCGGCGGTCTCGCCCTGGCGGCGGCCACGATCGCGACGGCGGCGCTCGCCGCGTTGCCTCTTGCCGCCGCCGGGTACGCGGCGGTCACCCGGACGGCCGGGAACGGCGACCGCAACGGCAACAGCACCACCGTCCGCCTGGGCAACGGAATACGCAACGTCAGCCAACTGACGGTGGGCAGCGCGCGGAACGGGACCGGAATCCAGCAGAGGACGGTCGGCGTCGGCGGTCTGGCGAACGCGCAGAGCGGCGTCTGCCGCCGGTGGTCCCGCTTCTGCCGTCTGACGCAGCGGATGCACGCGTCAGACCGGCAGAACGACATGGTCGGCCTTCCGGAGGCGCCAACCCGGCGAGGCACCGAGCAGGCCGGGCGCCGGACTTCTACGGCCAGCCCGCGCCGGGCACCGTGACCTGGGCCGAGAGCACTTGCCCCGTTCCGGGTGGCACCATCTCGGGCATGCGCCACTCGGACGCCACGATGAACAGCGTCTTCCCGTCCCGGCCCCCGAGCGTGCAGGCGAAGCATCCCCGGTCGGCCTCGGTCTGAAGGACCTCACCGCCCTCCCGGATCCGGACGCAGTGCTTGTTGCCGACGTCGGCGTACCAGACGGCGCCCTCGGCATCGATACAGATGCCGTCGGGGTGGTCCTCGCCCGTGTCGGCCCAAACCCGGCGATTGGACAGACCGCCGTCCGCCTCGATGTCGAAGGCGATGAGCCTGTTGCCGTACGATTCGGCGACGATCAGCGTCGCGTTGTCCTGCGTCACGGCCATGCCGTTGGGAAAGGCGATGTCGTCCGCCACCTGGCGTACCGCGCCGTCGGGGCCGACGTGCCGTGGAAGCCGTCGGGATGGCACGGCGGCTCGATGATCCGCAGCTCTTGATGCGGATACTCAACGCACGGTACCTGTCGCTCCCGAGCAGCATCTACACGGAGCAGGCCATGGAGATCGCCGAGGAGATCGGAGAGCTCGCACGGCGGACGCAGACTCCCGAGTTCGAACTACTCGCGGAGATGATGCTCACCTACCGCCGGATGGAGCTGTTCGACCTGCCGGGAGCCGACAAGGCGGCCGCCCGATGCGACCGGATTCTCAACCGGATGCCCCTGCCGTGGCCGCGCTTCCAGCACACGGTGTGGCGCGCGGGGCGTCTGGCCGTCTCCGGACGGTTCACCGAGGCCGAGGCCATGTACGCGGACGCCGAGCGGCAAGCCGAGCGCATCGGCATGTGGTACGCCGGCTCGATAGTGACCGCCGGCCGCATCCTTCTCCATTACCAGCTCGACCCAGTCATCGGTGTCTTTAGTCCAGTCGGAGGGCAGCGCTGCGATGATCTTGTCGGCTACCGGGACATACTGACTATTGCCGCTGATGACGAGCGCTCCTTCCACGACCGCACGGGCCAGTGCCGACAGGTCGGCGCTGTCATCGTGCTCCATGAAGACGACGTCCAGAGAGGTCCAACTGAAGTTGGACCACTCGATCAGGTTCTGCCGCGGCTGGTAGAACACGCCCTCCTGTTGGATGTACGGCATCTCCACTTGGTCGACGCGGGCCTTCCCATCGGTACCGGCGCCGGCGACCCAGGCGTAGATCTCCGGTCCACCCTTGTACCAGGGCTCATGGTCGTTTCTGTTGACGATGCTCAAGATGTGGGTAACGGGTCGCGTCGTCCCCAGAGCCTTGGTCTGTTGCGAATCGTCCTCAGCCGGTCGATCGGTTCCGGCGACGCCGGCCTCGGTCAGGCGCTGCCGGACGAAGCGCTGCGCCAGCTTGGCCGACTTCTGCTCGTCGAGGCCGACGATCAGCACCGGACGCTTGGGCGCCTTGAAGGCGTCGAGCTCCTGGCTGTGGCCCTTGGAGTCGAAGGCGACGACAGTGCGAACCGCCTTCTCGTCACCCGACGGGGTGGCCATCACCAGGGTCTGACCCGCCGAGATGCGCTTGACTTGCTTCGGGTCGATCCGGATCTGCAGCAGCGACTCCTCGGCCTGAAGGCCCTTGAGCTTGAGGATGTCACTGTTGGCGTTGCGGGCGTAGTCGGCCAGGTCCCGGGCGCCCGGCACCGAGCCGAGCAGCGCGGCCAGGTCGGCCTCGCCGTCGTCGGCCAGCTCCCGGGTGAGCGCGTCCCGGAACTGCCGCTCGCCCAGCCGGCGGGCCACCTCCTCGGCGAGGTGGCGCTTGAAACCGTCCATGGTGGCGGCCCTGGCGTTGGCGGCGGAGGCGTCCGCCGTCTTCTGGGCGGGGGTCGGTGCGGCCGTTGCGGCGGGTGAGGCGGAGAGGCTGCCGGCGACGGTGGCGGCCAGGGCGAGTGCGGCTAATGTCGCGACTTTCTTCACGTGAAAGTTCCTCACGTACGAGGGAATGGTCTCCCGAGCAGCGGCGGCGGGTGCGCGGGACGACCTCGTGGTGAACACCTGATCGTCCCTTGAACGGGAACCCGCGCCGGGGGGCTCGGACAACGTCGGCACCGGCACGACCACGTGAACGATGTCCAGACGTGCACACGGCGCGGCGGCCTCGTTGCCGGACCAGTGTTTCGGGAGGCCCTTGTGAGCCACTTATGCGCGTGCCGGATTCGTTGACTGCTGCCGGAGGTGACGAAAGGGCTGGCCACCGGCCCTCGTCCGGCTCCTGACATGGCACTCGCGGTCACCACCCCGGAGGTGCTCAACAGAACCAGCGAGCTCTTTTGAGACCTAAAAGAGGGCTTCACAGGAAGTACCGGCCGCGGCGTTAGCACTTCACTAGGGTGCGTATCGAGTTGTGATCAATTCAGGATTCGCCCTTGTTGTGGGTTCTGATCCGGTAGGTCGTCGTGGGTGACGCGTGCCCAAACTGACGTACGAGAAGTGGGAGTTTATTGAACCCCATGTGCCGATCGACGGGTTCGGCTCGTACCCCGAGCGGCTGCGGCAGCAGTTCGAGGGCGTGATCTGGCGTCCAGGCCGGGGTGGAGCGTGGAGGCGGGCCACCCCGGCCGGGTCTCATCGGATGTACTTCGCCGGCTTGGTGGCGGCGTTGAGCAGGTACTCCAGGGGGCCGCGGCGGAAGAAGCGGGACCAGATCGCGGCGAACAGGGTGGCCCCCAGGATGAACAGGAGCAGCGGCACCCATGACTGCTGGGTGCCGGTCCCGGCGGGCACGGACAGCGCGGACTGCGCGAGGAAGTGGCCGACGTAGGCGGTCAGGGACATGGTGCCCACGGCGATGACCGGTTTCGCCAGGCGGCGCAGTCGCGGCAGGCGGTCCATTGCCACCGTCGCACCGACGATCACGAGGATCGCGACTCCGACGCTGCCGATGATGTCGAACGTGGTGCCGCTGTGCGGCCCGGCCGTCAGGAGCGACGAGGCCGACAAATCAGGCTCGAAGGACCCGCTGTCGAGGGGCACCGACCCGGAGCCGCTGGACGACGACCCGTCTTCCGCGAGGCTCCTCAACGCGTCCTTGCCGGCCAGCAGCAAGGACATGCCGTACGCGGTCACGGTGAGGGCGGCACCGAGCGCGGCCAGGCGCCGCTGGACAGTGCCGGAGGACAGGTCGAGGCGGCCCAGCGCCATACCGGCGATCACGAACGGCATCCACGTGAGCGCCGGGTAGAAGCCGGTGAGCAGCAGATCGAGCACTCCCACGTCGCTGAGGCGGTGGAGCGGGTCGTAGGCGCTGATGCTCTGCTGGACCGACTCGCTCAGCAGCGAGTTCAGGGCGAAGGCCAGCTGCGGTGTGACGAGGGCGAGTGCGGCTGCGGTGATCGCGAGTGTCCTGGCCGACAGGCGTACCAGGGGCAGGGCGAGGAGGAAGTAGACGCCGTAGAAGCCGAGGATGATCACTCCTCCGAACTCCATCGCCATCGCGGTGCCCAGCGCCAGCAGGATCACGGCGCGGATCGCGATTCGGGCCTTCGCCTGCCGGCCGGCCAGGCCGGTCTTCGGCTCCCTGCGGCCGGCGATCAGCATCAGGGAGAACCCGGCGAGGGTGGCGAACAGGACCGACGAGTGCCCGTCCGCCAGGTAGCGGATCCAGCTGGCGACGCCCTGCGTGGCCGACAGCGGGGGGCCGATGTGCACGACGTACATGCCGAACACCGCCAGCGCGCGGGCCAGGTCCACCCCGACGAGGCGTCCCATCGAGGGACGGGGCGAGGCCGGCACGGCGGGCTCGGGCGGGGTTCGGGGCTGCGGAGCCGGTGTCTCCCGCGGCGGCTGTGTCTGTGTCATACGGGGAATCTCGTGTGGACGTCAGGGGGCGGACCATCCGGCAGTCTTCGGTAATGGCCCCGCCGATCGGCGGGTACCGCCCTGCCGACCGGCGGAGTCTCGTCCCGATCGGTCCGGCGCGACCGGACGGCGGTCTTCTTCAGCCACTCGGCGGGGGTGGACCCGACAGTTGCCGGGTGGGCGTGGGGCGGACGGGCTTCCAGGCTGGAGGCATGACAGACCGTACGCGACACAACGAGCCGCGAGGGCTTCCTCGGATCATCGGCCGACGTACCGGGCCGTGACGCCGTCCTGGCAGGGGCGAGTTTCTGGAATTCCTCGCTCTGACGCCGGCGGCGGGCGCCTTCGTTCGTTGCAGACGTGTGGTGTGGGACTGGCTGGCTCGGCCGACCGCGCTGTTCGGCGGCGCCAGCGCCCTTTCTCGTTGCCGGCCGCGAACCACGAGTGGGTTTCGTGAGCCGCAAGCCGACGGAACAGCATGAGGGGTAGGTCAGTCCGCGCTGAGGGGAATCCGCAGCCGCACCCGGTAGCCGCCCTCCACGGTCGGGCCCGCATCCAGGGTGCCATGCAGGATCTCGGCCCGTTCCCGCAGACCGACCAAGCCCTGCTGCGAACCGGGGAGGGAGAGGGAGGGACGCGTGGGCGGAGTGTTGGTGACGGTCACTCCGATGCCGTCGCCTTCCTGCCACAGCTCGACGCAAGCGGTGGCGCCGGGGGCGTGCTTGCGGACGTTGGTCAGCGCCTCCTGGACCGTGCGGTAGATGGCCCGTTGCGCGGGTGTGCCCACGGTGGGCGGCAGCTCGCCCGTCAGCTCCGCGTGAGTGCCGCTTGATTCCACCAATTGATGCAGGTCGGCCAGGGTGGGCTGAGGAGTCAGCTCGGTGGCGTGGCCGCCGGAGGCGCGCAGCAGCGCGACCATGGTGCGCAGTTCGTCGAGCGTGGTGACGCTCAGCGAACGGATCGTTCGGGCAGCCTCTTTGGCGTCCGCGTCCTTGGTAGCGACCTGCAGGGCTCCGGCCTGCACCGCGATCAGGCTCACCTGGTGGGAGACCACGTCGTGCATCTCCCGAGACAGTTGGGCACGTTCCCTGGCGACCACGGCCTGAGCGTGCAGGGCACGTTCGTGTTCCCTGGCCTCCTCAATCTCCTCCAGCCGCCGGGCCAGGTCCCGTCGCGCCTGGACGAGCTGACCGAACAGGACCGGGGCGACGGCGATCGCCAGGTTGTAGACGAAGAAGAGCAGCGTAAAGGTCTGGCCGACTTCGGAGAGGTCGGACGGAGGCCACGGAATGCTGCCCGCGATGGCGGTCAAGGCGACGCATACCGCGAGAAAGCGGCGGTTGCGGGAGCGTTCGGCCACGGTGAACAGCGCCACGAGCGGAGCGACGGCCACCTCGGTCGTGACCATGATGGGCAGGGTGAGCAGGAAGACGGGGAACGGGAATCTGCGCCGGAAGACCAGCGCGCCGCAGCCGAGCACGGCGAACACGACGCCGAGGCGGGTTTCCTCCCAGGTGTTCACCCACACGTCCAGGGCCGCCACCGTCACCAGGGCGAGGTCGACGACCCGCGCGGGCACGCGCCCCAACAGGGCGCCTGCGCGGCTCATCATCCCGCCTGCGACTGCTTGCGTTCGTCGAGCAGCCCGGCCCGCTGTGCCAGCAGTGCGGCCTGTACCCGGCTCGTCACCCGCAGCTTCGTGAGGATCGCGCTGACATGGTCTTTGACCGTGCCGGCGCCCAGGTGGATACGCGCCCCGATGTCGGCGTTCGACAACCCCTCCGACACCAGGACCAGGACGTCACGCTCGCGGGGGGTGAGCAGCCGGACGCGAGCCGCCTCCTCGTCGACAGCCGCCTCGGTGCCGGGGTGACTGTGCAGCAGGGCCCGGGACGCCTTGGGCGACAGCACCACGCCGCCCGCTGCGAGGGTGCGCACCAGGTGGGCGAGCTGGTCGGGTTCGGTGTCCTTGAGCAGGAAACCGGCCGCGCCGGAGTGCAGCGCGGTCAGAACGTACTCATCGGTGTCGAACGTCGTCAGCATCGCCACCACGGGTGCGTTCGGCATCATCCGCAGCTGGTGCAGGACGGTGAGTCCGTCGACGTCCGGCATCCGGATGTCCAGCAGCACCACGTCGGGCTGCTCCCGGCGGATGGTCTCGACGGCGTCGCCCCCGCTCGCGGTCGCGACGACCTCGATGTCGTCGGCCGCACCGAGGATGAGGCTGAATCCCGACCGCACCAGAGCCTCGTCGTCCACCACCACTACCCGGATCACGTGCTCCGCCTCGCTCTCGCCCACTCTGGCCAGCCTTGCTTGCCGATCTTAAAACTCCGATTGGTTGCAGTGCCTGGAGCGCTGCGCCATGCCTCAAGATTGGCGACGTATCCGGGGGCGAAGGCCTCGCCGGTGAGCATGTCGAAGCCGATGCGATTGACGTAGACGTTGCCGCGGCCGTCGATGACGATGTCGTTCCAGCCGCGCCCGGGACCGGTGAGGTCGGCCAGGGTCGCAAGCGAGCCGTCGGGTTCCGATCGCACCAGCAGCCCCCGCGCGGAGTCGACGATCACCAGCCGTCCGTCGGCCTGCCAGGCCGTGCAGAGCGGGAGCGAGTCCACCCGCGCCACCACCTCGTGCTTGCCGTCCAGGTCGAGCGCGATCACCTCGTCCCGTCCGCCTCGACCGCCCACCAGCCGAACCCGCGCTCGTCGAAACCGGCCTCGATGCGCTCGACCAGCGCGTCGCTCTCCTCCCGCGCTGTCCAGTCGGAGAAGTACAGGCGGCCGTCGTGCCAGCGTGGCGACTCGACCAACCCGAGACCCGTCAGCCACGTGCGCACTTCCGACATCGAAGACTCCCTTCGCCACGTCGAATGGACAGTACGCCGCCGCTACGACAGTTTCCGGGTGCTTCCCGGCCGCTACCGCGAGGGATCGGAGCACAACGGAGATCGTTCCGCTGGGAGGTCCTAATCCTCGTTCAGCGGCCGTGACCGGCGCGTCCCTCCGGGGTAGATGCCCGGCAGGTCCGTGCGAGCGGATCTCCTTGACGGACGACGGGGAAGGCGCAGGGGAACATGGCTCGTCACAGGGCTCACAACAGGGGGCGGCACGCGCTCACCGGCCCGGCGGCGCGACTGCTGGCGCTGACCGCGCTGACGCTCACGAGCGCGGGCGTCGCGCTCGCCCCCGTGAGCGCGGACGCGGCGACGGGCCGAGGATGGGGCAGTGGCGACGGAAACGGCGCCAACTCCAGGTACGTGATCAACAACGGTCAGAACAACCTGAACTCCTTGCTCGTCGGCAGCCAGCGGAACATGACGGGCGCTCAGCAGGTCATCACGGGAGTGGACGCGTCGGTGAACACCCAGGCCGCCAACTGCCGGCGCCGCCCCGGCTGCAGGGGCTCCCAGAACCTCTGGGGCCGCAACCAGAGCTCCCCCAGGACGAGCGGCACCGTGATCAACGGACGCTGACGCGCGGCGAAACGGCCGAGAACATGGCGGGACACGCACGTCGGAAAACATCGGCCGGACCCCGGCGGAGGCTACGGTGTGAGCAGAATGTCGGCGGGCGGATGGGCGGTGGCGGATGCTTCATTCATGCGGCGCGTGTCGGCGTGTCCCGCTGTTCGCCGTCGTCCTCGTCGCGGCCGCCGCCGCGCAGGTCCTCCTCACCGCTCCCGCGAACGCCCGGGCCGGGCGGGGGGACGGTGACGGCCCGGTCTCCGTCGGCAACGGCGCCCGCAACCGGACCATCGTCTATCTGGACAGCCCCACGCGCAATCGCGGCCACCAGCACACGGCGGCCAGCACCGCGGGCGGGGCGACCAGTGTGGCGGACGGTTTCTGCCGCCGGGCCAGGAACTGCGACATCCGGCAGAACATCACGGTCGCCGTCGCCGCCGCGCCCCTCTGAGAGGGGTCACCGGCCCCCTGCTCGTTCACTCAGCGCGCGTACGGCCTCTTCCGGGCTGTCGTAGAAGGAAAGCAGCTGGTCGAGACCCATGATCTGGAAGACACGGGCGATGTCGGAGTCCAGCCCGGCGAGGAGCAGGGCGGCGCCCGCGTCGGCGGCGCGCTGGTGGGCCGCGACCAGTGTGGCGATGCCGGTGGAGTCGCAGAAGGTCAGGCCGGACAGGTCGATCACCAGGCCGGCGTCGGGGCCGAACTCGACCTCCTCCAGGGCCGCCCGCAGGCGTGGAGTGGTGTGATGATCCAGGTCACCGGCCACGACCAGCAGGCGCGGCCCGGAGGTGTGCGACTGGAGGCTGACGGTCAGACCGTTGTCATGCTGCACCGAGACTCCCGGAGGACGGCGTTCGAGTGGCGGGCGGTACGGAGAGGGCGAGGACCGCGGTGTCGTCGGACACCCCCTTGCCCAGGGCCATGATCAGGTCGTGCACGGTGGTCAGGAGGGCGTCTGCGCTCGTGGGCCCGGCGGCGGCGAGATACGCGGTCAGCCCGTCCTCGTCGAGCATCGAGCCGGACGGCGTCCGCGCCTCGGTGAGGCCGTCGGTGTAGAGCAGCAGCGCGTCACCGGCGTTCAGGCGGGCGCTCACCTGGGCGAAGTGGGGATTGCGGAGGATGCCGATCAGCTGCCCGCCGACCGGATGGATGGGCTCGACGGCGCCGTTCGACCGCACCGCCAGCGCCGGGGGATGGCCCCCGGTGGCGAGCGTGACGCCGAAACCGTCGCCGTCGGGCTGCAGGACGCCGAAGACCGCCGTGCAGTACGGCGCCGGGGCCTCGCCGCCCGCGTGCTCCTGTTGCAGGACCGCGTCGAGGTTGGCCAGCACCGCGTGCGGGTCGGCGTCGTAGACGGCCGCGGCGCGCAGGGTGTAGCGGACCAGCGACGTCAGCGCGGCGGCATCGGCGCCCTTGCCGCAGACGTCGCCCAGGAAGAACCCCCACCGGTCGCCGTCGAGGGGGAACAGGTCGTAGAAGTCGCCGCCCACCTCGTCGGCCGAGACGGGGTGGTAGGCGGCGGCCGCGCACAGGCCGGGCACCCGGGGCAGCGCCGGAGGAAGCAGGGTGCGCTGCAGGGTGCGGGCCAGCCGCTCGGCGCCCGCGCGGAGCTCCCTTTCGACCTCGACCGTGCGGTGCGTGGCCAGCCGCACCTCCAGTTCGTCCATGACGAGGCCGGCCAGGTCACGCAGGCAGGCCAGCTCCTCATCGCCGGCCTCACGAGGCTGGACGTCCATGACGTTGACGCTGCCCAAAGCCTCGCCGTCGGGCGTCGTGATCAGCGCGGCGGCGTAGAAACGGATGCCCGGCTCGCCGCGCACCGCCGGGTCCCCGGCCGCTCGCGGGTCCAGCAGCGTGTCGCGGACGACGTACGGGCCGCCGTGCCGGACGGCCGAGGCGCACAGGCTCTCGACGAGCCCGCGGCACGGTGGCAGCCCGTGCGCGGCGATGACGCGGACCGTGTCGTCGCCGACGATCGTCACGGTGGCGAAGGGAGCGCGGAAGATCCGCGCGGCCAGCGCGGCCACCCGGTCGAACGCCGCGCCGGAGGCGGTCTCCAGTGCGGCGTAGCGGCGCACGGCCGCGAGACGGCTCGCCTCCGCGGTGGAGGCGAGCGGCATCGGTCTGCCGGGCGCTTCGTCGACGGTGCTGACCGCGGGCTCCTTCCGTCACACCGGGCCGGGGCCTCGGAGATCCGCTTGGCCGGTGAATGATTTGCCCTATCCTACGAAACCGTTGAACTGTTCCTTCCCTGACCTGCCGGACTCGCGTGGAGGGCCAGGCCCACGACGCGGTCCGGCGGCGACGCCCTCCTAGGGAATCGGCCTGGTCCCGCCGACGGCATCCGCGTTGGCCGAGTCGGTCGTACGGCCGGTGTGCAGCACCTCGCGCTCCCAGCGTCCGCGTGGCTGTGTGTGCAGGCGCCAGTAGCGCTCGGCGATGTCGTCCGGGTCGAAGTCCGTCCCGGGGGCGACCGGGCCGGCCACGGTGACGCTCGCCACGTGTACCCCGGAGGGACCGTACCGCTGGTCCAGCAGCGTCACCAGGGTGCGGACCCCGGCCTTGCCCAGGGACAGGCTCACGTACTGCGGCTTGGGCTCGGGCATGCCCCCAGTGATGAGGAAGGAGCCGCTGCCGCGAGCCGCCATGGCGGGGGCGACGTGTGCGGCGGCGGTCAGCGCGCCGACCACGTTGACCGCCCAGGCGTCCAGATGACCGCGCAGCGGTAGATCTCCCGGCCCGTCGGCTTGGATGATCGCCGCGTTGTACACCACCACCTCCGGCAGGCCGTGCCGGTCGGCGGCCTCGTCGAGCGCGCTCCGCAGCGCGTGCTCGTCGGTGCTGTCGGCCGCCAGAGCGAGCACGGGGACGTCGCTGCGCGCGACGGCCTCCGCACCGGCGCGCAACGTCGAGTCACTCCGCGCGATCAACGTGATCGCGAACCCCTCCCGGGCGAACCGGCGGGCCACCGCCTGACCGATCCCCGGCCCCGCCCCAATGATCACTGCTCCAGGCACCGCGTCCCCCTTCTCCTGTGTCGATGACAATGGGCGACGGTAGGGGGTCACATTCATGTGATGGTCAAGCGGAGGGAGTCGCATGCGCATCGGCGAACTGGCCCGGGAGACCGGAGTGAACCGCCGGCTGCTGCGCTACTACGAGGAGCAGGGCCTGCTCACGCCATCGCGGCTGGCCAACGGTTATCGGGAGTACGCCGAGACGGACGTCGTGGCGGTGCGCCACATCCGCATGCTGCTCGCCGCCGGGCTGCCGACGGCGGTCATCGCCCGGCTGCTGCACTGCATCCACGACGAGGGCGACGTGGCGACGCCGTCCGGCTGCCCGGCACTCGTCGACAGCCTGCGACGCGAGCGTGCTCGCATCACCAAGACGATCGACGAGCTGCGGAACTCCCAGGAGGCGCTGGACGCCATGCTGCACATGGCGCTGCACCAGGCCGCGAACGCGGCGCAGGGCGAGGCCCGGCGCCGGTCACAGCACTATTCGGCGGGCGGCGGCCAGGCGTCGCCCCAGACGACGTCGCGCGCCTCGCGGTAAATCTCGCCCTGCCGCTTGGAGACCGCGCGGTCGGCCAGCCCGTCCTCGGCCGTGCACAGGCGCAGCGTCACCAGCCCCTTGCGCTTGAGGGGATGGCGCAGGATCCGGCTCTCGGCCCGGAGCCACGGCCGGGCCGACGCCGCGACATAGGAGAACTTCTCGTCCTCGAAGCTCAGCGTGCCGTCCTTGACCCGCCGATGCAGGGCGGTGCGGTTGAGGCGCACCGCGAAGTGACACCAGTCCTGGTCCGGGCGGATCGGGCACTCGCCGTCGTGCGGGCAGGGCGCGACCACGTGCAGGCCCGACTCCGCCAGCAGCCGCCGGGCCGCCGCGATCCGGGCGTACCCGGCGGGTGTGCCCGGCTCGACGATCACCAGCATGGCCGCGTCCCGGGCCGCTCCACGTGCCAGGGACCCGACCACGTCATCCCGCACGGCGGGCGACAGCTCGCCGAGCACGTAGGACATCGTGACCAGGTCGGCCGCGGGCGCGGGCACGCTCCGGTCGACGACCGCCTGCTGCCAGCGCGCCTCGCGTACGGCCGCCGCTGGGGCGCGACCGGCCAGCCGCCGCCCGAAGGCGATGGCGGAGGGCGACTGCTCCAGGACGGTGACCGTGCGCAGCATCGGCCAGACCGCGCTCGCGGCCCACAGCGCGCTGCCCGTGCCGCCGCCCACGTCCACCTGGGTCTGCGGCGCGAAACCGGGAGCCAGCAGGGCGACCTGGCGCAGCGCCGCGCGCACGGCGCTGTAGGTCGCCGGCATGCGATATCCGGCGTACGCCGCGACCGCGACCTCCGAGTTCAGCGCGGGCACGCTCCGGTCGAAGCCCTCCCGATACTGCCGGATGAGCGTCTGCACGCTTCGCGTCAGCTCGGCCAACGGGAAGCGTCCGAGCGACGCTTCCAGCGCGTCGTCGAGGTCGTCAGGCAGGGTGGACACGGCGTTCATGATGCCCGGCCCCGCTCAGGCTGTCGAAGCGCCGAGCCGTACAGCCACCGTGCAGGAGGCGCCCTCGTGACCGGCCAGCCCGCCGAACGTGAGCGTGAGCCGGGCGCCGGTCTCCGCGTGGTCCAGGAGCCGGTGGCCGCGCGTGAGCCCGGCCACCGGGCGGTCCCACGTCACCGTCAGCCCGTCGAGGGCGCGCCGGGGGTCGGCCACCGTCACCGTGGCCGTGCCGTCGCCGAGGTCGCGTACGAGGATCGCGCACGGATCGGAGGCCGTCAGGCCGCCCGCGCGTCCATCCGTCCAGAAGTTCACCGCGGTGACGCCCCGCGACGGGACCTCGATCCCCTGCTGCGCGGAGGTGTTGGCGAGCACCCGGGCCCAGCCGGGGTCGGCGGCGCGGGCCGCGGTCTCGGCCGGGCCCGCCCCCGGCATGAGGTGGTAGACGTAACCGGCCGCGTCCGGGTCCACGCCGTGGTCGAGCCACAGTGTCGCGTAGGCCCGGGTGACCCCCGCGGCCGTGCGGTTCTCGCGCAGCGTGCGCAGCGGTTGCCCGGCGGGCACGACGTAACCGCCGTGGCCGTCCAGATGAGCCCATCCGGTGTCCACGGTGAGCCGGGCCCCGGTCCTGCGGTTGTCCACGACGGTCTCGACCGGCACGCCGTCGCGGCAGGTGATGCCGGCGCCGAGACAGACCACGGCGTCGTCGAGGAAGAACCACGACGTGAACGCCTCCAGCGTGCTCTCCAGGCCGTACAGGTGCTGGCCCACCGCGGCGTACACGCCGTCGGTCGCGCCGCCCACCCACTCGGCGGGCGTGCGGGTGTCGCCCCACTCGCCGCCCGCGCCGTCCGGCAGCCGCCGGGTGGAGACCGTCGTGCCCGGCAGCCGGTAGGGATCCACGGTGGGCCAGAAGGCGTCGGAGTACTGGTCCCCCCGGCCGGTGGTCCACCAATAGAGCATCCCCGAGCCGGTGTGCCAGCCGCGCAGGTTCTCGCCGTTGCCGTACTCGTAGTGCGCGACGCGGGAGGAGGCCATGCTGACCGCCGCGCACCAGCCGGGCCTGCGGTGCACGGCGCGGGCGCTCATGGGGAACAGGCGGTGCCCGGTGGGCTCGGCGGCGGCCGGGACGGTCGCGTCGCCCAGCACGGCCGACAGGCGCGCGTGGAACGCCAGGTCGCTTCCCTCGGCCGCCCTCTCAGCCACACCGAGCATCCGCTTCGCGGTGTCGCGCACGGCCCAGCCCTTGACCATGGCCCGCCAGCGGGCCCGCTCGGCGTCGGGGGCGGTCTCGGCCAGCAGCAGGACCGCCGCGGCGATCTCCCTGCCCCTCCTGTGGTCGCCGTACGGCCGCCTGTCGATGCCCCGTCCGCGTACGAGGTCCATGCACGCGCCGTCGTGGACGAAGGGCGCGAACGACCGGTCCACGGCGTCGAGGACGGTGCGCGCCGCGGGGTCGGTGATCTCCCACGGCGTGCCGCGCAGCACCGCGAACAGCGTCGCGAGGCCGGTCAGCAGCACCGCGCCGTACCCGCCCTGGTAGGGGACGGAACCATGCTGGATGAACGAGCCGTCGCGGTAGAAGCCGTCGCCCTCGGTGACGTAGGGGAACACCGGGGAGAGCGCGGAGGCCGCGAGCGCGGCACGGGCGGGGTCGGCGCCGGCGATCGCCCGCAGCAGCGTCACCGTGCATAGATCGACCCGGTTCGCCCCGGTGCTGTTGCCCGCGTAGTCGTCCAGACGGCTTTCCGGGACGAAGGTGTCCACCGCCGCGCACAGCGCCGCGACCTGGGTGTCCGTCAGGTGCGGAGCCGCCAGCACGGCCGCGTCGAGCAGCGCCCTGGGCGTCCCGATCTGCCAGTCCCACCAGTTGCCGGTCTGCTCGGCGTCCGCGGCGTACACGTGCCGCACGTAGTGCTCGATGCCCTCGGCCACGGCCGTGCCGAGGCCCGGCTCGGCGGTCAGCCCGGTGCCCGGCAGCGCGTACGCCCGGGCCATCGCCCGCAGCCGGGCCGGCGTGGCGTCGAGCGAGGGGAAGGGCAGGTCGGGCCAGAGCGACCGGCGCGTGGGCGTCATCGCGTCGCGGTGCCGGGCGGCCTCCGCGCCCAGCCACGCCAGCCGGGCCCGGTACGGCTCCCGCTCCGGGTCGAACGTCCCCGGGTAGCCGAGCGTGACCTCCCGCCATCGGCGGCGCAGCAGGGTGAAGGCTCCGGCGTCGGTTCTCTCGCCGGGAGCACAGGCCGCGGTCAGTACGGCGAGGCCGCCGAGCTGGAGAAATAATCGCCGGGAAGGTCCCTTCACGCGTAGATTATCCGCGCGATCCCTGCCTTTCATCGATCTTCCACGCACCATCTATGGGAGCGCTCCCAAATGTCGTACCTTACTTCTGCCCTTGTCACCGGGAAAAGGAGCGCGTCGTGCGACGACTGTTACCCGTGGTGTCGTCCTGTCTGGCCCTGCTGCTGCCGCTGACGGCGACGTCGGCCGCCTCCGCATCCGAGCCCGCCTCGCACGGGCCGGGGACCTGCGCGAAGGGCGGCACGCTGTTCTGCGAGGACTTCCAGTCCCTTCCGGTCGGCGGCGCGGCGAGCCTCGACTGGGGCGTCGACACCAAGCACGGCACGCTCACGGTGGAGCGCGGCGACCGCGGCCAGAAGATGCTGCACGTCCACACCGAGGGCAACGGCCGGGCGTTCCTCAAGGTGGACGACTTCGCCCCGCCCGGCAACGGCTTCTACGGCCGCCTGCGGCTGCGCGTCAAGGCGTTCCCCACCTCTCCCGACTGGGCCCACTACACGCTGGTCGAGGCCACCGGCGCGGGTCCGGAGATCGTCCGGCCGCTCGGGGGCCAGTACGTCCCCACGCTGGGCAAAGACCTGTGGGGCGTCGGCGCGGACGGCGGCCCGACCGGCGACTGGACCAACTGGCGTGAGTCGGCCCCGTCGCGGGCGGACGTGTGGCAGTGCGTCGAGTGGCGGATGGACCCGGCCGACAACACGATCTCGCTCTGGTTCGACGGCGTCGCCAAGCCCGACCTCACCGTGTCCACCCGCGGCCACGGGGGCAACGACGTCGACTTCGTCTTCCCCCGCTTCGACACCGTGAAGATCGGCTGGCAGCTCTACCAGCCGAACCCCTCCCCTGCGGCGTACGACCTGTGGGTGGACGACATCGCCCTGAGCACCCGGCGGGTCGGCTGCGCGTGACGTCTCACGCGGCCTCGGCCCGGCTGTCCCGCGGGCCGGTCAGCAGGCGCAGCGAGCCGACCGCCAGACCGGTGACGAGCACCACGTGGACGACCAGGTGGACGGCCATGAAGTAGGCGGCGAAGACCGGCCCCCGCTGCCGGCGGACGAACCCGACCAGCTCGGGATCGGCGAGGACGAACCCGGCCACAAACACGGCGGGGACGGCGAGCAGAAGGGGGTGGAACAGCCCGAACGGCAGGCTCAGCAGCACCAGCCCCAGCCCGGCCAGGGCGAGCCCGCAGGACAGGATGCCCGCCGGGCTGTTGGCGTGCTCCGGCTTGGCCGCGCCGCGCCGGGTGGTGGTCAGCGCGAGCGGGATCAGCGGCAGGGCCCGCCGCCACTGCTCGCTCAGGATCGGCAGCAGGCGGCTGCCGTCGTCGTGACGGCCCACGACCGTGTCGGTCAGCACGATCCGGCTGCGTACGGCGAGCCTGCTGCTGTATTCGACGTCCTCGCAGTCGCGCAGCCGCTCGTCGAGCCTGCCCACGGCGAGCAGCACGTCGCGGCGGACGGCGGCGAGGGCGAACACGACGCTGTTGACCTCCCCCAGGTGGCGGCGGCGCCAGTGCACCGCGTGGAGGATGCGATACCACTCGACCGGCCCGTCGTCGATGAGCGGCACGGTGTCGTAGACCCCGTGGACGCAGCCGACCTCGGGATCGTGCTCCAGGATCTCCATCGCGTTCGCGACGGCGTCGGGCCGCAACGCCACGTCGGAGTCGAGGAAGAAGATCACGTCGCCCGTGGTGGCGTCGATCCCGGCGTTCCTGGCCGCGGACACACCCCGGTTCTCCGACAGGCGCACGACCCGGCAGCCCAGCTCCTCGGCGATCTGCGCCGAGCCGTCGGTGCTCGCGTCGTCGACCACGACGACCTCGCCGGGCACGCGGGTCTGCGCCAGCACCGACTCCAGGCACAGCCGCAGCGTCCTGGCCGCGTTGTAACACGGCACGACCAGCGAGATCATCGCCTCGTCCCCTCCGCAGAGAGCACCCGCGCGTAGACGCCGAGCGTCTCCTCGGCGGCGCGGCTCCAGCTCAGCGTCTCCCGCACCAGCCGCTCGCCCCGCTCGGCCAGGGCGCGGCGCAGCCCGGGATCGGTCATGACCTCGATCACCCCGTCGGCGATGTCGCGGGGATCGGCCGCCCGCACGAACCGTACGGCGGGCCGCGCGGGGTCGCCGAGGAAGATCCGGGAGAAGCCGTCACCCAGGACGACCGGCCGGGCCAGGGCCATCGCCTCGGTCGCCACCAGCCCGAACGGCTCGAAGAGCGAAGGGAAGACGCAGGCGTCGGCCATCGCGTAGTACTCCAGCAGCGCCTGCCCGTCCACGAAACCGCCGGAGGTCAGCACCCTGCCGTCGAGCCCCGTCTCGGCGACGATCCGCGCGACGCCCGCCTCGTCGCCCTCCCCCACGAGGACCAGACGCAACCCCGGCACGGCGGGCGCGATGTCGCGCATGGCATCGAGCAGCGGGTAGATCCCCTTCTGCCGTTCGAGACGGCCGACGAACAGCAGCACCGGGTCCTCCTCGGCGATGCCGAGCCGGGCGCGCAGGTCCGCCGCGCCGAGGCGCAGCTTGTCGCGGTCGAACGCGGGGTCGGCGACCACCCGCTCGTATGTGCCGCCGAGGCGGACGACGTCGATCGGCGGGCGGTCCCAGCCCGCCTCCAGCAGTTGCTCGCGCACCTCCGGCGTGGCGACCACGACCCGCCGGGAGATCCGCGCCAGCCACCGCTCCAGCGCGGCGAACAGGTTGAGCGGGTCGGTGATGCTGCGCTGGGGGGCGACGCCGTACTCGGTGGTGTGGACGTGGAACACCACCGGGAGCCGCAGCACGTAGTGGCACAGCAGGCCGCACAGGAAGTTCGTCGAGTCGTGCACGGCGACGAGGTCGGGCCGCCGGCCGGGACGCAGCCGCCGCAGGAGCAGGAAGTAACGCCAGTTGCTCACCACGACGGTCAGCGCGAGCAGGAGGAACTCCACGCCGCGCGTGCGGTTGAGCCGCCTGCGGCGGGCGACGGCGCCGAGGAGGCGCCCGCGCGGCCGGTGGACGGTCACGCCCTTCGAACGCTCCCACACCGGCAGGCGGCCGTCGTTCAGCGTGAAGACCGCCATCTCGTGGTCGCGTGCCAGATGCGGCGCGATCAGCTCGGCATACCGGCCGAGCCCGGCCGTGATGTTGGGCGGGAACTGGTTGATGACGTGGGCGATCCTCACCCGCGCACCTCCAATGGGCCGGCCGGCCGGTAGAGCCGGGCGGAGACGGCCGTCACGACGGCCACGAGGACGAGATTGCTCAGGGCGAAGGCCACCAGCCCGCCGGTCAGCCCCTGCCAGGCGATGAGCGCCGCCTGGCAGGCGAGCGCGAGCGGCGTCCCGGCCAGCAGGCAGCCGATGAGCACCTTCGCCCCCCGCACTCCGTCCATGGTCAGGGCGACTTGCTGGAGGTTGAAGACCGTGTGCGCGCCGATCCCCAGCGCCGACAGCGCCATCAGGCCGAGCGAGTACGGATACTCGCCCCCCATGAGCAGGAAGAACACCGTGCTCGCCGCGAACGCGAACACAACGGTCGCCGCGAACACCACCGGGGCGAGCCTGGCGATCCGCCGCATCACGGCGGGCTTGTCCGACGTCGCCAGCGTGGGCAGCAGCACCAGGCCGACGCCGTCGGTGAACACCACGCCGAGCAGCCGTTTGGGGAAGCCGTTGTAGACGGAGTAGACGCCGACGTCGGCCCGGGGCGCCCAGTGGTTGAGGAAGATGACGTCCACCCCGAACACCACCGCCGTGAGTGCGGCGATCGCGGTGACGTACGCGCCGTGCCGGTACAGCGAGCGGGCCAGCGTCCACGACCAGGACCGGGGCACGACCTCGAACCCGGCGACGGAGACCAGGGCGAAGGCCAGGTTGGTGCCGATCAGCGCGACCAGGTAGGGCTCGGCGTCGCGCACGCCGAAGACCAGCAGGCAGCACGCGGCGGCGCCCAGGTAGACGACGGCCACGGCGAGCTTCAGCCCCGCGACGAGGCGGAACCTCTTCAGCCCGCGCAGGAAGCTCTCGGTGAGCTGGTTGAGCGTCATCGACAGCGCCAGCGTCAGCGCGAAGGCGAGCGTGCGGGTGTCCACACCGAGCGCGGCGGTCAGCAGCGGAGCCGCCGTCAGACCGGCGGCGAACACCGCCGCGCCCAGCACGAGCGTGGCCAGCAGCGCCGTCGTCACCAGGGCGGGCCGCGCACCCGGCTCGGCCCGCGGCAACTCCTGGAACATGACGTAGTTGAGGCTCGTCAGCATGCCGACGGTGACGATCAGCGCGATCGACAGGACGACGGTGAAGTGGCCGAACGCGGCGGCGCCGGTGCCCCTGGCGATGACGAGCGTGGTCGCGGCGGCCGTGCCGCTGGCCACGGTGCTCACCAGCGTGGGCCCCGCGGCCCAGCGGTGGGCGGCCAGGAGCCCGGCCGCCCGGTCCGTCAGCGCGCCCACCGCAGGTGCGCCCGCCGGGCGAACTCGAGGTCGTCGGCCGTGTTGACGCCGCGCGCCTCGTCGGGGTCGGTCACCGGCACCACCGTCACCCGCCAGTTCCGCTCAGCCGACAGACTGGGCAGGAACGGCAGGAAGTTCACCTCTCCGGTGCGGGCGCCCAGAGCCGCCTCGTCCAGGTAGCGCGTCCACTCCTCACGCAGCCCTTCGGTGCTCAGGCAGAAGACGCCCACGTCGCTGAGCCCGCCGGGACGGCACTCGTCGCCCTCCCGCGACTGGCGCACCCGCACCAGCGTCCCGTCGTCGTCCAGTTCGTACTCCACGTACGGGTCGGGCATCGGCACCAGCGGGAGCGTGAGGCCCTTCTGGTGCGCCCGGACGACGCGATCGACCGTCACCGGGGACAGGCCCGCCTGGTCGCCCCAGACCACGAGGATCGTGTCGTAGGTCTCCCAGTGCGGCGCGGCGCCGAAGATCGCGCCGCCCATGCCGGTCGGCTCGTCCTGCACGCTCACCGAGACCTCGCCGCCCGCGATCCGTTCCGCCGCCAGCGCGCGGAAGGGCCCCTCTCCCTCCGGGGACATCACGACGTGGACGTGCTCGACGTACGGCCGCAGCCGCTGGTGGAGCACGTGCCACACGGTGACGCCGTCGGCGATCTCCACCATGATCTTGGGGATGCCCAGGCCCAGGCGGGTTCCCCGCCCGGCCGCCGGGATCACCGCGCACAACCGTTCAGCCGGCACCGCCCACCTCCGTGAACAGGAGAGACACGATCTGTTCCAGGTCGCGTACGGCCACCGCCCCGGGAGCGGGCACGTCGGCGTGGACGTGCAGGGTCGCCAGGCCCGCGCCGACCGCCGACGCCACTCCGTGCGCGGAGTCCTCCAGCACCACGGCCGCGCCGGGGTCGAGCCCCCAGTGCTCGCACGCGTACACGTAGAAGGCCGGGTCGGGCTTGCTCGCCGGGACGTCGTCGCTGGTGAGCACGCCCCGGAAGTACGCGCCCAGGGAGCAGACCGCCAGCACCCGCGCGACCGACGCCCGGCTGCCGCTGGTGACGAGGTAGGCGTCGCGCCCCCCGGCGACCAGACGGCCGAGCAGCCGCCGCGCGCCGGGGAACACGGCCACCGCACCGGCCCGCTCGCGATACAGCCGCTGCTTCAGCCGGGCCAGCCGGTCCGCCTCCCCGGTGTCGCCCAGCAGGCGCACCGCCACCTCGTGGGTGCTCGCGCCCGCGTGGTCGGCGTAGCGGAAGGACGCGAGCCGATCGGGCGCGACCTCGGCGATGGCCTGCCGGAAGGCCGCCTCGTGGGCCGGGCAGGAGTCCACGAGCGTGCCGTCGAGGTCGAAGAGCCAGACGCGGCGGGCACACGCCTCCGCCAGAAGCGCCGTCATCGAGCCCGCACCAAGGCCGCCTCGTCCCTGATGGCGAGCAGGGCCTCGGCCGTGCGCTCCGGGTGGTGCACGCCAAGGCAGCCAGGGCGTTCCAGGTCGGCGGTGATCCACCGGGCCCCCGCCCACTCGCCCCGGTCGAGCACGCCGTACGGCACCGCCGGGGCGTCCGGCGCGGACACCGAACCTGCACGTGCGGGCCGATGGCTCAGCACGTGGGTCACCAGCCGCCGCGCGTTGCGGGGGTCGCCGAGGTAGGCCAGCGTGCGGTCCACCAGGTCGGGCGCGCTCAGCCCCCGGATGTCGTGGTCGCCCCGGATGTTGACGACGAACACCTTGGCCGCCGCCCGGCTCCGCGCGATCGCGTCCGCCACGCCGGGCGTGAGATAGCTGGGCAGGAGCGAGGAGTGCGGGGTGCCGGGGCCGTAGACGATGAGGTCGGCGTCGCGGATCGCCTCCAGCGTCCGCGGGTTCGGCGTCACCTCGGCGCGCTCGCGGCCCAGGACCTCCCTGGTCCACGCGGGCGGCAGCGCCTCCAGTTCGGCCCGCCGCCGCGCGCCGAGCGGCTCACGCAGCAGGAACAGGTCGGTGATCACTCCGGGGCCCTGCGGCGCGACGATGTCGGCCTCGTCGGCCAGCAGGCTGCCGTCCCGCCTGAGCGCGGTCAGGAAGGCGTTCTCCCCGTTGGTCACGTTGAGCAGCCGTACGGGCGAGCCGAACGTGCGGGCGCAGGCATCGACGGCGGCGTTGAAGTCCCGGCCGAGCCGCAGGTAGGCCCCGGCGAACACGAGGTTGCCGAGCGCGCAGTCGGCGAGGTCGAGCCCGTGCGGGTACGCGGCGAGCCGCCGGGCGAACACGCGCAGGTCCGCCGTGACGACCTCGCGGGCCGCCTCCGGCAGCGCGGCGAACGTGCCGCACCGCGTGGCGATCGCTTCGACGACGGCGGCGAGCCCGGCGGGCGTCGTCCCACCCGGCAGACGGTGTTCGAGTACGGTCACCAGCGCGGCCCGCGCCGGATCGGCGGGGTCGAGGTGGAGCAGAAGGTTCTTGCGGAAGTCCGACGGCCCGAGCATCCCGGGCAGATAGCGCCGCAGCGCGCCGGTGGACAGGCCGTTGTCGTAGCCGTTGACGACCAGCGACAGGGCGACGCCCGGGGTGCCCAGCATGCCCCTCGCGATGCCGGCCGCCCCGCGCCCGCCGCTGAACATCGTCACCGCGACGTTCATCGGATCTCCTCACGAGCGGCCGGCCGGCGCAGGACGCCCCGCCGCAGCAGCCAGTGGCGGTAGCCGAGATAGGCGACGAACAGGGCCCGGTCGCGGGCGCCGCGCCAGTAGCGCCAGCCGCGCCTGCCGCCGCCGCGCTCCCGGTGCTCGATCGGGACCTCCACCCACGCGTGGCCCATCTCGGCGACCCGCGCGGTGATCTCGGTCGAGCAGTTCATCCCGCCCGACTCCAGCGGCAACGACCGGAAGAGCGGACCGTGCACCACCTTGAAGATCGAGTTGAAGTCGCGGTAGCGCGTGCGGTGGAGCAGGTTGCTGACCGCGCCACTGGCCGCCGACCCCCACCGGTACGCCACGCCGTCGGCCTTCCTGATCCGGGCGCCGGAGAACGCCAGGGCCTCCCCCGCCTGGACGCGTGGCAGGACGCGGTCGAGGTTGGCGATCGGGAACTGGCCGTCCGAATCGAGCAGCACCACCCAGTCGAGCCGGGTATGGGCGATCGCGGCGGCGATGGCCGCGCCCGCGCCGCGGTTGCGTTCGAAGGTGACGACCACGAGCCGCGGGCACCGGGCGCGCAGGCCGGCCAGGATCTCGCCGGTCGCATCAGCGCTCCCGTCGTCGCAGACGACGATCTCCCAGTCACCCACGGCCGGGGTGTTCTCCAGGTAGTCCTGCCATTCGCCCACCACCGCCGCGATGGTGTCCGCCTCGTTGTACGCGGGCGCGGCCACGGAGATGTTCACGGCGACGCTCACGGGTCACCCGCCCCCAGCAGGCGGCCGATCCAGCGGTCGAGGGGAAGCAGGTTGACCCCGGCGATGATCGGGACGTGCGCGAGCGCGAACACGATCGTCGCGCCGAACGAGATCGGCCCCCCGGTGAACAGGTTGATGTGCGGCGCGTCGATGACCTCGGGGATCTCGACCGGGTTGACGACGAACCACATGAGGTCGAGGAAGCCGGAGAACACGATGAGGACCCCACTCATCATGATCTTCAGGCAGCGGCCCGGGGTGCCCCCGCCGATGCGGTAGGCGGCCGCGACTGTGAGCACGATGCCCGGATAGAGCAGCAGATAGAGGTGCGTGTAGAAGCTGTCGCCCTGGGCCCGCGCGCCGTCGCCATAGTAGAACCAGCTGATCCGCGGGATGAGATAACCGGTGAAGAAGACGAACGGGACGTAGAGCAGCCAGTTCAGCCGCGGCGACACCCAGGGGAAGACCGCGATCGCCACGCACAGGCAGGCGAACGCGACCAGCTTGGCCACCAGTTCCCAGGGCGAGCCGATCTCCCTGGCGTGCGGCGTGGCGAGCCACACGAAGACGAAGCCGAGCGCCCCGACGGCCAGGGCCATCCACCACAGATGGGGCGCCCAGGGGCGGGAACCGGCGCGGACGACGTCCGCCGGAACATTTCCGTCGAGATGCGGCCGGGACGGAGGACTTTTGCCGAATGCCGTCATGAAGACGCGGCACCTTCCTTCCAACGTGCCCTTCGGGCAGGCGTGCCGGATGGCGCTGCGGAGAATGCAGCCGGAGGCGCGGGAGCGCTCCCACGCATTATGTCACTCCCATTCGGAAATGCGTCCGCAATATCAAATATTGGGCATCAGATACCGCCATTTACGGCATACGCCCTGATGAGAGGTGGCGTGGGACGAAAAAATTATACTGGCAGGTAGTTGAATTCCACGCTATCGCCGCCGATTCATTGCATTACGGACAATGTCAATCGCGTTTACGGGCTCATGTCAATTTTGGACCGGTCCTATTCCGCCCGGCTTCAGTCAGAAATCGTTTCCCGAGCCAGCCGGCCCAGGGGGAGGTCGAGGTTCTGCACCCGGCCCGGCAGCGGGGTCGTGCCGTCCCACCAGCCGATCGCGGCGATCTCGGCGTTGGGCACGAACCCGCCGTGCGGTCCGGGGACGCGGAGGGCGTACACGGCGGCGTACTCCACCCGCCGCTCGGCCCCCAGCACGAACCGGGCGTACCCGGCGAAGGTGAGGTCTTCCGTTGACAGCCCGGACTCCTCGCGCAGTTCCCGTACGGCCGCCCGGCGGGGCGTCTCCCCGGGATCGATCAGGCCGCCCGGCAGTTCCCAGCAGTCACGGAAGCGGTTGAAGACGAGGAGCAGCCGGTCCAGGTGCGCGTACCGGTGCCAGACCGCGACCAGCGCGAGCGGCGTCGGGGCGTCGGGGAACATCGCCTGCTCCGCCACCTGGTGGAACGCGGTCAGCTCGTTGCCCGCCTCGTCCACCGCCATCGCGTCGGTCACGGCCACACCTCACGTCCGGAAGACGTCGCCTCAGGAGCTTATAGGAGGCGAAGGCGGCCGGCCCGATGGTTCGCAGCGTGGTCGGCGGATCGGCCGTACGAGTGATCTCGCGACCGCCTGAACGTTTCATGGAATCTTGTCGCCGCCGCGCTCACGGGTTAATTTGTTTGGTCAATTGACGAACTAAATGCACTCGTTTCCGGAAGGATCGCACCAATGAGTCAACCTCCCGGCGGCCCCCTGACCAGCCGCCGCGGATTCCTCGGGATCGTCGGGGCAGGCGCGCTCGCCGCCGCCGGCCTCACCGGCTGCGCGGCCAAGAAGGAACTGTCCAAGGGCACCGCCGTCGCCGCCGACAAGCTCAAGGGCCTCGTACCCACCCGCGTGCCGTTTCAGGTGGCCGGCCTGTCGCCCGACCTGCCGGGCAGCGAATTCGTCGAACCCGGCTTCCTGACCAGGCCGGGCACGATGGTCCAGGCCGTCACCGCCAAGCCGATCACCAGCGGCACGGAGGTGAAGGTGATGACCCCGCTGTGGGGCACCGTCCCTCCCGGCCTCGGCGAGAACTCCTACTACGACGCCGTCAACGAGCGGCTCGGCGGGGTCGTCCGGTTCAACATCTCCGACGGCAACACGTACGTGGACAAGCTGAACACGATCCTCGCCAGTGGCGACGTGCCCGACATGATCCAGATTCCGGGCTGGAACCTGATCACCATCGCCCACTTCACCGAGGCGGCCAACAAGCTCTTCGCCGACCTGTCGCCCTACCTCGCGGGCGACAAGGCCAAGGAGTTCCCGCTGCTGGCCAACTACGACACCGCCGCCTGGGAGTACGGCGTGTTCGGCGGCGTGCTCCAGGGCATCCCGTGGCAGAACGTGCCCTACCCGTTCGCCACGATCGTCCGCCAGGACATCCTCGACGAGTTCGGCCTGTCCCATCCCAAGAGCGCCGACGACCTGCTCACGCTGGGCAAGGAGCTGACCGACCCGAAGAAGAAGCGCTGGGCCTTCGGCGGCATGGACCAGGAGGTCCAGCGGGCGTTCGGCGCCCCGCGCGAGTGGCGCAAGCAGCCCGACGGCACGCTGATCTACAAGTACGAGACACCGGAATGGCAGCAGTCCATCGAGCTCATAACGAAGCTGTTCGAAGCGGGATACGTCCACCCGGACGTCGTGGCCAACCAGTTCGCCGACCACAAGGAGCCCTTCGGCAGCGGGCAGCTCGTCATGTACAAGGACGGGATCGGCGCGATCCACGAGCTGTTCGGCCGGTTCCTGCCCAGCAACCCGAAGTTCAACGTGCGGGCGGCGGATCCGTACCCGGCCCATCCGGGCGGCAAGGTCATCGTGTGGCGCAACGAGCCCGCCGGCATGTTCTGCTTCA
This sequence comes from Microbispora sitophila, assembly GCF_014892245.1. Lineage (NCBI taxonomy): Bacteria > Bacillati > Actinomycetota > Actinomycetes > Streptosporangiales > Streptosporangiaceae > Microbispora > Microbispora sitophila. Next base: position 290,480 of record NZ_JADBGC010000007.1, on the reverse strand, counting down.
TCAAGAAGGGCCTCGGCGACGCCCGCACCCGCGAGCTGCTCGGCATCGCCAACTGGTGCTCCGCGCCGTACGGCACGCAGGAGTACGACCTGGTGAACAACGGCGTCGAGGGCAAGCACTTCACGGTCAAGGACGGGCAGGTCCAGCAGACCGCGCTCGGCCGCAAGGAGGTCGCCCCGACGTACCTGTTCCTGTCCGGACGGCCCGGCGCGATCACCGAGAACCAGTATCCCGGCTACGTCGAGGCGTACCACGGCTGGGAGAAGACGGCCTCGCAATACCTGGAGAACGACCCGTTCGTCGGCATCCGGGTCGAGGTGCCGTCCAAGATGGCCGCTCTGGTCAAGCCGACCGAGGACAAGATGAACGAGATCTTCCGCGGCAAGCGGCCGGTCTCGGAGTGGGCCACGATCCTCAAGGACTGGCAGGAGCAGGGCGGCAACGAGGCCCGCGAGTTCTACATGAAGGTCGCCAGGGAGAACGGGCGGCTGTGAGTGCCGACGCGGACACGAGGAGCGTGACGGAGGTCCGGCCCGGGGCGACCCAGGCCGGACCGGCCGTCGGCCGGCGGCAGGACACCTTCGCCACGCGGCTGCGCCGGGACTGGCCGCTGCTGGTCATGGCCACGCCGATGCTGGTGCTGGTCACCGCCTTCTGGTGGATCCCTGCGCTGGGAAACGTCATCGCCTTCCAGGACTACAACCCGTTCACCGGCGGCATCCTGGGCAGCCCGATCATCGGTTTCACCAACTTCGCCCAGCTGTTCGGCGACCCGCAGTTCATCCGGGCGGTGGTGAACACACTGGGCATCACCGCGTTCCAGCTCGTCTTCTACTTCCCGGTGCCGATCGCGCTCGCGCTGCTGCTCAACAGCGTGGTCTCCGGGCGGCTGCGTGCCTTCATCCAGGGCGTCGTCTACCTGCCCCACTTCTTCTCGTGGGTGCTGGTGGTCGCGATCTTCCAGCAGATGTTCGGCGGCGCCGGCCTCATCGCGCAGATCCTGCGCGACCACGGGCACTCGGGCATCGACTGGATGACGAACTCCGACACGTTCATCCTGCTGGTCACCGCCGAAACGGTCTGGAAGGACGCCGGCTGGGGCACGATCGTGTTCCTCGCCGCGCTCAGCACGATCGACCCCAACCTGTACGAGGCCGCGGCCGTCGACGGGGCCCGCCGGTGGCGCCGGATGTGGCACATCACGCTGCCCGGGCTGCGGCCGGTCATCGTGCTGCTGCTGATCCTGCGGCTCGGCGACGCGCTCAACGTCGGTTTCGAGCAGTTCATGCTGCAGCGCGGCGCGGTCGGCAGCAAGGTGTCGGAGGTCTTCGACACCTTCGTCTACTGGTCCGGCCTGCGCACCGGCGACTTCGGGTACGGCGCGGCGGCCGGCCTGTTCAAGGGCCTGGTCGGGCTCGCGCTCATCCTGGTGGCCAACCGGGTGGCGCACGCCCTGGGCGAGCGGGGGGTGTATTCGCGATCATGAGCAAGTCGAAGGTGTCCGGGCTCGCGCCCTGGGAGGAGCCGGGATCGTTCGCCGGGCGCGTCGGCAAGGGCGGCGCGCTGGCGATCATCGTGCTCGCCGTGCTGCTGCCGCTCTACACGATCGTGCTGACCAGCCTGTCGTCGGCCGAGACGGTGAACCGGGTCGGCGGCCTGGTGCTGGTGCCGGACGGCATCACGTTCGACGCGTACCGCCAGATCTTCTCCGACAGCGTGGTCAGCCGCGCCGTGCTGGTGAGCACCGGCGTCACCGTCGCGGGCACCGCGGTCAGCCTCGGCGTGAGCGTCCTCGGGGCGTACGCGCTGTCGCGGCCGGGGACGCTGTTCCACCGGCCGATCCTGTTCTGCGTGCTGCTGATGTTCGTGTTCTTCCCCGGTCTGATCCCGACCTACCTGATGGTGGCCTCGCTCGGGCTGAAGGACACGTACTGGTCGCTGATCCTGCCGTCGGCCGTGTCGGCGTTCAACGTCGTCGTGCTGCGCGCGTTCTTCATGAACATCCCGCGCGAACTGCTCGACAGCGCACGCATCGACGGCGCCGGGGAGTTCCGCATCCTGTGGCGGATCGTGCTCCCTCTGTCGAAGGCGGTCACGGCGGTCATCGGCCTGTTCTACGCGGTCGGCTACTGGAACGCCTGGTTCAACGCCACGCTGTTCATCGACGACACCCGCAAGTGGCCGCTCGCGCTGATCCTGCGGCAGTACGTCGTGGACTCCAACCCCCTGCCCACCGCCACCGTGGGCGTGAGCGGCTTCGGCCACGTCGCGCCGCCGACCCTGGCGATCAAGATGGCCATCGTCGCCATCGCCGTGCTGCCCGCCCTGGTCATCTACCCGTTCGTGCAGCGTCACTTCACCAAGGGCGTCATCATCGGCGCCGTCAAGGGCTGAGGCCCTTCCCCCAGACCGACGCCCCGCCGCACCTCCCACCGGCGGGGCGTCGCCAAAAGAAGGGCACGTGTATGCCGCTCTGGTACGGCGGGGACTACAACCCGGAGCAGTGGCCCGAGGAGGTCTGGGCCGAGGACGTCGCGCTCATGCGCCGGGCCGGAGTCAACCTCGTCACCGTCGGTGTCTTCTCCTGGTCGCGGCTGGAGCCGTCCGAGGGCGGCTACACCTTCGGCTGGCTCGACCGGGTGCTCGACCTGCTCGCCGACGGCGGGATCCGGGTGGACCTGGCCGTCCCGACCGCCTCTCCCCCGCCGTGGTTCTCCCTGGCGCACACCGACGCCCTCACCGTCACCCGGGACGGCGTACGGCTCACGCACGGCAGCCGCGACACCTACTGCGTGAGCGCCCCGGCGTACCGCGAGGCGTCGCTGCGAATCGCCCGCGCCCTCGGCGAGCGCTACCGCGACCACCCCGCGCTGGCCATGTGGCACGTGCACAACGAGTACGGCACGCCCTGCCACTGCGACCATGCCGCCGCGGCGTTCCGGGCCTGGCTGCGGGAGCGGTACGGCGGCCTCGACGCGCTCAACGAGGCCTGGACGACCGCGTTCTGGGGCCAGCACTACTCGGACTGGGCGCAGATCACCCCGCCCCGGGCGACGCAGTATCTCCCCAACCCGGCGCAGGCGCTCGACTTCCGCCGGTTCGTCTCCGACGAGATGCTCGCCCACTTCCGGGAGCAGCGCGGCCTGCTGCGCGAACTGACCCCCGAGGTGCCCGTCACCACCAACTACGTGCTGGCCGGCTGGGCCTGCGTCGACCACTGGAAGTGGTCGCGTGAGGTGGACCTGGTCGCTATCGACGACTATCCCGCGGGGCGGGGCATGGCGGCGGCCGAGCAGACCGCCTTCGCCGCCGACCTGGCCCGGTCGTGGGCGGGCGGGCGGCCCTGGCTGCTGATGGAGCAGGCCACGGGGTATGTCCTGGGTCCGCGCACGTCACCCAAGGAGCCCGGCGAGATCGCCAGGCACAGCCTCCAACACGTCGCCCGGGGCTCGAAGGGCGCGATGTTCTTCCAGTGGCGGGCCTCCCGCGGCGGCGCCGAGCAGTGGCATCCCGGCATGCTCCCGCACACCGGCCCGGACTCCCGCGTCTTCCGTGAGGTCTGCGCCCTGGGCGAGGCGCTGGAGCGGATCCCGGCCCCGCCCGACGGAGCGGTCGTTGAGGCCGATGTCGCGATCCTGTGGGACGAGGAGGCGTGGTGGGCCGTCCAGGGGCCCGGCCTGCCGTCCGCCGAGATCGACTACCTCGCGGCCGTCGAGCAGGCCCACCGGGTGCTGTGGCGGCAGGGCGTCGCCGCCTGCTTCGCCCATCCGTCGCACGATCTGTCGGCGTACCGGGCCGTCCTCGTGCCGAGCCTCTATCTGATCTCCGACGAGGCCGCCCGGAACCTCGGGGCGTACGTGGAGGGCGGCGGCACGCTCGTCGTGTCGTTCTTCAGCGGGATCGCCGACGAGCACACCCGGATCAGGCTGGGCGGCTACCCCGGGGCTCTGCGCGAGATCCTCGGCATCAGCGTGGAGGAGTTCCACCCGCTCACCGACCCGATAGAGCTGCCGGAATTCGGCCGCGCGACGGTGTGGAGCGAGGTCGTCCACCTTCACGGGGCCGAGGCGGTGGCCCGCTACCCCGGCGGCGAGCCCGCCGTCACCCGCCACCACCACGGCGGCGGCACGGCGTGGTATGTCTCGACGCGGCTCGACGACCCCGGCTACGCCCGCGTCCTCGCCCGCGCCGGCCTGGCCGGGAGCGGCATCCCCGGCGTCGAGGTCGTACGGCAGCGGGACCGGGTCTTCGCCGTCAACCACACGGAAGACGAGCAGCCCGTGCCGCTCGACGGCATCGACCTGATCACCGGCAAGCCCGTCGACGGCAGGCTCGGCCTCGGGGGCTACGTGGTCGTGCCCCTATAGATACCGATGAATACCGAGCTCCGCGATCAGTGCCGTACGGGGATCCGGGGCGCCTCGGCCTCGGGGGCCGGGTGGCGGTGGCGGGGGATCTCCGTGGACGGCTGCTGCGCCCTGTCCGGCTGTCCGGGCTGCGGCTTCTCCTGCGCCTGTTCCCGCGCGGGGCGGCCCTCCGCCTGCCGGATCTCGTTTTCCAGGTCGTCCGCCGTCGGCGCCTCCAGGATGCGTGGCACGATCGCGGTCCCGGCCCGGGGCACGGCCCAGAAGCTTCCGGTGCGCTCCCCGTACCAGACCATCCAGCCGGGCGTCCTGGCCGCCAGTGCCCGCGCCGCGTTCCTGCCCGCGGTGATCTCGTCCGCCATGCCGATCCTCCCGTTCGACGTACTTCCGGGAACCGGCCCTCTACCCGGGTGCGGACGGGTCAAGCGCCGATCCCTGGCGATCCCGTGACCTTCCGGATGGACCGGTCAGGTTTGAGCCATGGACGCGGCATGGTCGGTCATACGTTCATAAAGAAGGAATGGGGAGAGTAAGCATTTTTGGAGAAAGGCGGGATATGCCTCGTTTGTCTGGCTAGCTGGTATGTTTGAAGAGCTCCAGTCTCCACCTCCGCGAGACGGGCCGGCCGGCACCGGTCGCCGCGCCCGGACACCCGCCTCCGGCGATCATCCGCAGGCCGTGAGCCCCTGCCGGACAGGGGTTTCCGGGATCCCGGGACGTTCGGGACACATCACCAAAGATCGCTGCTAAGCCCATCTTCTTTACCTATTTGCCACATTCTGGCGTACAGGTGGGATTGCCGGACGGACTCGCATACCATCGACCGTCGCGCATTACCGGGACCTGACACTCCGCCGGGTAGCGTCGTTCAAGACAGTACGCCCGAAAAATATGGATGAAGGCGCGTATATGACAACGCAGCAGCTCGAGATTACTGTGAGCGATCACCAGCCGGCCGTCGTGGTCGCGCTGCGAGGTGAACTCGACATCGCCAGCGGAGACACGCTCCGGAGGGCGATCAGGAATCTTGTCCGCCAGGGTCGCATCAAGATCGTGGTGGATGCGTCCGGTCTGCGGTTCTGCGACTCCTGCGGCCTGGAAGCGCTGCTGGACGCCCGGGACGACATCGAGAAGGCCGCCGGTTCGATGCGGCTCACCGGAGTTCACGGCATCTTGAAGATCGTCCTCGAGGCGACCCGGCTGCGCGACACGTTCATCATCGACGGCACGCCCGTCGAGGCCGTCGCCGCCATGGTGGTGACAGCCTCACACCACGTGTCCATGGTCTGAATGTTCGTGGTCTGACCGTTTGACCTCCGGCCCCCGCCCTCTCATCGAGGGTGGGGGCCTCTGACCGCCCGCCGCGGTCGTTTGTGCCGGTCGGGTCCGGGTACGCGCGGACGAGGGGGAACGGCCCCACGTCGTTCAGGGGAGGAACACGGACATGGATCAGTCCCGCGCACCCGTGCTGGAGGCGCTCACCGCCTATCGCCGACGGGGAGACATCAGCTTCACGCCTCCTGGCCACAAGCAGGGGCGAGGGGTGGATCCGCGGGTCCTGGAGGTCCTGGGCGAGGACCTTTTCAGGGACGACGTAATGATCATGAATGGCCTGGACGACCGGTTGCAGAGCAACGGCGTGCTCGAAGAGGCGCAGCAGCTCATGGCGGAGGCGGTCAACGCCGAGCAGGCCTTCTTCTCCACCTGTGGCAGCTCCCTGTCGGTCAAGAGCGCGATGCTCTCCGTGGCCGGTCCCGGGGAGAAGCTGCTGGTCGCCCGCAACGCCCACAAGTCGGTCATCTCGGCACTGATCCTGAGCGGCGTCGAGCCCGTCTGGGTGCACGGGGACTGGGACGGCGATCTGCACATGTCGTATCCGCCCACGCCCGAGGCGGTGGAGGGGGCGTTCGAGGCGGCCCCCGACGCCAAGGGCATCATCGTCGCCAGCCCGGTGGACTACGGCACCTGCGGCGACCTGGAGGGCATCAACGAGGTGTGCCGCAGGTATGACCGGACGTTCATCGTGGACGAGGCCTGGGGCGCCCACCTGCCGTTCCACGAGGACCTGCCCACGTGGGGCATGAACGCCGGGGCCGACCTGTGCGTGACGAGCGTCCACAAGATGGGCAACGGGCTGGAGCAGAGTTCGGTGTTCCACCTGCAGGGCAACCGGGTGGACCCGGCGGTGCTCAAGGCCCGCGAGGACCTGCTCGGCACGACCAGCCCCTCGACTCTGATCTACGCGGCGCTCGACGGCTGGCGAAGGCAGATGGTGGAGCACGGCAAGGACCTGCTCGACCGCGCGCTGGAGCTCGCGGAGTCGGTCCGCAGGGAGATCGACAAGATGCACGGCCTGTGGGTGCTGAGCAAGGAGAACACCCGCGCCTTCGACATGGACCCACTGAAGATCGTGGTCGACGTGTCGGGGCTCGGCGTCGACGGCTACCACGCGGCCGACTGGGTGCGCGAGCGCTGCCACGTCAACCTTTCGCTGAGCGACCACCGCCGGATCAGCGCCGAGATCACCGTCGCCGACAGCGAGGAGACGGTCGGCATGCTGCTCGGCGCGCTGCGCGCCCTGTCGTCGGCCCGCGACCTGCCGCCCGCGGCGACGATCGACGTGCCCGAGCCCGGCGAGCTGGAGCTGGACGTCGCCATGCTGCCCAGGGACGCGTTCTTCGGGCGGGTCGAGATCGTGCCCACCGGCCAGGCGGTGGGCCGGATCGTGGCCGAGATGGTCACGCCGTACCCGCCGGGCGCGCCCGCCCTGTGCCCGGGCGAGCGCGTCACCGAGCCGGTCCTGAGCTACCTGACCACCGGGCTCGAAGGCGGCATGAACATCCCTGACGTCAGCGACCCCAGCCTGAAGACGCTGCGCGTGGTCGCCGAGTGACGGGAGCGTGACGGGAGCGCCGGATCAGGACCAGCCCGGTCAGGCCCAGCAGGAGACGGCGGTCTGCGCCATGAGCAGCTCGGCCACGTCACGCAGCCGGCCGCGCCGCGCGTACGCCGCCCGCTGACGCGCCGCCCCCGATCCGCTGTGCCGTACGCGGTCGAGCTGGAGGATCAGCGGCTCCCAGTCGCCGTTCTCCTCCAGCACCGGCCGCACGTGATCGAGCAGGCGGTCCACCAGGCGCCACGCGGGAATCCGCGCGCCGCCCCCGCTCAGCAGGTCGAGCGCCTCGCCGTCCACACCGTCGCGGGCGGCCCGCCAGTAGGCCGCCCGCAGCAGGGTGTCCTCGACGTCGGGGGCGGGCACGCCGGCCCGCACGTCGCGCAGCGCCGTCTCGGCCAGCCCCCGCACCAGTCCGGCCAGCAGCACGGTCTCCCCGGCCGTCGGGCACACGTCGGCCGCGCGGATCTCCAGCGTCGGCACGTGGTCGGACGGGCGGACCAGCCAGTAGATCATCTTCCGGTCGAGGATCGTCCCCCCGGCCAGCATGCCGGCGACGAGACTCTCGTAGTGCTCGACGGAGCGGAAGAACGGCGGCGGCTCCGCGCTCGGCCACCTGCCCATCATCAGCGCCCGCCAGCTCGCGTAGCCGGTGTCCCGGCCGTCCGCGATCGGCGAGTTCGCCGCGAGCGCCTGCAGGACCGGGAGCCAGGGCCGCAGGTGGTTGCTGACTCGCACCGATTCCTCACGGTCCGGGATGCCGACGTGGATGTGGCAGCCGCAGACGCCCTGACCGTCCATGATCGCCCCGAACTCGCGGAGCATGGCCTGGTAACGGGGGCACGACGACAGGGGCGGCACTCCCGGGTTGCCGTCCAGTGCGGTGCCGCACGCGACGAGCGCGAGCCCCACGCTCGCGGCGGCGTCGGCGGCGGCGCGCCGCATCTCCAGCAGGTCGCCGTGCAGATCCCGCAGGCTGGTGTGCACGGCGCTGTTGCTCTCCAGTTGGAACTGCGTCAGTTCGAACACCAGCCTGTCCGCCCCCGGTCCGGCCGCCCGCTCGCGAATCTGCCGCGCCGCCGGGACGACCCGTCCGGTTCGCGGGTCGGCGAGCAGGAACTCCTCCTCGACTCCGAGCGTGAGCGTCGCCGAACTCACGGTTGCCTGCGCGACGAGGGAGGGTCCGTGCACGGTGTCGAACTGGACCTCCCTTGTCACGTCTGGCATAAGCGGTCTCTTCAGGAGGGGTCCAGTCGGTCAATCCCCCATTCCCCCCGACCATCGGGCGAAAACCCCCATATGGCGTTTCTTGACCGTCCAGCGTGACCGTCCCGCTTGACCGTCCATCCGGGGCTTTCCCCAGACCGTACGCCCCGGTCGAGGGGCGTCGCTGCTCTAGACTGACGAACCTGGCCGGGCCCCGGCCAGGCCCCACCCCCTGTTCCCCCCACCGTCCGACCGTCCCCGCAGCGTCCGCCGAGGTGTGCTCCGTGACCGCCGCCGTCGTACTGACCCCCGTGTCCGCCCCCGTCGCCGACCATGTGCTGGTCGTCGCGCTGGACGGCGCCCTGGACTACACGAACGCCGAGCGGCTGCGCCGGGACGTCGAGGCGTCCCTCGGCGAGGAGCACCGCGAGCTCATCCTCGACCTGAGCGGCGTGAACTTCTGCGACTCCACCGGCATCCGGACCCTGCTGTCCGTACGGAAGCTGATGCAGGATCGCAAGGGCGCGGTGACGCTGGCGGCCCTGAACGCCCGGCTGGCGAGGATCTTCAGAGTCACCGGACTGATCAGCGCCTTCACGGTCGCACCGGACCTGGCGGAGGCCGTCGACGCGGTCGGCGCGCGGTCGACCCCCAGGTGAAGGCAGGGAACGGGTAACGAGACGGTAGCCTCGGAGACATCGGGCGGCAGACCCAGCCAGGAAGACAGTGGCGAGGAGGACAGGTGGTGGATCACCGCCGGCAGTGGCCGATAACGGATGATCTCGCGGCGCTCCGCGAGAACATCCAGCGGTACGCCGTGCAGGCGGGCCTCACCGGCCCTCGGCTGGACGACCTCGTCATCGCCGCCAACGAGGCCGCCATCAACGTGCTCGAACACGGAGGGGGAGCCGGCACGCTGGCGATCTCCTGCGACGGCGGCGTGCTCGCCGTCGACGTCGCCGACCACGTCGGCGTCCTGCGGCCCGGCGCCGTGCCGAGCGAGCGGCCCAACGGCCGCGGCGACCGCGGCTTCGGCCTGTGGCTGATGGGCGAGCTGTGCGACTCGGTGACCATCGATCAGGTCCCCGGCCAGTCGACGATCCGGCTGTCCATGCACGTCGACGACGGCACCGTGGACGACGGCGGCGCCGCCTCGCTGGGGCGCAGCGCCCACCCGGTCTGAGCGGGCGCCTGCCCCTGTCGCCAGGCGGCGGCCCGTCGCGGACCCAGGCAGCGCCCAGGTCCCCCCGGGTTGCGCCCTGCTTGCCCCCGGTTGGCCCTGGTTATCGTCCCGATCCCGTAAACCGGGCCGTCACGGCTCTCCGGCCGCCTTAACCTGGGTCCGCGACCACCTCCTCATGGCTGCTGGACGGCTACCTGAGGAATGCCCATGACGCGGCGGCAACCGCGATCAGGGCGCAGAGGCGGATGGTCCGGGGTGTGCTGTCGACCACGTCCCGGACCGCTCTTGCCACCTCGCCGATCCACGAGCCGAACTCCGGGTCGTGAATCCGCCCTTCGTGACGGCGTCCCCCGCTCCCGCGGGGCCTGATAGCAGTCATCGGGGCCCCCTCCCCATATGCGCTGTCCGAGATCGCTGTCTCGGAACTGTCGATCGGCCCGATCAGGAATCCGTTCCCGGCCGGGCCGAAGCGCGCCATGGGCGGAATCCCCGCCGCCGTCGCGCCGCCGACCCGGTAGGAGGGATTCCGGACCTTTCCCTGATGTTCACAGGTGACCCACCGTGCACGCAACGAATACGAGCGGCATTCGAGGTTCCGTACGAAGAGTGACGATCAGATCACAGCTTGCGATAGCTTTTGATCCTGATTTGTCCTTCGATGCGAAGTTGCCTGTCCGTTTTGTCCGCAGCGCTTTCCGGAATTTTGGGTCAGCGCGCGACACGCCGTCATTTGTCTCAGAGGACGGCATCGGGCGGCATATCCGGGCCGCCCGCGCCCACGTCTCCACGACGTCCGGGACCGCGTACGGATGGGGGATGCCGAGACGATGTTACCGAACGTGACGCCCTCGTCACGCATCACGGCGAGTGGCGGTTTCAGGCGCCGAGGTCGCGCACAGTGTTCTCGAGGCACCGCGTGAGCGCCTCCACCCGCTCCTCCGTGACCGGCTCGTCGCCCTGGGCCTCGGGCAGGTCCGCGCGGCGCACCACCACGAGCTTGCGGTGCCTCTCGTCGATCTCGTCGAGCGGCAGCACGAGGCACTCGCCCCGGACGAAGACCAGCGCGACGTCAGGGTCGGCCGACTCCAGCAGCCGCCGTACGCAGTCGGGGTCGAGCAGCGCCATCGTGTCTCCCTCGCCGATGTCTTCTACGGCCGCATGCCCACGCCCGTCGTGACCTCCTTGATCCGCGTGCGGCCGGAGTCGGGCGCGAGCGGCGGGGTCTCCATGCCCGCACCGCGCCGCATGCCCTCGATCACCGCGCGCAGGGCGTCCACCGCGCTGTGCCGGGGGTGCCAGCCCAGTTCCTCGCGGGCACGTGTGGTGACCATGATCGGGATCTGCAGGGCCAGCTCCACCATGCCCGGCGAGGCGGGGATCAGCCGCAGGTGCCAGCCGGCCGACACCGCCGTACGCACCACCGCGGCCGGGACCGGCACCCGCCGCGCGCCGAGCAGGTCCGCCAGCACGGCCGGGTCGATCACGGGGTCGGCGGCGATGTTGAACGCGCCCCGCACGTCGCGGGTGAGCGCCAGCCGGAACGCCTCTCCGGCGTCCTGCGAATGGAGCGCCTGGAACCGCAGCCGCGGCATGTCCGGCACGAACGGGATCAGCTCCGGCCGCACCAGCCGCTGCGGCAGGAACGGCCCGGCGAACAGCCGCCGCTGCTCGGTCGCGGCCTCCTCCTTGAAGATGAACCCCGGGCGCATCCGCACCACGCGGATGTCGGGGTGGTCGCGCTCGAAGATGTCGAGCACGCGCTCGAGGTAGGCCTTCTCCCGCCCGTAGGCGGCGTTCGGCCAGCCGTGGGTCGGCCACGACTCGTCGACGGGCGGGTCCTTGGGCCCCGGCGAGTACGCCCCCACCGACGACGAGTGGACGAGGACCGAGACCCCGGCCCGGACGGCGGCGTCGAAGACGCGCATGCTGCCGAGGACGTTGGAGTTCCAGGTGGTGACCGGGTCGTGCGTGGGCTGGAACAGCCAGGCCAGGTGCACGACCGCATCGGCGCCGGCGAAGATCGGATCGAGGTCGTCCCGGAAGACGTCGGCCGTACGCCATTCGGTCTTCGCCGGTTGCCAGCCTGGCATCCGCCTGGCCACCCCGACGATCGAGGTCACGCTCGTCTCGGACTCGAGGGCGGCGAGCAGGCTCGTGCCGACGTTTCCGCTCGCACCAACCACGACAACTCGCATGAAATACTCCGTTTCCTGGCATCAGCCGCTACAAACCGCGATAGCGCCCATCCCCGACAAAAAGGCGATCATGCACTCCGCGATCGTCCGGCCAGAGCGGGCCCGAAGATGGGGTTCCAGATTTCCCCTGGGACAATGCGGGGGAATCAGTGGTGGCGCGGGAATACCGCTACCTAGGAGGATTAAGTTCTCAATCTGGTCAGAGAGGCGGAGCAGCAGAGATGGCTCAGATCGTCGGTGGCGGACGCCCCGTCAATGACGCCGAGCGAAGGGTCATCGCGCACCTGCGGGACAACGCCCCTGACGACTGGCTGCTGCTGCACAACATCGAGATTCCGCGCGGGGCCGACCTGTTCGAGGTGGACGTGGTCGTGCTCACCGGCCACTCCCTCGTGGTGATCGACGTGAAGGGAGCCCGGGGCCGGTTCGAGGTCTCGGGCACCCGGTGGTTCCCCCAGCACCGGGAGGCGTTCGGCTCGCCGGTGGCCAAGCTGCGCGGCACCGCGCGGGCGCTGAAGGGCCTGCTGATCGAGAAGCACCGCGAGCTGGAGCGGTTGTACGTCGACAACGTGGTGGTGCTCACCGCGCCCGGAGCCGTCCTCGTCGATCCCAGCGGCCGCGACGCCCGGCACGTCACCACGATCGCCGGGCTCATCCCCATGCTCAGCGACGTGTCCCGGGTGAGGCACGGGTGCAGCCGCGACGCCGTGCCCTATCGCACCGCGATCATCGAGGCGCTGAACGGCACCGTGCGCCGCTCGACCGCGCCGCCGCGCTTCGGCAACTGGGAGGTGGAGGAGCAGCTCGGCGGCGACAGCCGGGTCACCGAGTATCGCGCCGTCAACGCGACCGCCCCGACCAGCGGGACCGTGCTGCTGCGGGTCTACCGCGCCGATCCGATGGCCGAGCAGCGGCGGCGGGTGGCCGAGCAGCGCCGGATCGCCAACGCCTACCAGTCGCTCGCCAAGATCCCGCCGCATCCCTGCGTCGTACGCTCGCGGGACTTCTTCGCCATCGACGACGAGAGCCGGTTCGTGCTCGTGCTCGACGACGTCCACGGGCAGGCCCTGCACCTGCACCTGACCGGGCGGAGGCTGGGCATCGACGCCAAGCTCGGCGTGATGGAGGACATGCTGGACGGCCTCGCCCACGTCCACGCCAACAACGTCATCCACCGGGCGCTGACCCCCGCCTGCGTGCTCGTCACCGACGACGGCAACGCGCTGCTGACCGGCTTCGACTACGCCAAACCCGGCCCGCGCAAGCACACCGTGGCCAACGAGCTGCCCAACATCCTCGACGTCCACTACGTCGCCCCCGAATGCCGGGCGCGCCCCGACCGGATGACCCCCGCCGCCGACGTGTACTCGGCCGGGGTGATCGCCTTCCAGCTCCTCACCGGCGAGCTGCCCGCGCCCGGCGTGGACGCCGAGCCGGACGCCGGCGGCGTCGCCCCCGAGGTCATGGACCTCGTACGGCGGATGCGCGACCCCACACCGGCCAAACGGCCCGACGCGATCACGGCCCTCGCGGAGCTGCGGGTGGCCCGCGACGCCCAGCCTCGGCGGCGCGCGCCGTTCGGCGGCAGGATCAGGAGCGCCCTGCGCCGCCTGTCCCGCCACTCGTAGGGACCTTCGTCACTGTTACGGCCGTCAAAGTACGGCTAACGTCCAGGTCATGATTCGGGTGTTTCTGGTGGACGACCACGAGGTGGTACGGCGTGGGGTGGCGGCGTTGCTGGACGCCGAGGACGACGTCGAGCTGGTCGGCAAGGCGGGAACGGCCGAGTCGGCCGTGGCCCGCATTCCCGCGCTGCGGCCCGACGTGGCGGTGCTCGACGTGCGCCTGCCCGACGGCAGCGGGGTGGACGTCTGCCGTGAGGTGCGCTCGAAGGTGCCCGGTCTGGCCTGCCTGATGCTGACCTCCTACGCCGACGACGAGGCGCTGTTCACCGCGGTCAGGCCGGGGCGGCCGGTTACGTGCTCAAGCAGATCCTGGAGTTGATCGGCGAGGGCCTGACCAACCGCCAGATCGGCGAGCGGATGTTCCTGGCCGAGAAGACGGTCAAGAACTACGTGTCCAACCTGCTGAGCAAGCTCGACATGCAGCGCCGCACCCAGGCCGCCGCGCTCGCCGCCCGCCTCAAGGCCGGGCAGGAGAGCTGAGCCGGGCCGATCGACGTCGACAACGGGACCTTCGTCCCTAACCCGCGTGGCGGTCGATCCCTCAGGCTTGCAGACATGAAGCTCGACTCGGCCGGCCTGGAGATCCTCAGCGGAGGGGAATGCCTGGACCTGCTGGCCTCCACCCCCATCGGCAGGATCGTCTTCACCGATCGTGCCCTCCCCGCCGTCCAGCCGGTCAACTTCTGCCTGCTCGACGGGAACATCGTCATCCGCACCGCCCCCGGTTCCAAGCTCGCCGCCGCGGCGCGCAACGCCGTCGTGGCCTTCGAGGCCGACGACTTCGACGCGACGTTTCGTACGGGCTGGTCGGTGACCGCGGTCGGGCACGCCCGCGCGGTCTCCGACCCGGAGGAGATCGCCCGCCTGTCCGCGCTGCCGCTCACGCCGTGGGTGCCCGGAACCCGCGACCACTTCATCGTGATGGACCCCGAGCAGATCTCCGGCCGCCGGCTCAACCGATAACGCACGTGAAGAACGCCCGCCTCGTCTCCCGGGGCGGGCGTTCTCGCGTGCGTCAGCGGGTGACCGTCAGACGGCGGCGGAACACCCAGTAGGTCCATGCCTGGTAGGCGAGGACCACCGGAGTGAAGATCGCCGCGACCCAGGTCATGTACCCAGGGCTACCTGACCCCGCCCCGGGGGGACCTTGGTCACTCCGTGGGAAATGATGGGGGCGTGCGTGCCCGTCCCGTCTCCCCGTCCCTGCTCGTGGAGGAACTCGCCGACCTGATCGCCGACCGGCCGCGCGACGCGTGGGTGCGCGTCGCGGTGGACGGCGCTCCCGCCGCCGAACCGGGACGGCTGGCCGACGACCTGGTGGAGCCGCTGCGCCTGCGCGGCCGGGACGTCCTGCGGGTGCCCGCGGCCGGGTTCCTGCGCCCGGCCTCGCTGCGGCTGGAGTTCGGCCGGACCGATCCCGACGTGTTCTACGACGAGTGGCTGGACGTGAGCGGTCTCACCCGCGAGGTGCTCGGGCCGCTGGAGCCGGGCCGTACGGGCCGGGTGCTGCCCTCGCTGTGGGACAGCGTGCGCGACCGGGCCACCCGTGCGGACTACGTGACGCTGAAGCCGGGCGGGGTGGTGCTGCTCGACGGCGCGCTGCTGCTCGGGCGCGGACTGCCGTTCGACCTGACCGTCCACCTGGCCATGTCGGCCGCCGCGCTGGCCCGCCGTACGCCGCCCGAGGAGCGGTGGACGCTGCCCGCCTACGAGCGGTACGAGCACGAGACGGGCCCGGTGCGGGCCGCCGACGTGGCCGTCCGCGTCGAGGACCCGCGCCACCCCGCGGTCATCAGTCTCTAGAGCCCGTACGCCTCCAGCAGGCGCAGCCAGACCTCGCTGACGGTCGGGTACGCCGGGACGGCGTGCCACAGGTCGTCCAGGGTCACCCCGGCGTTGATCGCGATCGTCGCGGCGTGCAGCAGCTCGGCCGCCCCCGGGGCCACGAACGTCACGCCGAGCAGCACCCGGCGGCGCTCGTCGACCACCGCCTTGGCCCTGCCCCGGTAGCCGTCGCCGAGGAGGTAGCCACCGGCCACCTGCTCCATGTCGTACTCCACGACCCGCACGTCGAAGCCCTCCGCGCGGGCCTGCGCCTCCGTGCGGCCCACCGCGCACACCTGCGGGTCGGTGAAGACCACCTGCGGCGCCCCGGCGCGGTCCGCGCGGTCGCGCATCCCGGGCCGGTCGTCCGCCTCGCCCCGGGCACGGGCGACGATCACGTCCGCGGCCACCCGCGCCTGGTATTTGCCCATGTGAGTGAGGAGCGCGAGGCCGTTGACGTCCCCCGCCGCGTAGAGCCAGCCGTCCGCCACGCCGGTGGCCCGCATGCTCTCGTCCACCTTTATCGGACCGGACTCCGGCAGCCCGACCGAGGCCAGGCCGAGGTCGCCGGTGGCGGACCGGCGACCGGCGGCGACCAGGATCTCGTCGGCCGTGACCGTCCCCCCGCTCGCGAGCCGCACCGTGACCTCGCCGCCCGGCTCCGGCCGCTCGACCTTCTCCGCGCTCTCGTGCGTGCGGATGTCGATCCCCTGGTCGGCCAGCGACCGCGCGACCATCTCCCCGGCGAACGGCTCCATCCTCGTCAGCAACTCGCCGCCCCGGACGAGCATCGTGACCTCCCGGGCCCCGAGCCCGCGCATGGCCTGGGCCATCTCGCATGCGACCACGCCCCCGCCGATCACGACGAGCCGCTCCGGTACGGCACGCACCCCGGTCGCCTCACGGTTCGTCCACGGCTCGGCCGCGGCCAGACCGGCCACGGGCGGGATCACCGGGCGGCTCCCGGTGGCCAGCATGACGGCGTGGTTCGCGACGAGCGTGCGGGTGCCGCCGTCGGCCGTCGTGACCTCGACCCGCCGGGGGCCGGCGAGCCGTCCCGTGCCGCGTACGAGCGTCACGCCCGCCGAGTCGAGCCACCGGGCCTGCCCCGCGTCGTCGTAGTGCGAGACCACGGCGTCACGCCGGGACAGCACCGCGGCGGCGTCGATCGGCCCGCCCTCGACTGCGCCGGCCAGCCGCAGCCCCGTGACCCTGCCAACCTCTCCCGCGAGGTCCACCGGCCGCAGGAGCGCCTTGCTCGGCATGCAGGCCCAGTAGGAGCACTCCCCTCCCGCCAGCTCGCTCTCCACGATGACGGTGCTCAGGCCGGCCGCCGCCACCCGTCCCGCCGCGACCTCTCCCGTCGGACCCGCGCCAATCACGATCACATCGAAGACTTCCACGGGCTCCACCCTGTCACGGGTGCGGCCGTGACGTGGAGACGAGCCCCCCTTCGTAGGCGGCGATGACCAGCTGGGCCCGGTCGCGCGCGCCGAGCTTGGCGAGCAGGTGACCGATGTGGGTCTTCACCGTGGCCGTGCTGACATGCAGGTGCGCGGCGATCTCCAGGTTGGACAGGCCGCGCGCGACGAGCGTGAGCACCTCCCGCTCGCGGCCGGTCAGCCCGTCGAGCGAGGGGCCGGGCCGAGGCCGGTCCGCGGCGGTCCGGGCGAAATGGGCGAACTGGGCGATCAGCCGTCGCGTCACGCTCGGCGCCAGCAGCCCCTCGCCCGCGGCGATCACGCGGATCGCCGCCAGCAGATCGGCGGGCGGGGTGTTCTTCAGCAGGAACCCGCTCGCCCCGGCCCGCAGCCCCGCGTAGACGTACTCGTCGAGGTCGAACGTGGTGAGGATCAGCACCTTCACGCCGCATAACTCGGCACAGATACGCCGGGTCGCCTCGATGCCGTCCATGCCGGGCATGCGCACGTCCATCAGCACGACGTCGGGACGCTCGGCGCGGGCCAGTTCGACGGCTCGCGCGCCGGTGCCCGCCTCGCCGACCGCGACCAGCCCCGGCGTGCTGTCGACCAGCAGGCGCAGGCTGCCGCGCAGCAGTTCCTGGTCGTCGGCGAGCAGCACCCGGATCGGCTCGGGCTCGTTCATCACGTCCTCTCCTCTTCCAGCGGCAGGCGTGCGAGCACGCGGAACCCGCCGCCGGGCAGCGGACCGGCCGTGAAGACCCCGCCGTACGCCGTGACGCGCTCGCGCATGCCGATCAGGCCGTGTCCCGGCGGACCTGCGGGCAGGACCCGGCGGCCCGGCCCGTCGTCGGTCACCTCGACCCGCACCTGTCCTGCCTCGTCGTCTATCAGGACCCGGCAGGCCGCCGGGGCCGCGTGCCTGACCACGTTGGTGACGGCCTCCTGGACGATCCGGTGGACCGCGAGCTCCAGCGCCGGGGACAGGCCGTCCGTCACCCGCACGTCCAGCTCCACCCGTACGCCCGCGGCCGCCGCACGCTCGGCGATGTCCGGCAGCGCCGCGAGGCCCGGCGCCGGGGACAGTGCGCCGGTGCCAGCTCCGGTGTCGGCTCCGGTGTCGGCTCCGGGGGCCGTACGCAGCACGCCGAGCATGTGCCGCATCTCGGTCAGCGCCTGCCTGCTCGTGGTCTCGATGACCCGCAGCGCCTCCAGCGCCTCCTCCGGCCGCCGGTCGGCCACATGCGCGGCGACCCCGGCCTTGACCCCGATGAGGCTGAGCGTGTGGGAGACCACGTCGTGCATCTCCCTGGCGATGCGCAGCCGTTCCTCGGTCACCGCGTGCTCGGCGGCCTGCTCGGCCCGGCGCGCGGCGTACGCCCGGCGCTCCCGCACCGCCCGGCCGATCGTCCACGCGCCGCCCAGCGCGAGCGAGCCGAGCACGACCGTCTCCACGATCCGCCTGACCTCCGGATCGGCCGCCACGCCGCCGAGCACCGCCAGCAGCAGCGCCCCGACGGTCAGCGCACCGATCGCCGCCGTCGGCTCCCACCGGCGCCGCCGCGTCGTGAGCGCGACCGGATAGAGCGCGTACGCCGCGGCGGCCAGCGGTTCCCGCGCGACGCCGAGCGCCATGGCCGCCACGGACGCGACCGCGACGAGGCAGAAGACCGGCAGCGGCCACCGCCGCCTGACCACGAGCGGCAGCGTCATCACGGCGATCAGAGCCCAGGCCGCCGGGTGATGCACGTCTCGGGAGTTGACGACCAGCACGAACGCGTACCCCAGCGCGGCCAGCATGTCGAGCGCGACCAGTTCGCGGGGGCGCAGCGGCCGGGGGAACAACGGCCGTACGTCCGGATCGTCCACGCGCCCACGCTAGCCATACGCGCGCACGCCCGCCTCCTGCCCCGGTCTGTCATGCCACGGTCGGAGATGTGTCCGGCGAATCGCACCGCGCTCCGACGCGGGGGACGGGCGGCCCGCGAGACCGTCGAGACATGATCGAAGTCAGAGAGCTGACCAAGCGCTTCGGCCGCACGGTCGCCGTGGACGGGCTGACGTTCCACGTGAAACCAGGCCGCGTGACCGGGTTCCTCGGGCCGAACGGCGCGGGCAAGTCCACGACCATGCGGGTGATCCTCGGCCTGGACCGCCCGGCGAGCGGCGAGGCGCTGGTGGGCGGCCACCGCTACGACCGTCTCCGCCACCCGATGCGGGAGGTGGGCGCGCTCCTGGACGCCGGCGCCGTCCAGGGCGGCCGTACACCCCTCGGGCACCTGAGCTGGATGGCCCGCGCCAACCTCATCGGCCGGGACCGGGTCGTGTCCGTCATCGAGCAGGTGGGCCTGGCCGGAGTGGCCCGCAAACGGATCGCAGGCTTCTCGCTCGGCATGCGCCAGCGCCTCGGGATCGCCGCCGCGCTCCTCGGCGACCCCGCGGTGCTGCTGCTCGACGAGCCGGTCAACGGCCTCGATCCGGACGGCGTGCGCTGGATCCGCGAACTGCTCCGCGGCCTCGCCGCCGAGGGACGCACGGTACTCCTGTCGAGCCACCTGATGAGCGAGATGGAGCTCACCGCCGACCACCTGGTCGTCATCGGCCGTGGGCGGCTCATCGCGGACACCCCGATGCGGGAGCTGACCGCCGTACGGGACGTGTTCGTCCGCAGCAGCCGCGCCGGTGACCTCGCCGCCGCGCTGTCGTCCGCGGGCGGAACGGTCACGGCCGAGGACGGCGGAGGCCTGTCGGTGCGCGGCCTCGACCCTGCGGAGATCGGCGACCTCGCCGCCCGGTACGCGATCCCCCTCCACGAGGTCACCCCGCGCGGCGCCTCCCTGGAGGAGACCTACATGCGGCTCACGGCAGAGGAGGCGGACCGGTGATCGACGCCCTCGCCGCCGAATGGCTCAAGCTCCGCACCCTTCGATCCACCTCCCTCGTCCTCGGCGTCGTCGGCGTCGTCGTCGCTCTCATGGCCCTGCTGGCCTGGTACGCCGCCCACCTGTGGGACGGCCTGCCGTCGGATCAGCGCGACCGCCTCGAGGTGTCGTCGCTGCCCGAGCTCGCCAACTGGCTCGCCTCGCTGTGCCTGGCCGTGCTGGGCGTCCTCGCCTTCTCCGGCGAGTACGGCACCGGCATGATCCGCACCACGTTCACCGTGCTGCCGTCACGCGGGCGGGTGCTCGCCGCCAAGGCCGGCGTCGTCGCGGTCGTGGCCTTCTGCACGGGGCTCGCGGCCGTGCTCGCGACGTACGCCGCCGGGCGGCTCATCATCGGTGACCGGCCCATCCGGGGGCAGTCGGCCGAGGCGCTGGGCCGCCAGATGCCGCTCTTCCTCGCCTTGAGCCTGTCCATCACGATGTTCGCACTGCTGGGCCTGTGCCTGGCCGCGATCACACGATCGGCCGTCGCCGCCGTCGCCACACTCGTGGCGGTCTGGTACGTGGTCCCGATCATCGTCAACAACATCCCGGCGCCCTGGAACGAACGTATCGGCTCGATCCTTCCGGGCGCCCTCGCGGGCCAGCTGGCCGGCACCGGCAACCCCCAGTCGCTCGGCGGCGCGCTCCTGTCGCCGCTCGCCGCGCTCGCGGTGATGGCCGCCTGGGTGGCGGTGCCGTACGCGGTGGCCGCCGTCCTGCTGGCCCGCAGGGACGCCTGACGGATCAGCTCGCGCTCAACGGCACGCAGGCCCCGGTGGTCACGGTGGCCGGCTTCGCGGCCGTGCTCGCACCCGCGTCCGCCGCGAGGGACACCTTGGCCGTGAGCGAGAGGGTCAGGGGCAAGGAGAGGAGACCGGGCGAACAGGCGGGAGCGCACGTCGCGGGCGCGGGCTTCACCACCGGCTTCACGACAGGCTTCTCGATGGGCTTCGGCGCGGGAGCGGGAGCCGGGGCCGGCTTCTCGATGGGCTTCGGCGCGGGCGCGGGCGCGGGCTTCACCACCGGCTTCACGACAGGCTTCTCGATGGGCATCGGCGCGGGCGCGGGCGCCGGCTTCACGACCGGCTTCTCGATGGGCTTCGGCGCAGGCACGGGAGCCGGGGCCGGCTTCTCGATGGGCTTCGGCGCGGGAGCGGGCGCGGGCTTCACCACCGGCTTCACGACGGGCTTCGGCGCGGGCGCGGGCGCCGGCTTCACCACCGGCTTCACCACCGGCGCCGGGTCGGGCTTCGACGCGGGGGGCGTGGGCGTCACGTCGACGGGCCGCTTGCCGGGATCGACGTGCGGCCGGGGCGCCGGTCGGTCCTGCTTGCCGTCCTGCTTGCCGTCGTCCTTGCGGTCCACCTTGGCGTCCACGTCGACGGAGCGATCCACGTCGTGCTTTTCCGTCTGCGGGGCGACCGTGGTCTTGCTGTTCTCCTCCTGGCCGTCGCGGTTGATCTCGACCGTCTCGGGCGTGTCCAGCATGGCGGCCAGCTGGTCCTGATCGGCGAACTGCAGGGCGGAGACGCTGTCGTTCTGCCAGTTGTACGGCAGGGCCCGCGCGTCCGTCTCCTCCTTCTGGAACGGGACGAGGACCAGCGTGAGGTCACGCATCAGGAACTGGTGCTGGCGCTGCTGCTCCCGCAGCCGCTGGTTGTGCCGATGTCCGTTCTTCTGGCGGTTGCGCTGGCCCCGGGAGTGCGGATGGCCGAACCGGACGAGGCCGTGCTGTGCGAACATCCTGGCGGACATCGTGGCGGCCCCCGCCGGAGCCGCGACGAGAGGAGCACTCGCGATCACGGCTCCCCCGGCGAGGACGGCGCCGATCGCGAGGATCCCGGCGACGCTCGTGCTTTTTGCCATTTCGTTTTCCCCCTAGAACAACCACAGAACAGCCACTGTGCTTACCGATCTCGGGGTTTCCGCGCAGATCACCGGACAAACGAGCTAAGACCCGATCTTTCCCTTCCCCTGCGCATTGTTGAGGCCGCCGCAGGTTTAAATGTCCGGCTTATCAGAGAAATGTCCCGACACCACCCGATGTCGTCCGCCGTACCGCCGCGAAGTGAGGGCGAGGCGGGTCAGGGTACGGCTCAGGCATGACCTCTGCACGGGACGAACTGGCGGGGCTCGACCCCTTCGACATCTTCGACACCGAGGCGGCGCGGCTGGACCGCTTCTTCTCCTCTCTCGATGAGGACGGTTGGAACCGCCCCTCCCGGTGCGACGGCTGGACGGTCCGCGACGTGCTCGCGCACCTGGCCGGCGAGGAGTTGTACAACCACGCGTGCCTGGACGACGACATCGACGGGTTCTACGAGCTGCTCGAACACGAGGGCGTGCGCGGCGGCTTCGACGGCTTCAACGAGTGGTGCGTGCGCAAGCGGCACGGCCTGCCGGTGGAGCAGGTGCTCGACGAGTGGCGGACCAAGAACAGGGAGACCCGGAGGCGGATGCGCGCCCTCGGCCGCGACGGCACGCTCCACACGTCGGCCGGCCCCTACCCGGCCGGTCTCCAGACCTTCCACTACGACTCGGAGTACGCCACACACGCCGACGACGTCGGGGCTCCGGTGACGGCGGACGAGGCCGGCGACCGCCTCGGCTGGCGGGTCAGGGTAGGCGAGTTCGTGCTGGAGGAGCAGGGGTCCAAGGCGCGGATCGAACACGCCTGCGGCCGGTTGCAGGTGCAGGTGGACGACGGCCTGACCGCCGATCTCTCCCCCGAGGAGTTCGTCGAGGCGACGGTCGGCCGTCTGCCCGCCGGGCATCCTCTCGATGCCCGTGTCCGGGGCGCGCTGCGCTGCCTCGCCTGAGCTCCGGCTGAGTCTCCGGCATAACGACACGCCGGGCGCCCCTGCGGGCACCCGGCGTGCGGGACATAACGGATCGGAGCGCGCCCTCGGCACCGGTGGTAATAAGACGCTCGTCTGCCGCCTCGGCGGGACCTCCGCCCACGACCCGGTGCACCCGGGAGCGCGCCGTACGGGCGGGGCCGCGCGCACGGTCACGGCACTCGTATCGTCAGCACTGGCGGTGACGGGCACGGCGGAGTTCCGGCTCGCGGATCCGCCTCCCACACGGCACCGGTAGGGCAGGCTGACCGGACGCCCGCGACCGGGCGGCCGGGTGCGACCCCCGGGCCGGCGGTCGACAGCGGCGCGACGGCGCGCCGGATATGGAATGCGTGTCGATAAACGCCTCATGGAATTCCCCGAATGAAAAATTCGGCCAGGACAGGCCGGTTTTGCCCGGGGGGATCCAGACGTGCGGCGGCCCGTCAACGATGCACCGGGATCGGGCCCAAATCAATCAGGCGCGCCGGAGAGAACGCATTCCGCCCGATTAGACAGGAGATCAGGGCAGCGTCAGGGCAGCCAGGAGACGCGGCCGCGCAGCACGCCGTACCCGACGAAGGCGACCACGTCGATCAGCGTGTGCGCGACGATCAGCGGCATGGTCCGCCCCCAGCGCTGGTAGAGCCGGCCGAAGACCAGGCCCATCGCGATGTTGCCGACGAAGCCGCCGAAGCCCTGGTAGAGGTGGTAGGAGCCGCGCAGGACGGCCGACACCCCCACCGCGCGCCACGGCGACCAGCCGCGCTGCCGTAGCCGGTGCAGCAGATAACCGGCGACCAGCACCTCCTCCAGCACGCCGTTCTGGGCGGCCTCGGCGACCAGGACCGGGATGCGCCACCAGATGTCCGGCAGGCTGTCGGGCACGACGTTCAGGTTGAACCCGGACCGGAAGGCGAACAGGTAGAACACCAGTCCGCTGCCGCCGATCACCGCCGCGAGCGCGGCGCCGCGCAGGGTGTCACGCCCCGGCTCGCGCCAGTCGGCCCCGATCGTGCGCATGGACTCGCCCGATCGGGCCAGCAGGTAGGCGACGAGCCCCACCGGCGCCACGTTCACCGCGATCCCCGCGAGGTGCAGCGAGAGGTCCAGCCACGGGCGCCCGGGGGCCAGCGAGCCGACGAGCACCGCGTGCTGGTCGCCCAGGTCCTTCGGCGCGGTCAGAGCGCCGATGAGGCGGATGAGCGACAGCAGGGCGCTGGCGCCGAGCGAGACCGCGAAGACCGCGATGATCTCCGGGCCGATCAGCCGCGGCGTGAGTCCGCGCAGGGCGGCCGCGTCCGGCTCAGCGGACACGGCGGTGACCGGCCGTCCCTGGGCGGTGGCGTCGGCGGTGGCGTCGTCCATGCTGGCAGGGTAGCCGCCCCCGCACGGTCATCCATCCCGTCAGTACGGCAGCGCACGGGACGTGAACGACGGTGCGACGAAGGCCGCCTTGAACTTCGGGAAGGCGACCGTGTTGGGGTTGCCGTCCGAGGTGTAGCGGTCGGT
Organism: Microbispora sitophila; assembly: GCF_014892245.1. Classification (NCBI taxonomy): domain Bacteria; kingdom Bacillati; phylum Actinomycetota; class Actinomycetes; order Streptosporangiales; family Streptosporangiaceae; genus Microbispora; species Microbispora sitophila. The sequence goes on along the minus strand of NZ_JADBGC010000007.1, from coordinate 266,436 downwards.
CGGGTTGGCCTTGAGCCAGTCGAGCCACGCCATCGAGCAGAACTTCTTGCAGTCGCCGACCTTCTCCTTCGACCTGATCCGCGGGATGCCGACGGGGTCGAAGTCCTTGGTGTACGGCGACGGCGCCGGCGTGTAGCCCGCGAGGAACACGCCCTTGTAGTCGTAGCGGGTGCCGCCTGACGCCCCCTGCAGCGCCCACTTCTTCTCGTGCGGCTGGTTGCCGTACGGCAGGGCGAGCGTGACCGGCGGCGTCTTGATCAGCGAGGTGATCAGCGTCTGCCCGGCCGCGATCTGGCTCTCCACCTGGTCCTTCGGCTTGCCGAGCAGGTTGAGGTGGTCGCGGGTGTGGTTGCCGATGTCGAAGTTGTGGTCCTTGAGCCACTGCAGGACCTGGATCTGCTCCTCCTGGCGGGCCTTGCCGAACAGGTCCTTGATCACGTACATGGTCGCCACCGGCCGGAAGCCCGGGTGCTTCTTCGCGACGTCCATCAGGATGCCGATCGCGCAGTCCGGCGCCGGATTGCCCATGCCGTCGAGCGTGAGCTGGGAGGGCGAGGAGTCGTCGAAGGTCAGCACCACCGGGTGCTTGCCCGCCGGAATGTCGATCTTTCCGGTGACATACTCGGCCGCGGTGACCGGCACGTAGTCCTCCGCCGCGAGCCGCTCCAGCTCGTCGCGGAAGTCCTTCGGGCTGCGGTCGTCGCCCGGCGGCGGGTTCTTGACGATCCGGTGATACATGAGCACCGGGACCTGCCCCAGCTCGTTGGCCTTCACCTGAGCGGCGGCGGCCGTCTCGGACTTGCGCAGCGCCGCCTCGGCCGCCGCGTTCTTCTGCTGGTGACCGGCCGGGCTCGCGTGCGTGATGTGCTTGCCCCCACCGGCGGCGCAGGCGGAGAGCGCGACCGCCCCCAACGACGCCGCGGCGATGCCGGCAACCCTGAAGCGCCCCATGGATCCCCCTCATCGGGCCGCGCTTGACGATGAGGGGCTCTTACCCGCGGGACGTGGTCACATCACGCGGCGTAGGACAAACATCACGCTAAGTGAGTCACAGGTGGGGCTCGGCGCAGAAGGCGACGCCGTCCCCGCCGATCTCGACGGGCCCCTCGGACGCGGCGGCGAACACCGACTCACCCGGGCGCAGCTTGACCTCCGAACCGGCCGTGTCCACGTTCACGACACCCTCGGTGCACAGCACGATCCTCGGCAGACCTCCCGGGAGCGCCTCGCCCGCGCCGGGCGCGATCCTGCGGAGCAGGAATTCCGGGACCGGAGGCACGTACGCGCCGCCGACCGGCTCGACCGGCAGAGGCTGCGCCGCGGCATCGGTGATCCGCAGCAGTTCCTCCACGTCGATGTGCTTGCCGGTCAGGCCCGCCCGCAGCACGTTGTCGGAGCAGGCCATGATCTCCACGGCGAAGCCGTCGAGGTAGCAGTGCAGCACCCCGGCCCCGAGGAACAGCGCCTCGCCGGGAGCCAGCGTGTGACGGCGCATCAGCAGCGGCGCCAGCACGGCCGGGTCCTCCGGGTAGCGCCGGGCCAGCCGTACGACCAGCGCGTAGTCGGGCGTGTGGCAGGCGGAGGCCGCCCACACCACCGACTCGACCAGCTCCCTCCGGGAGCCCGGCCACTCCAGCAGCACCCGCAGCGCGCCGAGCACGTCACCGCCGCGCAGCGTCGCGACCACCGGCCGGAGCGCGTCGACGTGCAGCCGCTCGACCAGCATCGCCGACTGCTCGGGCGGCCGGAACCCGGCCAGCCCGGTGAACGGCGTGAGCGCGCAGACCAGCTCCGGCTTGTGCCAGGGGTCGGTGTAGTTCGCGTTCCCCCGGGCGTGGCCGTCGGCGGCCTGCCCGGCGTCGGGGTGGACCTGCAGCGACAGCGGCGCGTCCACCGCGATCAGCTTCATCAGGTACGGCAGCCGCTCCCCGAACCGGCCGGCGACCGCCTCACCGAGGGTCCCCACCGGGTCGGCCGCGACCGCGTCGGCGAGCGTGGTCTCGGCTCCGTCCCTGGTCAGCCGGGAGGACGCGGCCGGATGGGCGCCCAGCCACATCTCGGCCTCCGGCCCCGAGGCGGGCCGCCCGGTCAGCTCGGCGATGGCCGTCCGGGAACCCCAGGGGTAGTCCTTGATGACATTGGTGAGCAGATCCACAGGCGTCCTTCGGGCGGTCAGGGCGGGGGCGATCCGAGACTAACGGGATTCGTTGACGCACCGGAGCACCGGGTGACGGACGAGCGCGCCGGGATCCACCTCACCGCCCGTGACGTGGAAGACCGCGGTCTCCCCCGGCAGCAGCGTGACAAGCTGGTCGTCCACGATCGCGCGGGGGTCGAGCCGGTCGGGGAAGATCGCCAGCTCGCGCACGATCGTCCGCGCGGTCACCCGCACCCGCAGCCCGCCCTCGATCTCCTCGACCACCGTGTCCAGCTCCGCCGGCGGGTAGTCCATGGCCGGGTCCTCGCTCGGGAACCGCAGCGCGCGTACGTCGCCGAGGGTGGCCACCAGCACCTCGCCCGCCGGGTTCCCGGCCCGCGCCACCCCCTCGGGCAGCTCCACGGACGCCGTGCCGCGCGCCGGGACCGACACGTCGAAGCGCTCCTTGGCCAGGATCTCCCCCGCCAGGCTGAGCCGGTCGACGGCGAGCTCGCCCGACCACGGCTCGTCGGTGTCGTTGACGACCGCCACCGTGTCACCCTGGTCGCCCTGGAAGGTCAGCAGCCGCTCGGCGTACGCCCGGCGCAACGCGTACCACAGCGGCTTGCGCCGCCCGCCGCCGTCCACGGCGGCCCAGGAGGTGACCGGCCAGCAGTCGTTGAGCTGCCACACGATCGTGCCCATGCAGTAGGGCGCGAGCGCCCGGAACCGCTCGATGCCGAAGGCCATCGCCCTGGCCTGGTTGACCTGGGTGTAGTAGTGCCAGTCGTCGAACCCGTCCGGCTGGGGCAGGTGCTCGCCGAGCCCGCGCAGCAGCTTGAGGTTGCCGTCGATCGCCTTCTGGTGGTGGCTCACGCCCGGGGAGACCGGCGTCAGCGGGTGGTCGGAGACCGCGGCGCGCAGCGTCGCGTACGTCGGCGGCCCCTGGAAGCCGAACTCGGCCACGAACCTCGGCGTGTAGGTCGCGTAGTGGGTGTAGTCCTGGTGGTTCCAGACCGTCCAGATGTGGATCGTGCCCTTGGCCGGGTCGTTCGGCGGCAGGTCGGGGGCCCCTGAGTAGGGGCTGCCCGGCCAGTACGGCCGGGTCGGGTCGAGTTCGGCGACGACCCGGGGCAGCAGGTCGTAGTAGAAGCCGCCGCCCCAGCTGCGGCCCTCCAGCGTGTCCTGCCAGCCCCAGTCGGCGTGGCCCTCGATGTTCTCGTTGTTGCCGCACCACAGCACGAGGCTGGCGTGGCGGGCCAGGCGGGCGACGTGCTCGCGGGCCTCGGCCTCGACCTCCGCCGTGAAGCGGCCCTCCTCGGGGTAGGCCGCGCAGGCGAACGGGAAGTCCTGCCAGACGAGCAGGCCCATCTCGTCGGCGAGGTCGTAGAAGTCCTCGCTCTCGTACATGCCGCCGCCCCACACCCGCAGGCAGTTGGCGCCCGTGGCGGCCGCCTGGGCGAACCGCTCGGCCAGCCGCTCGCGGGTGATGCGGCTGGGGAAGCAGTCGTCGGGGATCCAGTTGAAGCCCTTGACGAAGACCGGCCTCCCGTTGATCACGAACGTGAAGGCGTCGTCGGTCCGGTCCAGTTCGACCGAGCGGAACCCGATCCGCCCGGTCCACTCCTGATCTTCGAGCCGGACCGTCAGGTCGTACAGCGGCTGCTCGCCGTACCCGCGCGGCCACCACAGGTCGGCGTCCGGCACGGTCAGCGTGACGACGGCCCGGCGCTGCCCGGCGGCGACGGTCACGGTCTCGGTCACGCCCGCCACCGAGGCCGTGAGCGTGAGTGGCCGCTCAGCCGCCCGCTCGACCGCCACGTGCACCTCGACGGTGCCGTCCGCCGAGGCGAAGGGACGCACCTCGGCGATCCTGGCGGTGCTCCAGGTCTCGATGCCGATCGGCCGCCAGATCCCGGCGGTGACCACCGTCGGCCCCCAGTCCCAGCCGAAGTTGCAGGCCATCTTCCTGATGAACTGGTAGGGCTCGGCGTACGCGCCCGGGCGGTCGCCGAGGGCCGCCTTCTGCGCCTCCGCGTACTCGTACGGCGGGTCGAACAGGATCCTGAGCGTGTTCTCGCCCGCGCGCAGCAGGTGCCGCACCGGGAAGCGGTACGACCGGTGCATGTTGGCCGTCGCGCCGATCTCGATGCCGTTGAGCACGAGCGTGGCGGCCGTGTCGAGTCCCTCGCAGACGAGGTCCGCCCGGTCGTCGTCGATTCCGTCCCCCTTGAACTCCCACGTGAAGGTGGTCTCGTACGACCATGCCGTACGGCCGATCCAGGTCAGCCGGTCCTCGTTGTCGTCCAGGTACGGGTCCTCGATCAGCCCGGCGGCGAGGAGGTCGGTGTGGACGCAACCGGGAACGGCCGCGGGCAGGCCCGCGACCACCGGCCGGAGCTGCCCGGTCGACGACACGGCGGTGACGGTCCACCCGTCGTGCAGGGGACGGTACGAGCTCACGCTTTCTCCTTAATCTTCTTCTCCTCGAGCGCGGCTCCCGCGCAGCCGGAGCAGGCCACGAAGTGGCCGCCTTCCACCTCGGCCAGCCCGGGGCGGGTCCGGCTGTCCTCGGAAGCCTCGTGGTAGGCGCAGGGCACGTCCTCGACCACGGCGTCCGTCCACTTGGCGTGCAGCCTGGGGACCGAGGCCAGCAGCGAGCGCGTGTAGGGATGCGCCGGGTTGCCGAAGACGAGGTCCGTCCGGCCCATCTCCACGATCTTCCCGTGGCGCAGCACCACGGTCCGGTCGCTGACGTAGTTGCCGAGCGACAGGTCGTGGGTGACGAACAGGATGCCGAGGCCGCGCGCCCGCAGGTCGGCGAGCAGGTTGAGCACGTCGATGCGCGTGGACGCGTCGAGCATGCTGATGATCTCGTCGGCGACCAGCAGCCGGATGTCGAGGAGCACGGCCCTGGCGATCAGCATGCGCTGGAGCTGGCCGCCGCTGAGCTGGTGGGGATACTTGCCGAGGACGTTGCCGGGGTCGAGCCGCACGCTCTCCAGCGCGCCCTCCACGCGCTTTCGCCACTCGTCCGCGCCGGCCTGGGGGAAGTACTGCTCCTTGATCATCGCGAAGACGCGGTCGGCCCGGAAGACGGGGTTGTAGCAGCTGAAGGGGTCCTGGAAGACGCCCTGCACCTGCCGGTAGTACTCCTTGCGGTCCTTGATCGAGGTGATGTCCCTGCCGTCCAGGGTGATCCTGCCGCCGCTGATCGAGGCGAGGCGCAGGATCATCCGGCCGAGCGTGCTCTTGCCGCTGCCGCTCTCGCCGATGAGCGAGACCACCTCCCCCTCGCCGACCTCGAAGCTGACGTCGGAGACGGCTCTGAGCTCGCGCCCGCCGAACGCGCCGACGCGGTAAATCTTGGAGACACCGTCCAGCTTGAGCATCTATTCGGCCTTCCAGCAGGCGACGAAGTGGCCGGGGGCCACCTCGGCGAACGGCGGCTGCTCGGCGCACTGGTCGAACGCGAGCGGGCAGCGGTCCCTGAACCGGCATCCCCCGGGCGGCTTGAGCAGGGACGGCGGGTTGCCGGGGATCCCCGTCAGCCGGCGGTCCTCGTAACGCACCCCCACCTCGGGCAGCGCGGAGATGAGCTGCTTGGTGTACGGATGCCTCGGGGCGGTGACGAGCACCTCGGCGGGGGCCTTCTCGGCCAGCCGCCCGGCGTACATCACCATGATCGTGTCGGCGATCTGGTAGACGAGCGAGATGTCGTGGGTGACCACCATCATGCTCGTGACCAGGCCGCGGTCGCGGAACCCGAGCAGCGTCGTGGCCACGGCCTTCTGGCTCGACACGTCGAGCGCGGAAGTGACCTCGTCGGCGATCAGCAGCGAGGGGTTCAGCAGCGTGGAGATGACCATGACGACTCGCTGCTTCATGCCGCCGGACAGCTCGATCGGATAGCGGTCGAGCACGTCCTTCGACAGGCCCACCAGCTCCAGCCGCCGCTCCAGCTCGGCCCTCTCCAGCCGCTCGCCGCGTGAGTCCAGCAGCTCGCCGACCATCTTGCCGATCTTCCTGGTCGGGTTGAGCGCGCTCATCGAGTACTGCGGGATGAGCGACACCTCGCGGAAGCGGAACCGGTCCATCCCGGTGTCGTCCGACAGGGGCATCGTCTTGCCGTCCAACTCCACCGTGCCGCCGACGTGCCGCATGCGGCCGTCCAGCCGGATCAGGCTCTTGGCGAGCGTGGACTTGCCCGAGCCGGACTCCCCGGCCAGGCCCATGATCTCGCCGTCCGCGACGGAGAACGTGACGCCGTCGAGCGCCTTCACCTCGCCGCGCAGCGTCCGGTAGTAGACCCGGAGGTCGGTGACATTCAGCGCCACGTCACATCTCCCTCAGCTTCGGGTTGAACACCTCGTCCAGCCCGACGTTCATGACGTAGAGCGCGCCGACGATCGCCGTGATGCCGGCGCCCGGCGGGATGAACCACCACCACAGGCCGAGCTGGAGCGCGCTCCACCGCGCGGCGTTGTTGAGCATCAGGCCGAGGGAGACCCCCTCGGTGGGTCCGAGGCCGATGAAGTCGAGCGAGGCGGCGATCAGGATCGCGCTGCCGAACAGCAGGATGAACGTCAGGAACAGGTACGAGCTCATGTTCGGCGCGATCTCACGAAGGATGATCTTCGGGGTGCGCACGCCGCTCAGCCGGGCGAGGTCGACGAAGTCGCGCGAGCGCAGCGAGAACGTCTGCGCCCTGATCGCCCGCGCGGCCCACGGCCACGAGGTCAGCCCGATGAACAGCGCCTGCACACCGATGCTGCGCACGCCCAGGTAGGCGTTGACGATCAGCAGCACCACCAGCGCCGGCAGCACGAGCACGATGTTGGTGAGCATGTTGAGCAGTTCGTCGACCCACCCGCCGCGGTAGCCCGCGACGAACCCCACGACCATGCCGACGATCGCCGCCAGCACGCCGCCGAGCACGCCCACGAGGAACGTCGAGCGCAGGCCGTACACGAACTGGGCGAAGACGTCCTGGCCGAACGTCGTGGTGCCGAACCAGAACTCCCCGGACGGCGGCGCCATCGGCGGCCCGACGTAGTCGTTCGGCCCGTGGTCGAACAGCACCGGCCCGGCCAGGCCGGCCACGAGGAACACGGCGACGATGACCGTGCCGACGACCAGCTTGCGGTTGCGCAGCGCGAAGTGCAGCGCCTCGCGCCGCGCCGTCGGCGGCTGCGGCTGGGGCAGGACCTCGCTCACGCCGCTCCTCCCATCCCGGTCCGGGTGCGCGGGTCCACCAGGACGTACGCGATGTCGATGACGAAGTTGGCGATCAGCACGCCGATGACGATGAACAGGAAGGTGCCCTGCAGCAGGAAGAAGTCCTGGTTCTGGATGGCCTGGAGGATCAGGTGCCCCAGCCCGGGATAGCTGAAGACGATTTCGGTGACCAGCGCGCCGGCCACGAGCACGCCGAGTTGCAGGGCCAGACCGGTCACCTGCGGCAGGATCGCGTTCCTGAAGGCATAGCGCCGCACCAGCCGCATCGGCGCCCCGAGCGCCCGCAGGTAGTTGACGTAGTCCGCCTCGAGCTCATAGATGATCATGTTGCGCATGCCGATGGCCCAGCCGCCGAACGCGACGAGGAACAGCGAGGCGAACGGAAGGAACCAGTGCTGGGCGAGGCTGCCGAGGAAATCCCACGACAGGGACGGCTGCATGTCGAAGCCGTAGGCCCCGGCGACCGGGAAGACGCCCGCGACGATGCCGAGCGCCCAGGCCAGCAGGATCGCCAGCCACATGTACGGCGTGGCGGTCAGCACGTAACCGACGGGGAGCACGCTGTTGTCGAGCCACTTGCGCCGCGCGGCGAAGGCGCCGAACCGGTTGCCCGCGAACCAGCTCAGCAGGATGGACGGGATCAGCAGGCCCAGCGTGTACGGGACCGCCCGGATGATCACGTCGGACACCGGCGTCGGGAACAGCCAGATGCTGATGCCGAGGTCGCCCTTCAGCAGCGAGCCCCAGAAGTTGAGGTACTGCTGCCACAGCGGCAGGTCGAAGCCGAACATCGCGGTGTAGTGCGCCCGCATGGCCTCGACGGCCGCCGGCTGTGCGACGTTGGCCCGCGAGAGCATGCTCTGCACGGGGTCGCCCGGCATGAACCGCGGGATCATCCAGTTGATGGTCACGGCCACGAAGAACGTCAGGCCGTAGATGAGAAGCTTTCTGCCGAAATAGCGGCGCAATTCGACCTCCCGGTCGCGGAACGGCGCCCCCCTCCCGTACGCAGGATGGAAGGGGGGCGCGAGAAGATCAGCCTCCGGAGGCCGGCTGGAGTTCGGTGAGCATGAGCGTGCCGCCCATCTCCAGCCAGTTGCGCCACACCGTCGGCGGGTACTTCGGCGTGTTCGGCGCGCTGCTGGGCCAGTTCTTCCAGACCGAGTTGGTCGTCTGGGACCACAGGCCGTTGTACCAGAGCGGGATGACCGGCATGTCCTCGAGCTGGATCTTCTGCAGCTGCGAGGTGATCTTCTTCATGCCCTCGACGTCCTCGGGCTTGACCTGGTCGAGCTGCTGGGTGAGCTCCCACGCCCGCTTGTTCTCGTACCGGCCGAAGTTCGTCGTGGTCTGCAGCTTCTGCACCGGCAGGCGGAACAGGTAGTCGTAGTACACCCAGGGGGTGTTCGCGAGCTGCTTGTCGTTGTTGATGACCATGTCGTACTTGCCGGAGTTGCGGACGTCGACAAGCGCGTTGTAGTCGGGGAAGTCGGCCTCGATGTCGATGCCGACGGCCTTGGCGCTTGAGCTGATGACCCGGGCCGCCTCCATCCAGTCGGTCCATCCGGCGGGCACGATCAGCTTGAGCGAGATCTTGCCGCCGCTCGGCGACTCCACCAGCCCGTCGCCGTTGCGGTCCTTGTAGCCGGCGTCGGCGAGCAGCTGCTTGGCCTTGTCCGGGTTGTAGGAGAAGCCGAGCGTGGAGGTGACGTTCTTGTCGACGTACTTGTCCCACTGCGGCAGCAGGCCGGTCGGGTCGGATGCCTTGACCAGGTTGCCGTAGACGCCCTCGACGATCTTCTTGGTGTCGATGGAGTAGGCGACCGCCTTGCGGAACTCCTTGTCGTCCATCGGCTTCTTCGTCGTGTTGAGCCACAGCCACGCCGTGTTCGCCGACAGCATGTACGGCGGCTGGTCGTAGTAGGTCTCGATGCCGAAGCTGCCCTTGACCAGGTTGGCGATGCCCGGCAGGAAGTTGGTGCTGAGGTCGAGGCCCTTCTGCAGCAGCAGGCCCATCGCGACCTCGTTGCTGGAGTTGACGATGTCGACGATGTACTTGGGCTTCACGTCCTTGTTCAGCGCCTTCGTGGCCCACCAGCCGTCGCGCTTGACCCAGACCATGCGGTCCTGGTCGTGGGACTGGTAGGCGTACGGGCCGGTGCCGACGGGCTTCTCGTTGACCCCGTTCATCACCTCGTCCTCGGACCGCCCCTCCCACAGGTGCTTGGGGACGATGGCCCGGCTGTAGAGGTGGTTGGCCCATTCCTGGTAGTTGGCCGTGGTGAAGGTGAACTTGATCGTGTAGTCGTCGACCTTCTCCGCGCTCTTCATCCAGTCCCAGAGCGGGTGGTAGGGGACGGTCCCCATCTTGCCGAGCTCGAACGTGAAGATCACGTCGTCGGCGGTGAACGGCTTGCCGTCCGACCAGGTGATGCCCTTGCGCAGCTTGAGCGTGTACTCCAGGTCACCGGTCCAGTCGCCGCTCTCGGCCAGCCACGGCGTGAACTTGTCGGTGTTCGGGTCGTACATGAACAGCGTCTCGTAGACGAGGCCCTTGGTGCCGGTGGCGAAGTCCCATTCGCGCAGCGGGTTCCAGTTCGCGGGTGGTCCCCACTGGGTGCCGCTGGTGTAGAGGGTCTCGTTGCGGGGGAAGGCCCCGCCGCTGCCGCCCGCCGGGGCGGCCGCACCGCCTCCCGCCGCGCCGCCCGCCGGACCGGTCGGCGTGGACGAACCCCCGCCTCCCGAACAGGCCGCGCTTAACAGGCCGGCTGCCAGCACCGGTATAAGAAACCGCGTTCGGTTTCGCATGGTGACTCTCCTTCCCCCACGCGACACCGCGCGGGGTCCGCACTCCTGCCAGGCCCCGATGATCAGCGGTCCGCACCACTCGCCTCGCCGCGCCTCAGGTGCTGAACCGGATAAGTACCGAGACCGTAAAATCCGGATGTCACCGGTGTCAATAGGGGAAGATGTAGGCAAAGTAACGGTAGTAAGGTGAGGGTCACTGGACCGGTTCAGCCGAGGGGACACGTGAGAAGACCGACCATCGCGGACATCGCACGGCAGGCGGGGGTCTCCAAGGGCGCGGTCTCGTACGCCCTGAACGGCCAGCCCGGGGTGTCCGAAGCCACCAGGGCCCGCATCCTGGCCATCGCGAACGAGATCGGCTGGCGCCCGAACATCGCGGCCAGGGCGCTCAACGGCGCCCGCGCGCACGCCGTGGGCCTCGCCCTGTGCAGGCCCGCCCGGTTCCTGGGCGTCGAGCCGTTCTTCATGGAGCTGATCAGCGGCATCGAGGCGGAGCTGTCCGCCCGCTCGTATGCGCTGCTGCTACAGGTGGTGGGCGACCACGAGGCCGAGATGGGCGTCTACCGCCGCTGGTGGGGGGAGGGCCGCGTGGACGGCGCGATCCTCGTCGACCTCCACCTCGACGACCCCCGCGTGCCACAGGTGGAGGAGCTGGGCATGCCCGTCGTCGTCCTCGGGCACCCCTCGGCCGCCGGCTCCCTCGTGCCGGTCTGGGCCGACGACAGCGCGGCCGTACGCGAGACGGTGGAGTATCTCGTCGCGCTCGGGCACCGGCGGATCGCCCGCGTCGCCGGGCTGCCCCAGCTGTCGCACACGGCGATCCGCGACCGCGCGTTCGGCGACGTCTGCGCGGGTCTCGGGCTGAACGCCTGCCCGATCGTGCACACCGACTACACCGGCGAGGAGGGCGCACGGGCCACGCGGCGGCTGCTCAGCTCGCCGGAGCGGCCCACGGCGATCGTCTTCGACAACGACATCATGGCCGTGGCCGGCCTGTCGGTCGCCCAGGAGATGCGGCTCGACGTGCCGGCCGACCTGTCCGTCGTCGCCTGGGACGACTCTCCGCTCTGCCAGGTCGTCCGCCCGCCGCTGACCGTGCTCACCCGCGACATCCCCGCCTACGGCGCGCACGCGGCGCAGCGGCTGCTCGCGCTGATCGACGGCGTGGAGGCCAGGCCGCTGGAGGACGAGGCCCCGCGCCTGACCACCCGCGGCAGCACGGCTCCGCCCGCCTAGATCTCACGCCTGAGCGGGCAGCGCGGACCAGTCGATCACCAGGCGCTGCGGGTCCGCGGGGTCGGTCCACACCTGGACCGTCCGGCCCGGCAGGACGGCGCCCATCAGCAGCCGGGGGAGGATCTGCCGGTGAGCGACCACGTACGGCGCGCCGGAGGCGGGCTGCACCCGCAGGTCGAAGGCGACGACGAGCTGGTCGTTCACCATGGTGCCCGTGTCCCGCATGCTCGCGACCTGGGCGGTGGCCGGCAGCCCGGTGCCGACGAGGTCCTGGTTGCCGGTGCCCAGGAAGCTCTTCATCTGGCCGAAGACGCCGCCGGACGGGCCGCCGCCGCCTACCAGCCTGGTGGCCAGGATGACGACGTCGCCGATCAGCAGGAACATCCCGACGATGAAGGCGGGCAACCCCCACGACATCGTGGAGATCGAGCCCATCCCGTAGATCCCGGCGAACAACAGGACGATGCCGGCGCTGGCGCCGACGACGAAGACGTTACGCGACATTGCTCTCAACCCTCCGGATTCCTCGTACGTCACAGGAATAGGCGGACGGGCTTGATCAGCACTTGCACAGCGCTTACTCGCGCCTCCGGCACGGTGGTTACTCCGTTTGAAAGGTGACGTTCAGGAGAGATCGCTACACTTGGCCCCGTTTGCCGCTACTGGCTTTCGACCAGGTGAGAAACGCCTGGTCCGACCCTCAGGAGCACGACAGTGGGTCACGTCGACGTCCGTCCCGCGCCCCCGGCGGAGGACCTCCCGGCGCCGCCGCCCCGGACGCCGCCCAAATGGCGGGCATGGCTGTGGGTCACGCTGTCGGGAGCGCTGGGCGTGCTCACGGGTGCCGCCACGTTCGCCGTCGGCGGTTACGTCAAGCTGAGCGGCAACGTGAAGCACGAGGCGGTGACCCAGAAGGATCTCGGGGGCGAGGCACGCCCGCAGAAGATCAGCAAGGCGCTCAACGTGCTGATCGTGGGCTCTGACCAGCGCAACGGCGCCAACGCCAAATACGGCAAGTTCCCCGGCGAGCGCACCGACACGATCATCGTGGCGCACATCTCCCCGAACCGGGACGGCGCGGTCCTCATCAGCTTCCCGCGCGACTCACTCGTCCGCCTCCCCGCCTGCCCGGCCAAGGGCAACCTGCCGGGCCAGCGGCCGCACGTCGGGATGATCAACGAGTCGTTCAACTCCGGCGGCATCGGCTGCACCTGGAAGACGATCGAGGGCCTCACCGACATCCACATCGACCACTTCGTGAAGGTCGACTTCACCGGCTTCAAGGCGATGGTGAACGCACTGGGCGGCGTGCAGGTCTGCCTGCCGCAGGCCGTCCACGACAAGAAGGCGCTGCTCGACCTGCCCGCGGGCAAGCAGACCCTCAAGGGCGAGCAGGCGCTCGGATACGTCCGCGCCCGCTACTCGCTCGGCGACGGATCCGACATCGGCCGGATCCAGCGCCAGCAGATGTTCCTCGCCTCGATGGCCAAGAAGGCCATGAGCGGCGAGACGCTGACCGACCCGGCCACGTTGTTCGGTTTCCTCGACGCGGTGACCAAGTCGATCACCACCGACCCCGACCTCACGATCGGCGTCATGAAGGACCTCGCGATGAGCGCGCAGGGCCTGACCGCCGGACAGATCCGCTTCGTCACCACCCCCTGGCGCTACTCGGTCACGAACCCCGGCCGCGTCGAGTGGGTGCAGCCGCAGGCCCAGCGGCTGTTCAGGATGGTCGCCGCCGACCAGATCGCCAAGAACGTCAAGAGCGGCGAGCAGAAGATTCCCAAGTCGCAGATCCACATCCTGGTCCGCAACGGCAGCGGGCAGCAGGGGCTCGGCACCCAGGTGGCCGCCGAACTCGAGCAGCGCGGCTACCACATCGTCAAGGTCGAGTCTGCGCCCAAGCCGTACGCCAAGACCGTCGTGGCGTACTCGGAGAACGGCGAGAGCCGGGCGTCCCGGCTGTTCCGCGAGCTCAAGAAGTCGCGCTCCCGCCTGGTGCGCACGGCCACCACACAGACCCTCGTGCTGGGGATCGGGGCCGACTGGCAGGGAATGAAGCCCCCCAAGACGCTCGACGACGTGGAGGGCTTCGACGCTACCCAGGACAGCTGCACGGCTTCCTGAGCCGCGAGTCTCAGAAGAGCCAGCCGAACAGGCCACCGCCGTGGTGCGGCGCCTCCTGAGTGGGGGCGGGCGCGGCGGTCGGGGCCGTGGCCGCCTGCTCCTCGGACGCCGTGTCCGTTCCCGAGGCCGTTCCTTCGGCCTGCTCATCGGTGTGCTCGTCGGCGGGCGACTGCCCCTGCGTGTCAATCGACAACCGCGACCGCGACGGGTGCGTGGAGGCGGGGGTCCGGGAGCCGGGGTCCTGCCCGCGAGACCGGGGCGTGTGCGTGGGCGCGGACGACGGGTCCGGCGCCGAGGTCCCGGACGCGCCGGGCCGGGTCCGCGTGGGCTCGGCCCTGGGCGCGTCGCTGGAGGTGTCACTGGGGGCGTCGCTCGGCGCGGTCCCGGTGGGCGCGGCCTCGGTCGGTGCGGCGTCGGTGGGGGCCGGGGAGACCGGCGCCGTCGCGGCGGTCCCCGCCCCGGCGGCGCAGCCTGCCCCGCCGTCGCACTCCGCTCCGGAGGGCTGCCCGACCCACAGCGCCAGTGCCCAGATCGCGCCCAGGACACCGACCGCGATCAGACCGGTCCGCAGCAGCATCCCGCCGCGCCGCGAACCCTCGTCCTCGTCCTCGTCGGCGTCGGGGGCGCTGCGCCAGCCCGAGCCGAGGAAGCCGCGCGGATCGGTGTCGCCGTCGCTCACCAGGTCCCCGGTCTCCTCGTCGCTCGCCAGGTCTTCGGGGCGGAGCCGAGCGGTGCGTCCGGCGGCGTAGTCATCCTGGTCGGCATGGTCGGCGGGGGTCTGCGCGGGCTGGTCCGGCCGCCAGCCCTCCGACAGCACGTCGCCCTGGTCGCCAGGCCTCCCACCGAGAGCCCGGTCGTCCTGCTCCTCGGACCAGAACCGGTCTCCCTCCCCGCCGTACTGGCCTTCGCCGGCGATGTACGGCCGGATGAACGAGTCGTCCTGCTCGTAGGCGTCCTCGGTGGCCGGGTCGCGCATGAAGGTCCTTCCTCAGTGAGCTTTTGGGTCATGTCTCAATAGCGAACGTTCCTAGCACTGATCGACACGTCCTGTCTGGAAATTTCACAACAATCACAAAAACCCATCGGGGTTGACGGGAATCCTGGAACGGTCTTTAATATCGACTAAACCGACTGACTTGGTAGGAATCTCTCGGAATAGAGGACAGGCATGAGAGTGCGCAGGCTCGGGGCCATCGCAGCCGCCGTCATGGCGACGACCACCCTGGTCACCGCCTGCGGGGGCGACGACAACGCCGGCGGGGGCAACGGCGGCGGAGGCAAGGTCCAGTTGGCGCTGGTCGCCTACTCCACCCCCCAGGCGGCGTTCGAGGACATCATCAAGGCGTTCCAGAAGACGCCCGAGGGCAAGAACATCACCTTCACCCAGTCGTTCGGCGCGTCCGGCGACCAGAGCCGCGCCGTGGCGAACGGGCTCAAGGCGGACATCGTCGAGTTCTCCCTGGAAACCGACATCACCCGGCTCGTGAAGGCCGGCATCGTCGCGCCGGACTGGAACTCCGGTCCCACCAAGGGGATCCTCACCAAGTCCGTCGTCGTCATCGGCACCCGCAAGGGCAACCCGAAGGGCATCAAGACCTGGGACGACCTCGTCAAGCCCGGAGTCGAGGTCATCACGCCCAACCCCTTCACCTCCGGCGGCGCCCGCTGGAACCTGCTCGCGGGCTACGGCGCCAAGTCGAACAAGGGCGCCGACCAGGCAGCCGGGCTCGCCTACCTGGACGCGCTGCTCAAGAACGTGCCGGTCCAGGACGACAGCGGCCGCAAGTCGCTGCAGACCTTCACCGGCGGCAAGGGCGACGCGATCCTCACGTACGAGAACGAGGCGATCTTCGCTCAGCAGAACAACCAGGAGATCGACTACACGGTCCCGGACTCGACGCTCCTCATCGAGAACCCGGTGGCCGTGACGAAGAACAGCGCCCACCCCAAGGAGGCCGCGGCCTTCCTGAAGTACCTCTACTCGGTCGAGGCTCAGACGATCTTCGCCAAGAACGGCTACCGCCCGGTCGCCGACGGCGTGACCGGCTTCAACTGGCCCGCCCCTCCGCAGCTGTTCACGATCCAGGACCTCGGCGGCTGGGACAAGATCACGACCGACTTCTTCGACTCGAAGACCGGCAAGGTCGCGGAGATCGAACGCAAGCTCGGCGTGGCTACCGAGAAGTGACGAGGGAAGTGACGCGGAAGTGACCGCGATCACCGTACGCCCCTCCTCGCGCGTGGCCGGCGGCACCGCCGCCGGCCTCGGCACCGCGGTGCTGTACCTGAGCCTGATCGTGCTGATCCCGCTGGCCGCCGTCGTCTGGCGCTCGGCCGACGAGGGGCCCGGCTACTTCTGGCGCTCGGTCACCACCCCCGACGCCTGGGCGGCGCTCACCCTCACCGTCGGCGCCTCGGCACTCGTCGCCCTGGTCAACCTGGTCGTGGGCACGGTCATCGCCTGGGTGCTGGTCCGCGACCGCTTCCCCGGCCGGGCGGTGCTCGACACGATCATCGACCTGCCGTTCGCGCTGCCGACCATCGTCGCCGGTCTCGTCCTGCTCGCGTTGTACGGCCCGCAGTCCCCGCTCGGGGTCAACCTGGCCTACAGCAGGGCCGGAGTCGTGCTGGCGCTGCTGTTCGTCACGCTGCCGTTCGTCGTCCGTACGGTGCAGCCGGTCCTGCTGGAACTCGACACGGAGATGGAGCAGGCGGCGGCCTCCCTCGGCGCGAGCCCGTTCCAGACCTTCCGCCGGGTCATCCTGCCGAACCTGATCCCCGCGATGCTGTCCGGCACCGCCCTCGCCTTCACCCGGGCGATCGCCGAGTTCGGCTCGACCGTGCTCATCTCGGGCAACCTGCCGTTCAAGACGCAGGTC
This sequence comes from Microbispora sitophila, assembly GCF_014892245.1. Lineage (NCBI taxonomy): Bacteria > Bacillati > Actinomycetota > Actinomycetes > Streptosporangiales > Streptosporangiaceae > Microbispora > Microbispora sitophila. The sequence goes on along the minus strand of NZ_JADBGC010000007.1, from coordinate 250,008 downwards.
GCCGCGGTGAACATCTTCAGCCAGATCGAGGGAGACAACACCACCGGCGCGGCCGCGATCTCGACGGTCCTGCTCGTGGTGGCCCTGGTCGCGCTGATCACGCTCGACGTCCTGCAGCGCTGGGGGAGCCGCCGTGGCTAAGCACGTCCTGCGCGTGGTCGCCGTCGTCTACGTCCTGTTCCTGCTGGTGCTGCCCGTGGCGCTGATCATCTGGCGGACCTTCGGAGACGGGCTCGGACCGTTCGCCGAGGCCCTGGCCTCCCCGTCGGCCCTGCACGCCTTCAAGGTCACGCTGACGGTCGCCGGCTGGGCGGTCCTGGCCAACACGGTCTTCGGTGTCGGCGCCGCGCTCCTGCTCGTCCGCCACGAGTTTCCCGGCAAGCGGCTGCTGGGGGCGTTCATCGACCTGCCGATGGCCGTCTCGCCGGTCGTCGTCGGGCTCGCCCTCATCCTCGTGTACGGCCGGTTCTCCCCCTTCGGCGGCCTGCTGGAGAGCTGGGGAATCCAGGTGATCTTCTCCACCCCCGGCATGGTGCTGGCCACGGTGTTCGTGTCGCTGCCGCTCGTCGTGCGGGCCGTCGTACCGGTCCTGGAGGAGCTCGGCGACGAGCAGGAGCAGGCCGCGCACACGCTGGGGGCGAGCCGGCTCCAGACGTTCGTCCGCATCACGCTCCCCGGCATCCGCTGGGCCCTCGGCTACGGCGTCGTGCTCTGCCTGGCCCGTTCGCTCGGCGAGTACGGCGCGGTCGCGGTGGTCTCCGGCCGCCTCGTGGACCAGACCCAGACGCTGACGCTGTTCGTCGAGGAGCGGTTCCAGAACTTCGACCAGCCGGCCGCGTTCGCCGCCGCCACGGCCCTCGCCCTGATCGCCGTGGTCACCCTGCTGCTCACCAAGCTCCTGCGCCCGAAGGATCGCATCGATGGCAATTGAGGTACGCGACGTGAACAAGTCGTTCGGGACGACCCCCGTCCTGCACGACGTGTCGCTCGACGTCGCCGCGGGGTCGCTCACCGCCCTGCTCGGCCCGAGCGGCGGGGGGAAGTCGACGCTGCTGCGGGTGATCGCCGGCCTGGAGCGGCCCGACACCGGCACGGTCCGGATCTCCGGCGTCGACGCCACCCGGCTGTCCCCGCAGCGGCGCAACGTCGGCTTCGTGTTCCAGCACTACGCCGCCTTCAAGCACCTCACGGTCTTCCGCAACGTGGCCTTCGGGCTGGAGATCCGCAAGCGGCCCAAGGACGAGATCCGCAAACGCGTCATGGAACTGCTGGAGCTGGTCCACCTGGAGAAACTGGCCGACCGCTACCCGTCCCAGCTGTCTGGGGGCCAGCGCCAGCGCATGGCCCTGGCCCGGGCCCTCGCGGTGGAGCCCCAGGTGCTGCTGCTCGACGAGCCGTTCGGCGCCCTCGACGCGCAGGTGCGCAAGGAACTGCGGACGTGGCTGCGCCGGCTGCACGACGAGGTCCACGTCACCACCGTGTTCGTCACCCACGACCAGGAGGAGGCCATCGAGGTCGCCGACACGATCGTGGTTCTGGCGGGGGGCGAGGTCGTGCAGGCCGGCAGCCCCGGCGAGGTGTACGACAACCCGGCCAACCCGTTCGTGATGCGCTTCCTGGGCCCGGTCACCGAGATCGGCGGCAGCCTGGTCCGTCCGCACGACGTCGAGATCAGCCCGGACCCCGTTGAGGGCGGCTCGCCCGCCGTGATCTCCCGCGTCGTACGGCTCGGTTTCGAGGTGCGCGTGGAGGTGGAGATCGGCGGGCACGAGGCGTGGGTCCAGGTGACGCGGGAGCAGGCCGACCGGCTCGGTCTCGGGCCGGGCGACACCGTGCACGTCAGGCCCGCACCGGGCGCCCGATCCCTGGCCCTCGCGCTGTGATGGACGCAGCGTAAGAAGATGCGGCTTTCCGTACGGACCCAGTACGCCCTGCGCGCCGCCGCCGAACTCGCCGCGGCGGCGCCGGGGCCGGTCCCGGCCGAGCGGATCGCGGCCGCCCAGCGCATTCCCCGGCGGTTCCTCGACAACATCCTGCTGCAGATGCGGCGGGCCGGCCTCATCCACAGCCAGCGCGGGCCTGAGGGCGGCTACTGGCTCGCGCGGCCGGCCGAGCAGATCACACTCGCCGACGTGGTCCTCATCATGGAGGGGGCGCCCCAGGACAGCGAGGGTTTCCACGGGGTCGCCGAGCCCCTCGGCGACGTCTGGACGGCGCTGCGCGACCACGAGCAGGCGACGCTCACCGAGGTCACGCTCGCCCACATCGCCACCGGTTCACTTCCGCCCCTCTGATCCCGGTACTTGTGCAAGACTCCACATTCAGGTGGAACGTGCCGTGGCGTAGAGGCAGGCGGGATGGGTACTGCTGGGCAGCTCATCGTCAGGCGATACCGGCTGGTCCGCGCCCTCGGCCACGGCCGCACCGGACTGGTGTGGGAGGGCCGTGACACGCTGCTCGACCGGCCCGTCGCGATCCGCGAGGTCCTGCTGCCCCCGGACCTGGGCGAGAGCGCGCGGCTGCGGCTCGTCCAGCGGATCTCCCGTGAGGCCCGCCAGGCCGAGCGGCTGCGACACCCCCACATCGCCGCCGTGTACGACGTCGCCGAGGAGGGCGACACCCCGTACGTCGTGACGGAACTGGTCCCCTCGCGCTCGCTCGACGGGGTGGTCTCCGGCGACGGGCCGCTGCCCCCGGCCGAGGCCGCGCGGATCGCCCGCACGGTGCTGTCCGCGCTCACGCACGCCCACGCCGCCGGCGTACGGCACGGCGACGTCCGGCCCGCCAACGTGCTCCTCGCGCACGACGGGCGCGTGCTGCTCGCCGACTTCGGCGTGTCGATGCTGGCCACCGATCCGGCGTTCGCCCGCGATCCTGTACCAAGCGGCCCTCCCGTCGGCCGTGCCACCGAGACGTACCTCGCCCCGGAACGGGCCGCCGGCGGACCGCGCACGGTCGCCGCCGACCTGTGGTCACTGGGCGCCACCCTCCACCTGGCCGTCACCGGCAGACCGCCCAGGGGCCAGGGGCCGCCGGAGGACGTGCCGGGGGAAGTACGCGCGGTGCTCACCGGGCTGCTGGCCCGGGAGCCCAGGCGGCGGATCGACGCGGAGACGGCCGACCGTCTGCTCGCCGAGATCGAGCCGCCCGCCTCGCCTCAGCCCGTACGCCGGGGCCCCGGCCGTACTCGTCTCATCACCGGGATCGCGGCGGCCGTGCTGATCGCTTGTGCTGTCGGGGGGTGGGCGGTGCTGCGGCCCGGCGGCGAGAGCCGGGCCGGTGCCCGGGCGGTCACCTCCGTCACGCCATCGGCCCCGGTCTCCCCGTCGGCCTCTGCGTCGCCCTCTGTGTCGGCCTCTGCGCAGCCATCGCGGCGGTTGAAGCTGAAGTGGCACACGTCCGACGCCGGCTGGCGGGCCGGTGTGCCCCGCGACTGGACCCTCGAGGAGAGGCCCTACTCGACCTCGTGGCGCTCGCGGGAGGGCGGGGCGACGTTCACGGTCGAGGTGACCGCGCAGCGCGGCACCGATCCCCTGGCCGCGCTCGGCGAGGCGGAGGAGATTCTCCGTCCGGCCGCCAAGGCCTATCGCAAGCTCCGGCTCAGGGCCGTGACCGGCGAGCACGGCCCTTCCGCCGACTGGGAGTTCACCTGGACGCCCCGCAAGGCGTCGGCGCGGGACCACCTGGCCAAGGGAGTGGAGTATCACCAGTACCGCCGGGTGATCTCCACGGGCACGACGACGAGTGTGCTCACCTGGACCACTCCCACCGCCGACTGGGACGCCCTGCGGCCCACGCTCGTCAGGGTGCTCGCGCTCTTCCAGCCGCCCTCGCTCGTCCCGACGCCTTCCGCGGCCTGAAATCCACGCACGCTCTCCTCGTGTGTGCCATGATGGCGCACAAGTGAAAGTGACAACGGTTTTCATTTCGCCGTTTCAGTTTTGGTTGGGGGCCTTCATGCGAGTGGCGTTCGTCGGCAAGGGCGGAAGCGGCAAGACCACGCTGTCGTCGCTGTTCGCGAGGTACGCGACGCGGAGGGGGCCGGTCGTCGCCATCGACGCCGACATCAACCAGCACCTCGGCCTGGCCCTGGGCCTGGCCGCGCGTGCGGATTCAGACGCGGCCGAGCACCCCGCACCGCTGGGCGCGATGCTGACCGAGATCAAGGACTATCTGCGCGGCGACAATCCGCTGATCCGCGACGCGGCGTCCATGGTCAAGACGACCCCGCCCGGGCGCGGCTCACGACTGGTCCGGCTGGGCGACCCGTTCTTCCCGTCGTGCTCCGTCGAGGGCGTCTCGCTCATGGTCACCGGCCCGTTCGAGGAGGACGACCTCGGCGTCGCCTGCTACCACTCCAAGCTCGGCGCGGTGGAGCTCTATCTCAACCACCTGGTCGACGGCCCCGGCGAGTACGTCGTGGTGGACATGACCGCAGGGGCGGACTCCTTCGCCTCCGGGTTGTTCACCCGCTTCGACCTCACCTTCCTGGTCGCCGAGCCGACCCGTCAGGGCGTGAGCGTCTACCGGCAGTACCGCGACCACGCCGCCGGGTTCGACGTCGAGATCGCCGTCGTGGGCAACAAGGTCCACTCGCCGGAGGACATCGACTTCCTCCGCGAGCACGTCGGAGACAACCTGCTGACGTGGTTCGGCCACTCCCCCGCCATCCGCGGCATGGAGCAGGGCCGGCCGTTCACGCTCGACGACCTGGAGCCCGCCGGTCACCTGGCCCTCGCCACCATGCTCGACCGGCTCGACGCACAGCCCAAGGACTGGCCGAAGTTCGGCCGGCAGGCGGCCGAGTTCCACATCAGGAACGCCCGCGCGTGGGCCGACCGGGCGACGGGACAGGACCTGGCCGCGCAGATCGACCCCGGCTTCGTCTACGGCCCGGCCGTCGCCGCCCCATGAACGTGTCGCCTCCGCGCCAGATGGAGGCTCGCCGCGTTCGACATACCGTCAACTGCGTTCCCCGCTTGTCCGAGGAGACACGGGGAAACGCCGTCGAGAGGAGAACAGCTCATGTCGCTGTCCGTGTCCAACGACCTGCTCGACCAGGCCCGCGCCGGTGAGGTGGACGACGCGGCCTTCGTCGCCTGCGTCCGCGACTCGCTGCCGTACGCCTGGGCGACGATCACCGCGCTGGTGGAGCGGCGGGACCGGTCCGGCGCCGACTTCGCCGACAACCAGGTGCCGCCGCCCGACGAGGCCGCCCGCGGTCAGTTGCTGCGCTGCCTGGCCAGCGACGCGATGCGCGGCGCCCTCGAAAGGCACTTCGGCGTACGGCTGGCCTTCCAGAACTGCCACCGCGTCGCGGTGTTCCGCCCGGAGGCCACCGAGGCCTACCGGGAGTTCGTCACGCCCCGGGCGCAGATCCTGAACCAGAGCCCGGAACTGGTCGACTGCTGACCTGATGTCGGCCGGGGGCGGCGCTCCGGTTCACGCCGCCCCCGGCCCTCGCTGTCTCACGGCCGGAAGCACCTCCGCACCCAGGCGTGCGATGTTCTCCAGCGTCCGCACGCGGTCTCCGGCGCCCTCGACCATCAGGATGAGGTGCCGCAGCCCGGTTCGCGCCGCCGTGGTGGTGATCTTCTCCACGCAGTGCTCCGCCGATCCCACCGGGTGGATCCGGCACAGCAGGTCCACGTACTCCGGAATGTTCCGCCGCGGCGGCGGCCGGCCGTCCACGGGGACGTACCCGGCCAGTCCCGGCCCGAGCCAGCGCGGCAGCGACTCCCGCATCTCCCGTACGGCCTGCTCGGTGGTGTCCGCCACGTAACCGAGCGCGGCGCCGATGTGCGCCGCCGGGCCTGTCCCGTACGTCTCGTAGGCGGCGATCATCTCCGCCTTCTCGTCGTCGCCGATGTGCATGCCGAGGAGCATGGGCAGCCCCCGTTCCGCGGCGAGCCGGACCGTGCCGGCCGACGTGCAGGCGACGACCGGCGACATCCGGGCCTGCGGGACCATCGTGACTCCCCGGAAGCGGAAGAACTCGCCGTCCGCCGCCACCGGGCCGCCGTCTGCCTCACTCGCCAGTGCCGTGCACAGCAGGTCGAGCGACTCGGGGAAACCCCGCTCGAACCTCGCCGTCCCGGTGCCGAAGACCTCCAGCTCCAGCCACGGACCCCCACGCCCCACACCAAGCCGGAACCTGCCGTCCGACACGTGGTGGAGGATCGCCGCCTGCTCCGCCAGCGCGACCGGATGCTGGGCGGACAGCACGCTGACCGCCGTCCCCACCGTGATCCGCGAGGTCCGGCCCAGCGCCACGGCCGCCAGCGTCACCGCCGACGGGCAGACGCCGTACGACATGAAGTGGTGCTCGGCGATCCAGGCGTCGTCGAAACCGGCCCGCTCGGCGGCCTCGATCGCCTCCACCGTGCCGCGCAGCACGTCCCCGGGTGCCATGCCCGGGAAGCCCGCCGCGACGAGGAAGACTCCGATCCTCATGCTCGCGGCCGCGTCCCTACCGAGGGCCGCCGTTGACGTAGAGCGTCTGGCCGGTGACGTACGACGCGTCGTCGGAGGCGAAGAACGCCACCACTGACGCGATCTCGGTCGGCTGGCCGACCCGTCGCAACGGCACGGCCTGCGCCATGGTGGCCTGGTGCTCCTCCGGGGTCACCCCCAGCCGCACGGCCGTCGCCTCGGTCATCGGCGTCGCGACGTACCCGGGCGCGACCGCGTTCACCCGGACGCCGTACGGGCCCAGCTCGATGGCCATGGTCGCGGTGAGCCCCTGGATGCCCGCCTTGGCCGCCGAGTAGTTGGCCTGCCCCCGGTTTCCCAGCGCCGACCGGCTCGACAGGTTGACGATCGCTCCCGACCGCTGCTCCACCATGTGCTTCTGGACGGCCCGGCTCATGAGGAAGACGCTCTTGAGGTTCACGTCGACGACCTTGTCCCAGTCTTCCTCCGACATACGGAACAGCAGGTTGTCGCGGGTCAGCCCGGCGTTGTTCACGAGCACGTCGATCCGCCCGAACTCGGCCATCACCCCCGACACCAGCGCCTCGACCTGAGCGCCGTCGGAGACGTCACAGCCGAACGCGACCGCCCTGCCCCCGGTGACGGTGATCTCGTCCACGATCGAGGCGCATCCGTCCGGAGTGAGGTCCACGCAGGCCACCGTCGCGCCCTCCGCGGCCAACCGGCGTGCGATCGCCGCACCGATTCCCCGCGCCGCGCCGGTGACCACCGCGAACTTCCCGATGAACCGTGACATCCGCCAGCCTCCTCACCCCGATTCGATCACAACGTACTTCGAGTCATCCTGCACCCCCGCCGTGCGGCGCGTGAGCACCTGCCCGCCTAGATCTGTAGTCGCCGGGCCCTGTTCGGGTTGTGGTAGGTGAAGGCCCAGCGGTCGGCGCCGGCCTTGTGGCGGGTGTAGCGGTCGGGGTGGCGGTAGCGGTCGCGGTTGTGGAACTGGCAGGCCGGTCCGAGGAGTTTCAGGTCGGTCAGGCCGCCGGTGCTCCAGTTGTCGGCGTGGTCGATCTGGCACATGGTGGCCGGGAGTGGGCAGCCGTCGATCCAGCAGGTGGCGTAGCGGGCGAAGACGGCCCGGCGTTGGGCGGGGGTGGCCAGGCGGACCTTGCGGCCCATGTCGAGCACCTGCCCCTCGGCATTCATCACCAGGCGCACCAGGGTGGAGGTGCGGGCGAGGCGGTGCACGCTGGAGACGGGCAGCATCTGCCCGGTCGCCAGCAACAACCCCGGCGCCGTCCCCAACAACGCCCCCTGCAGCACCCCCGGTGACGCTCCCGGTGGCGTCCCTGGCGCTGTACCCGGTGGCGTCTCCGGCTCCGGTCTCGGCGTCCCCGGTGCTGCGGACGAGCACCGCGCTCCCCCGCCGCACTCGTATCCGCCCTCGCCATATCCTCGCTGCTCGTGGCCGTGACCTCCAGGCGTGGCCTGCCCATGCCGGCAGTCCCCCGCAGGCCGATGCCCGGCGTGAGTGTGATGTCCAGGTGCGTCCTCGGGAGGAGGGTCCGGCTGGGCTGTGTTCGGAGGCGCTGTGGTCGGATGCCCGCTGCCGCCGCGCGTAGGCCGTGCGGGCGTGCGCCTGGCGTGCGTCGCTCCAGTGCGGGCTGCGGCACCGTCGCCCCCGGCAGCGGCGGTGCTCGCGGCGTCGCGCGGCCCGCACTCGCTGGCCTGCCGCTCACGGGCCCGCTCCTCACCGCTCCCGCGCTCACCGGCTCCGGGGCCAACAGACTCCGCATCGCGGGCGGCGGTGGTGGCACGGTCGGCACTCTCTGCACCGGCACCCGCGGCTACACCGACCTCCGCCCCTGCCTCTGCCTCTGCAGTACCGGGGTCGGCGGCGGTGCCGAGGTCGCCGTGGCCGCCGGTGTTGTCGGCCTCGCTGGAGTCGGCGGCGCTTCCGGTGTCGCTCGGGGTGCAGCCGCTGGTGTTGTCGGCCTCGCTAGGGCCGGCGGCTTCGGCGTGGCCGGGGTGCTCGGGCTCGGGGTCGGTGGGGAGGGATTCGGCGTTGACCAGGACCAAAAGCTCGGTGGCGATCTCCTGCTCCAGCAACGCGATGAACGCATCGGCGTTACGCACACTTGGCGGGCGGTCATCACCCTCCGCACGGGGTTTGGCGTAGGCGTCCAGCAGGGCCCGCAACCGCGCGGCCGCCTCCCGCGGCAGATAAAACTCCCCCTCCAACCCCCCGCCCCGGGCAGAGCGCACCCGCAGGAACCGCCGCCCGTAATCGGCCTGCTCATCGCGCTCCTCCCCATCAGGGTCGAGCACCGCACGCAAGTAGCGCCCGGCCTTGGCCACCTCCCCAGGGCCCGCCTTGCCCGCCAGCTCCAGCAAAATCGGCTCAGCCAACCCCGCCTGCTCATCGCTCAACCGGGCGGTGGCGGTGCAGATCGCCTCCACCACCCCCGCCGCCAACTCCCCGGCCACAAACGCCGCACGCACCCGCGGCAGACGGGCCAGCTCCACCGCCACGGTCAGCAACCGGCCCGCACCCGCCACGCCCATCCCCCCGGCCGTGCGCAACCAACTACGGGTGGAGGCATGCCCATGCCGCTTGGCCTGCCCCGCACGATGCACCCGCCCCACACGGTCCGCCAACGCGCAGGTGATCCGATCCCGCGCGACCATCAACTCCTCCGCCTCGGCCAGACAGATATCCACATCATCCGGCAGCGGCGCCAGCGCCAGCTCCTGCGCCGACTCACGCAGCGAACCCACCAACACCCACGACGACCGGGCCCGCTCTCGACCGGCGCTGTCAGCGCTCGTGCCACCGGGCGCGCCACCGTTGGTGTCCTGGTTCGCGTCCTGCCGCACCTCGGGGTCGACGATCGGAAAGTGCTCGCGGGCGGCTGAGCCCTCGGACGACCACAACGGCGAACCGGAAGTCCACCGAGCCCACCAGCCGTCAGAGTTATCAGAACCATTCGAACGACGAAGGCGCTCAGGATCCAAGTCGAGCAGATCCACAGCACCTCCTCATAGAATTCGAAAACCTGTGTGAATTCTTTCACCCGCTCATCACTGCAGCAACCGCCAGAAGCGAATAGTTGGAGCAGCAGGTCAACCCGAAAAAGGGGCATCAAGCGTTGTTCAGAAGGCGGCGACGGCGCGTTCGACGGCTGCCAAGGCGCGGTCGAGCAGGGCGATGCGGTCGGCGAGCACGTCCTGCATGGGATCACCGGCCCGGATCCTGTCGATGCTGGTGACGTATACGGCGCGGTAGGCGGCGACCACCAGGGCGGCCGTGAGCCTCGGGGCCGGCTCGGCCGGGTCGGCCCCGGCCGCCTCGGCGAACAGACCGGCGAGCACGCCCTCGAACTCCTCGACCAGTTCCCTCGCCCGGGCCCTGAGCGCGGGCGAGTCCAGGATCACCTGCCAGAACACCTGATATCCGGGGGCGATCCCGCCGAGCGGGTGTCCTTCCCTGAGCATGCCGAGGAACAGTCGGCGCAGCGCGGCGAGGGGGCTCTCCCCCTCGGCGCGTTCCCGTACGGCCCGGGTGACCAGCTCGACCGCCTCCGGATAGCGGTCGAGGAACAGGTCCTCCTTGCGGGGGAAGTAGTTGAAGACGGTCTTGGTCGAGACTCCGGCCGCCTCGGCGACCTCGGCGACCGTGACGTTGTCGAACCCGCGCTGCATGAACAGGCCCGATGCCACGTCCGAGATGAGCGAGCGGGTCTGCCGCTTCTTCCGCTCCCGCAGCCCCAAGGTTTCCGTCACCCAGCTCACTCTAGTTGCTGAAAACTTATAGCGACAGTAAGTTTATAGCAACGGTAACTACGGGGAGGACAGATGTCGTACGACGTCGTTGTGGTCGGCGGGGGACCGGTCGGCCTGGTGCTGGCCTGCGAGCTGCGACTGGGCGGGACGTCCGTCGTGGTGCTCGAACGGCTCACCGAGATCGACCCGACGATCAAGGCGGGAGCGCTGAACACGCCCAGCGTGGAGGCGCTCTACCGGCGCGGCCTGCTGCCGGCGCTCAAGGAGGCCCACGATCGGACGCTGGAGCTGGTGGCCACCTTCATGCGCGGGCGGGCCCCCGGCGAAGGACCACGCCGAACCCCGCCCAGGTTCGCCGGCCACTTCGCCGGGATGATGCTGAGCGCCGATCGGCTGGACGCCGACGACCCGGACCTGTCCGGTCACGGACCGGCCGCCGAGATCGGTCTGGTGTCGCAGCAGCAGCTCGAACAGATCCTCGCCGTACGCGCGGCCGAGCTGGGAGTCGAGGTGCGGCGCGGCGTGGAGGTGACCGGCTTCACCGACGACGGTGAGCGGGTCACGGTCACCACGACCGGCGGCCCGGTGCACGGCCGCTGGCTGGTGGGCTGCGACGGCGGCAGGAGCACGGTGCGCAAACTGGCCGGTTTCGAGTTCCCCGGGACGGACCCGGAGATCACGGCCTACCAGGCCGTCGCGGAGATGGAGGGCACAGAACACCTCGGCGTGGGCTGGCAGGCCACCCCGACCGGGGTCTACTCCCACGGCCCGGTGCCTGGTCGCGTCCTCGTCGCGCGCTTCGACGGCGTCGCCCGCAGCGGGGCCGACAGGACCGCGCCGGTGACCACGGAGGAACTGCAGGACGCGGTCAGGCATGTCACGGGCGCCGACGTGGTCGTCAAGGAGATCAGGACGGCCACCCGGTTCACGGACAACGCCCGGCAGGCGGCGACCTACCGGCTCGGCCGCGTGTTGCTGGCCGGTGACGCCGCGCACGTCCACTCGCCCTTCGGCGGGCAGGGGCTGAACCTGGGGCTGGGCGACGCCGTGAACCTCGGCTGGAAGCTCGCGGCCGTCGTACGAGGGCAGGCGCAGGAAGGGCTGCTCGACACCTATACAGAGGAGCGGCACCCGATCGGCGCCTGGGTGCTCGACTGGACGCGCGCCCAGATCGCCCTGATGCGTCCCGACGCCCACGCGCGGGCGGCGCGGGCGGTGGTCGCCGACCTGATCGAGACGGTCGCCGGCACCACCTACTTCGTCAAGAAGATCTCGGGCGTCTGGCAGCGGTACGACATGCCCGGCGACAGCGGGCATCCCCTGGTGGGACGCAGCGCGCCCGACTACGAGTTCGAGGACGGCTCACGGCTCGCCGATCACCTCCACGACGGACGCGGCCTGCTCGTCCGCCAGAGCGGATCCGGACTCGGCGGCACGGCGGTGGACGGCTGCGGAGACCGGGTCACCATCGTCACGACGGCGATACGCGACCCGCACGCCCCCGGTGCTCTTCTCGTACGCCCGGACGGGTTCGTCGCCTGGGCCGAGGACCCGGACGGCACCGATGCCGAGGGGCTCGCGAACGCGCTGGAGACCTGGTTCGGCGTGCCCGCGGACGTCCCCGTCGCCCTCCGCTGAATCGTTCGCCGGGCACCGTGGATCTTTGGCCAAATCTTTACCCTGGCCGCCCGCCACGCGAGACCCGGATCAAGGCGCTGACCTGCGGTTTCTCTTCCGGGCGCACCCCTTAACCCATACCCCGCCAAGATGTCTCGTGTCATTTGGTATCAGCCGTGGTCAGCAGCCCCCATCATGTGCTCATGCCCGCTTTTGTCACCCTGTCCGGGCGCTCCGTGCGCCTGGAACCGCTCAGCTTCGCGGTGCTCGACGACCTCGTCGCCGCGGCGAGTGAAGACCGTTCGACGTACGCCTTCACTCGCGTTCCCGCTGGCCGGGATGAGATGGTCTCCTACGTGGAGGCCGCCTTGGCTGAGCAGGCGGAGGGCCGCACGCTCCCCTTCGCCATCCGGTGGCTGCACACCGACCGTGTGGTCGGTGCCACCCGTCTGATGAACCTGGAGTACTGGCAGGGCCCGATGCCCTGGCCACCCGGTACGAAGGGCGCGGTGGGCGAGGTCCCGTCCGTCGCGGACATCGGCTACACCTGGCTCGCCGCGTCGGCCCAGGGCACCGGTGTCAACCGGGAGAGCAAGTATCTGATGCTCTCCCTGGCCTTCGAGACCTGGCAGGTTCACCGGATCACCCTCAAGGCAGACGTACGCAACACCCGATCCCGGGCCGCCATCGAGGCCCTCGGCGCGCACCTCGACGGTGTGCGACGAGCGGACAGCCGAGGCGCCGACGACACGGTCCGAGATACCGCGTACTACTCGATCCTCAGTCCCGAATGGCCGGCCGTACGCGAACGTCTCCGCGTGAGGCTGGGTCTTCTGGAAGCGGCGTCGGAAGCAGCGTGATCAGCCCATAGAGAAGAGCGGCCCGTCCCGGAAGGGACGGGCCGCGTCATGCGGGGTGCCGGGAGGGAACGGTCGTCAGGCGTCGTAGCCGAAGTCGTCCTCGTAGGCGTTGTAGATGTCGTGCCAGGAGCCGCACTTGACGGGGAAGCTGCTGTACTGACCGATCTGGCAGACCCTCGCCTGGACCTGGGCGACGTCGTAGCGCCAGAAGTTGATCTGCTTGTAGCCGCCGGCGCCGCAGTACTTGTACGACTTGAAGCTCGAGGACCAGTCGTCCTCGCCGTCGTCCCAGGACGACACGCGGAACTTGATGTACGCGCACTTGCCGCCCTCGCTGTAGGTGCGGTTGTCGTTGTCCCAGAGCTTGCCGGTGATGTGGACCCGGTTCGACTCCTCGTCGTCGTAGTTCACGTCGACGTAGCCCTTGGCCTTGGCGAGGTGGTTGGAGGACCAGTAGGTGCCCCACCAGCCGTCGTAGTCCCAGTCGTCGTGGTGGGAGGCGGAGGCGGCGGAGGCGGGGGCGGCGTTGGCGGCGGTCGCGAGGGCCGGCAGCCCGAGGGCGGCGACGGCGGCGGCTGCGGCGAGACCGAGGGTGATGGTGCGTCGCATTTCGGTTCTCCTGTTCGAGGACGATCCCCCGATGCGGGGTGCTGTCGGGGTTGCACCTCAGTGATAGGCCCGCCCGCCTGCAACCTGCTTTCAGCGCTCTCCCCGTGGTTTGCAGGCCGCTTTCAAGCACCTGAACGCACACTGAACCGACGCGCTCGGTCCTACTGCCGCCGAGCGACACGATCTATCATTTGGTCGGAAATCTTGCCATCGGGAGACAGGTCGACATGCCTGATCACGCCGCCGCGGACGGCCTGCGCTTCGCCGTGCTTGGACCCGTCCTCGCGTGGTGCGACGGCGTCGAACTCGACCTCGGCACGCCCTTGCAACGCTCCATTCTCGCGATGCTCCTGCTGCGGGAGGGCCACGCGGTCACGCCGGACGAGATGATCGACGGCGTGTGGGGCGAGGACGCGCCCCCGCGCGCGCTCGGCGCGCTGCGCACCTACGTCTCCCGCCTGCGCACCGTCCTGGAGCCGGACCGTTCCCCGAGGACCCCGCCGCGGCTGCTGACCTCCGTGGGCCGGGGCTACGCGCTGCGGCTCGACCCCGCCCGCTTCGACCTCGCCGTCTTCGAGCGCGAGTGCGGCGCCGCCGAGTCCGACCGCCGTACAGGCCGGGCCGGGGAGGCCGCCCGGCGGCTGCGCGGGGCCCTGCGCCTGTGGTCGGGCGAGCCGCTGGCCGGCGCTGTCGGCCCGTACGCCGAGCACCAGCGCGACCGGCTGGCCGAGCGCCGGATGAGCGCGGTCGAGACGCTCATGGAACTCGACCTGGAGCTGGGCCGGCATGCGGAGATCGTCTCCGAGCTGGTCGCGCTCTCCGCCGAACACCCGCTGCGCGAGCGGTTACGCGCCCAGCTCATGCTGGCCTACTACCGCTGCGGCCGGCAGGCCGAGGCGCTGTCGGTCTTCACCGAGACCCGGCAGGCGCTCGTGGAGGAGCTCGGCATCGAGCCCGGGGCCGAGCTGGCCGATCTGCACCGGCGGATCCTCGCCGCCGACCCCTCCCTCGCCCCCGCGCCTCCTCCCGTACGGCTCTCGCACCAGGATGTCCAGGATGACGCCGCGACGGCCGAGACCGGCCCCGCGATCGAGATGCCGAGACCGGCGCAGCTCCCGGCGGCCGTGCCCGACTTCACCGGACGCGCGGGCCTGGTGCGGAGGCTGCTCGCGCTGCTCCGCGGGGAGGGGGCGGGAGAGGGCGTGCCGATCGCGGCGATGTCGGGCATCGGCGGTGTGGGCAAGACGACCCTCGCCGTCCATGTCGCCCACCTCGCCGGGGACCTGTTCCCCGACGGCCAGCTCTACGCCGACCTGCGGGGATACGGCGCCGAGCCCACCGCGCCCGAGACGGCGCTGGTGGCGTTCCTGCGCGCTCTCGGCATCCCGATGGACGTGATCCCCGACGGCCTGGCCGAGCGCTCCGCGCTGTTCCGTTCGCTGCTCGCCGAGCGCAGGATGCTGGTGCTGCTCGACAACGCCCGCGACGCCGAGCAGGTCGAGCACCTGCTGCCCGGCTCGGCCGGCTGCGCCGCGATCATCACCAGCCGGGGCAAGCTGGCCGACCTGCCCGCGGCCCGGCTCGTCGACCTCGACGTGATGGAGCCCGAGGAGGCGCTGTCGCTGCTCGCGGCGGTCGCGGGGCCCGAGCGGGTGGCGGCCGAACGGGCCGCCGCCATGGACGTGGTCGCCGCCTGTGGCTTCCTGCCGCTGGCCGTGCGGATCGTCGCGGCCCGGCTCGCCTCCCGCCCGTCGTGGACGGTGGCCTCGCTCGTCCCCCGGCTCGCCGACGAGCGCCGCCGCCTCGACGAGATGAAGATCGGCAACCTGGCGGTCTCGGCCACGTTCGCCCTCGGGTACGGTCAGCTCGACGCCCGGCAGGCGCGGGCGTTCCGGCTGCTGTCGCTGCCGGCGGGCTCGGGCATCTCGGTCTTCGCGGCGGCGGCCGTGCTCGACCTCACCCCGGCCGAGGCCGAGGACGTGATCGAGTCGCTGGTCGACGCCAGCCTGCTGGAGGCGCCCGCACCGGGCCGCTACCGCTTCCACGACCTGCTCAAGCTGTTCGCCCGGCGGCAGGCGGAGGACGCCGAGGAGCCCGCGGCCCGCGCGCTCGCCCTGCGGCGGCTGCTGGGCTTCTACCTGGCGTCGGCGGGCGCGGCCCACCGGCTGGCGTACGAGGGCAGCGCGATCGCCGACAACCTCACCGGCCTGGGCGTGCTCGGCCATTCCTTCTCCTCGGCCGACGAGGCCGTGGCCTGGTTGTCGGCCGAGGCCGAGGACATGTTCGGAGCAGTCGCCCAGGCGTACGACTCGGGGGAGGACCTGCTCGCGGCGGCCGACCTGCTGTTGGCGATGGAGCCGCTGCTGGAGTCGGGCACCAACCAGCGAGACTTCGAGCAGCGCACCTCGGCCCTGCTGACGGCGACCCGCAGGGCCGGCGAGCGGCGCGGCGAGTTGCGCTGCCGCTACGTGCTGGGCCGGGTGCTGTTCGGCGCGAACCGGCTGGCCGAGGCCGAGGCCCATTTCCTCGCCGCGCGGACACTGGGTGAGGAGACCGGCGACCACATCGTGCTGGGCGAGACATGCAACGCGCTGGCGGTCGTCGCCGGCCGGCGGCGCCGCCACACCGAGGCGCTCGAATGGTTCGACCGGGCGACGGCGGTCCACCGGGAGACGGGCAACCCCGCGGGTGAGGCGCTGGCGTCGTGCTACTCGGCCCGCGACCACCTGGGCCTCGGGCGGCCCGACGACGCCATCGCCGCGGCCGAGCGCGGACTGGCGGTCTTCTCCGAGATCGGCAGCGGCGCCGGGGTGGCCCGCGCCCGCTACCACCTCGGCAACGTGCTGTCGCACGTCGGGCGGCTCAACGAGGCCGTCGTCCACCACGCCGAGTGCCTGGCCTTCTTCCGCGCGAGCAACCAGCGGGTCTGGGAGCAGCGGGTCTGCTACCGGCTGGCCGCCACCTTCATCGCCGCCGGACGGTTCGCCGAGGCAGCCCGGCACGCCGAGCAGGCGCTGACCGTGAGCCGCGAGATCACCCACCCGTACGGCGAGGCGCAGTCACTGGCCGCCCTCGGCAAGGCCCTCGCGAGCCTCGGCGAGATCGATCGGGGCAGGGACGCCCTGGTCAAGGCCCTCGACATCTTCACCCGGCTCGGCTCTCCCGAAGCCGACGACATCCGCGCGCTCCTGCGCGAACAGGTCGAGACCTGACTCGAGTCGCAGGTCGTCGTCGAGCCGGCTCATCCGGACATGGTTGATCACATCGATCACCGATCTTCGCTTGGGGGGACCGGAACCGCCCGGCCGGCCGCCCGTCGCCACTGGGGCGCGCAGGGGCCCGGATCCTTCCGGTGCGCCCCGTGGCGACTCGCCGCCTCACGTTGACGACCGGCCGGGCTTCCGCGCGAGCTTCGAACCCCCCCGAAGCCCGCACAGGACCACTGTCGCCCGGGCCGTTCAAGCTTCGATCAACGGAGGCTTGCAACCGTCAGGAAGCCCTCGGCGATCAGGGGGCGCAGTGCCGCGGGGGCGTCGCGGAGCACCGCGGCAGGGTCCTCACCGGTCAGCTCGGCGATCGCGGCGAGCAGCGGGCGCGTGGGCAGATCACCGTCGCACACCCCCGCCAGGGCCGCCTCCACCGTCCCCACGGGGACCGTACGGCGCGCGCCCCGGGTCTGCCGCAGGACGATGCGGGAGGGGTCGTCGGCGCCGGGCGGGCCGACGCGTTCCTCCACGACGCCCTCGGCCACCTTCAGCCGCGCGTCGAGCAGGTCGTCGTCGGACAGTTCGTGGGCGGCGCGCGCCGCGCGCAGGACCTCCTCGACCAGCGCGCCGGACGGGGGCTCGACCGGCTGCGTCATCTCCTCCACCCGCACGAGCGGGCTCAGCGTGCCGGAGTCGTGCAGGGCGATCCAGCCGAAGCCGACGCCGGTCACGTCCATCGACTCGAACCAGCCGAGCCACTCGTCATAGCGCTCCCGGTAGGCCGACGTGCCGTGTTCCGCGGAGTCCCGCAGCCACAGCTCGACGTACTCGGCCGGGTCCTGCACGTCGCGCTGCACGGCCCAGCCGTCGCAGCCGGTCTCGGTGAGCCAGCCGCCCACCCGGTCCTGCCAGTCCTCGCCCTTGACGTGCAGCCAGTTGGCGAGGAAACGCGCCTGGCCGCCCTGGGCGAGATGCCGGGGCGTGCGCCGTACGAGGTCGCGGCAGAACTCGTCGCCGCGCCGCCCGGCCTCCCGGTAGGTGTACCTGGCCTCGGGCGCGATGACGAACGGCGGGTTGGACACCACGAGGTCGAACCGCTCGTCGTCCACCGGGTCGTACATCGAGCCCTCGCGCGCCTCGACGCCGGCCACGCCGGACAGGCCCCAGCTGAGGCGGGCCAGCCGCAGGGCCCTGCGATTCACGTCGGTCGCGACGACGTGCTCCGCCCTGGGCGCCAGGTGCAGCACCTGCACGCCGCAACCGGTGCCGAGGTCGAGCGCCCGGCCGACCGGGGCGGTCCAGCCGAGCTGGGCGAGGTTGGCCGAGGCGCCGCCCGCTCCCACCACGTGGTCGGGCCGCAGGGAGGGGTCGCCGGGCCGCACCTTGCGGTCGGACACGACGTACGCCGGGTCGCCCGTTCCGGTGTCCCAGGGCTGGAGGTGCACGGTGGCCTGCACGGAGTCGCCCAGGCGCACCAGCAGCCCGGCCTCGATGAGGTCCTGCACCGGGAGGTCGGCGGCGGCCATGCTGACCGGGGCGCCCAGCCACCACAGTCGGATCAGCGTGGCGAGGGGGTCGGCGTCCCTGGTGGCGCGCAGCGCGGGCACGATCTCCTCACGGGCCAGGGCGGAGGCGGCCATGTCGCCCAGCCGCTCACGCACGCCGTCGATCGTGTAACCGGCCTCCACGAATCTGTCGCGAAGCCGCCGGACCAGGTCAGAAGGGGCGTCCACGCCTCGAATCTATCGCGGGGCTACGGCATCTTGAGGCTGTTCCAGGCGGCCTCGCCCAGCTCACGGATCTCCTCCTGCGTGGGCTGGTGGGCGCCGCTGAACCACAGGCGGCACATCTCCTGCGCCGGGCCGAGCCACAGCACGTAGCACATGGTGGCCGGGACGGGGCGGAGCACGCCGTCCTTCATGTGCGGCCGCCACCAGTCGGCGACCTGCCGGAAGAACTCGCGCCTCGACTCGGCGACCTCCGGCCCGCCGGGCTCGTTGCGCCGGGGCGGGCGCTCGCTGATCAGCAGGCGGGCGCGCTCGGGGTGCTCGCCGCACCAGGCCATGTGCATGGCGACGATGGCCTCGATGCCGGCGCGGGCGTCCTCGTGGCGGACGAGCTCGCTGACGAAGGCGTCCTGGTACATGTCCAGGATCTCGGCGTAGAGCACGCCGAAGACGTGTTCCTTGCTCGTGAAGTGGTGATAGAAGCTGCCGACGCTGACGCCGCTCTCCTGCCGGAGGCTGGCCAGGGTGGTGGCCGACACCCCGCTCTGGCTGAACCTGCGCAGGGCGCCCTCGATGATCCTGGCCCTGCCGTCTCGCCCGCTCTTCGCGTTCTTCACATAGTCAATGGTGAACCAACAGAACCTTGTTCTGCAAATGCGAGGTCGGCTTTGATCTCGACAGATGTGCCCTGTGTGTCGATTGTGGCAGAGGGCCAGGCCCTGCGCACCATGGACAGGACCCGCCGGTTCTCCGTCATGACGTCCATGCCGACGACGACCGCGCCGCGTACGGACGCCCGCCGCAGGAGGGTGCGCACGAGCCGCGAGCCCACACCGAGGTTCTGCCACCGGTCGTCCACCACGACCGCGATCTCCGCCTCGCCCTCCGCCAGGTGGCTCATGGCGTGCCCGATCACGGCGTCGCCGTGCAGCGCGAGCAGCGCGTCCCGCCTGTCGTCGCGCGCGATCATCGCGCGGATCAGGCTCGCGCTCGGCCGGCCTGGGCCGACGAAGAAGCGGTTCGTCAGCGTGGCCTGCGACAGCCCCTCCAGGAAGAGCCGCACCCGCTCCTCGTCGTCGCCCGGACGCGCCACCCGGATGTCCACCAGGGGCATCACCTGAGTTCCCAACATGGACTCAGCCTCTCCTGGGCCTGCTGAGTCTGTCAAGTAGACTTAGATGCCGGGAGGATGTTGTGGTTACGATGCGCGACATGCGGCGTTACCGGGTGGACAACTGCTCCATCGAGCGAACCCTCGCCGTGCTCGGCGAGAAGTGGACGTTCCTGGTCCTCCGGGAGGCGTTCAACGGCGTCCGGCGGTTCGCCGACCTTCAGACGCGCACCGGCGCGCCCCGGCAGGTGCTGAGCGCGCGGCTGTCCCGGCTCGTGGACGAGGGCCTGCTGCGCAAGGTGCCCTACCAGGAGCCCGGCCAGCGCCAGCGCGACGAATACCGGCTCACCCAGAAGGGCCTCGACCTCTACCCGATCATGATCGCGCTCATGCACTGGGGCGATCGCTATCTGGCCGATCCCGAGGGGCCGCCGGTCGTGGTGACCCACCGCGACTGCGGGGCGCCCGTCGCGCTGCACCTGGCATGCGAGGAGGGCCACGAGGTCGGCGGCCCGCGCGAGGTGACCCCCCGCCCCGGCCCCGGCGCCCGTCTCAGCACCCCAGCCTGAAGGTGAGACCAGTCATGGCGCTGCCTAGGCTGGTCACGTGTACCGGTTCCTCCTCTCGCGCCGCTGGGTCGGGCTGCACCTGCTCGTGCTCGTGCTGATCCCCGCCTTCTTCTTCCTGGGAAGGTGGCAGTGGGGGCGGTTCGAAGAGCGGTCGGCCGACAGCGCGAGGATCACCGCCAACCTCGCCGCCGCGCCGGTGCCGCTCGACCGGCTGGACCGGACCGGGGCGTCCGTGCCGGAGAGGGACAGGTATCGCCTCGTCACCGCCACCGGACGGTACGACCCCGCCCACGAGCTCGTGGTGCGCAGGCGCACCCTCAACAGCCGCGTCGGGTTCTACGTGGTCACTCCGCTCGTCACGCCGCAGGGCGCCGTGCTGGTGAACCGGGGCTGGGTCCCGGCCGGGGCGACCGCCGACACTCCGCCGCAGGTGCCCGCCCCGCCCACCGGAGAGGTGACGGTCACCGGACGGCTCCGCCCGGCCGAGACGCAGGACAACACCGGCATCAGGAACCGGTCCGGGCTGCCGTCCGGCCAGATCCTGCTGATCGACACGCCCCGCATCGCCGAGGGCCTGCCGTACGCGGTCTTCGGCGGGTTCGTGGAGCTCACCGCGCAGCAGCCGCAGGGCGATCCCGCGCCCGAACTCCTGCCTCCGCCCGACGTGGGCGCCGGAGGCGGGCTCAACCTGGCGTACGCCGTGCAGTGGTGGCTGTTCATCGGGATCGCGGTGGGCGGCTGGGTGCTGCTGGTGCGCCGGGAGGCCCGTGACCTCCGGACGGAGCAGGAGTCACAGGATGTGACCGTACGCGCCGCAAGGTGAGCGAACGGATACCAACCGGAGACCTCGCAGCTTGTACCGTGTTATCCCTTGGCCCTACCGTTTACTACCGTGACTACGCCGCTGCATCCCGACCCAGAGCCGAGGCGGCGGGACTACGTGATCATCTCAGTTGATGATCATTTGATCGAGCCGGCCGACCTCTTCGAGGACCGCCTCCCGGAGAAGTACAAGGACCTCGCGCCCAAGGTCGTGGAGACCGACTCGGGCCACCAGGTGTGGCGGTACGGCGGGGCCACCTATCCCTGCGCCGGGCTCGACGTGGGCGCGGGCCTGCCCAAGGAACAGTGGACGCTCGACCCCGTCCGTTTCGAGGACATGCGGCCGGGCTGCTACGACATCGAGGCCCGGATCGGCGACATGGACCGCGCCGGGATCTGGGCGGCCCTGTGCTTCCCCGGCATGCTGGCGAGCCAGGCGGGGGTGGCGTTCGGCCGCACCCGCGACCAGGATCTCGGGCTCGCGCTCGTGCGGGCCTGGAACGACTGGCACGTCGACGTGTGGGCCGGCACCTACCCCGAGCGCATGATCGCGCTCCAGCTTCCCTGGCTCCCCGACCCTGAGATCGCGGCGAAGGAGATCAGGGCCAACGCGTCACGCGGTTTCAAGGCCGTCGTGTTCCCCGAGTTCCCCACCCGGCTGCGGCTGCCGTCCATCCACAGCGGCCACTGGGACCCGTTCTTCGCCGCCTGCGAGGAGACCGGGACGGTCGTGTGCCTGCACACCGGCGCGTCCTCCTGGGCGCCGGTGCCCTCACCGGACACCCCGGTCGAGGCGATCACCACACTGATCCCGGCGAGCGCGATGTTCGCCTGCGCCGACTGGCTGTGGTCGGGGGTGGCGCTGCGCTTCCCGAAGCTGCGCATCCTCATCGTGGAGGGCGGCGTCGGGTGGCTGCCGATGCTGGCCGAGCGGGCCGACTACGCGCTCGACCACCCCGTGGCGGGCGAGCCGAGCTGGGAGGGCGGCCTCAAGCCCAGCGAGGTGCTGCGGCGCAACTTCTTCTTCGGCACGCTCGACGACAGCGCGCTGAGCTCGGTGCGGCTCGCCGTGGGCATGGAGCGCGTGCTGCTGGAGGCCGGCTACCCGCGCGCGGAGTCCACCTGGCCCGACACCCAGCGCGCGGTGGCCCGCAACCTCGGCAGCCTGCCCCCCGCCGACATCGCCAGGGTCTCGTACGGCAACGCCGCCCGCCTGTTCGGCCACCCCCTGCCCTCGCGGGCCTGGCTGCGGCAGGAGCAGCTCTAGGGTCGGGGCGTCATAAGTTCGACGAGGATGTCCACCAGTTCGGGCCGGTCGAACGGGCCGACGTGAGGGGCGGCGACGCTGCGTACGTCGGTCGGGTTGCCGGGGGTGAGGCGGTCGGCCTCGGCGATGAAGCGGTCCTGCAGGGCCGGCGGGATCAGCCGGTCCTGGGTGAAGCGGATGTAGGTGCGGGGGATCCGGCCCCAGGTGTGCGCTTCGCCCCGGGCGTCGGCCACGGGGATGCTGACGGGTTCGTCCGGCTGGAACGTGTTGAGCAGCCGGGTCATGGCCTCGTCGGTGAAGTCGCCGGCCAGGCACTCCCTGATCCCGTCGATGAGCGCCGGATCGGCCGTGCGCCAGTTGACCCGGGCCACCCCGAGGACCGCGGGGTCGCCGGCCATCGCGGCGGTCACCTGCGGGAGCAGGCTGCCGGCGTTCTCCGGGGTGGAGAGGTAGGCGCTCAGGTTGGGCAGGTCCACGCAGCAGTACGCGGCGGCGTAGATCACGCGGTCGAGCAGCTCGGGGATCGCGTTGCCGACCCTGCTCACCACGACGCCGCCCTGGCTGGCGCCGGCCAGGATCACGGGGCCGTGGCGGCGGGCGCGGCGCACCACGTCCACGACGCGTTCGGCGTAGTCGTCGATGGTGAGCTTGGCGAGCGGGGACGGCTCGGTGGCCAGGGCCCGCAGATCCTGCGGGGCCTGGTAGGCGCGGGGGTAGAACCCGTCGCCGCCGTGTCCGGGGAGATCGACGGCCACGGCGCGGTGTCCGCGCAGGGTGAGCTCGGTGATCAGGCCGGAGGCCAGGTACGACGAGGAGTGGGTGCCGTGGATGAACACCAGGGTCGGCTGTGCTTCACGGGTCATCGGTTGTCTCCTTCTTGTGCTGGTTGACGCCACATCGGCCACAGGAGCGGGCCGTCGGCCACGCGTACCGGCTCGCCGAGATCTGCGAAACCGTGCCGCAGGTAGAGGGCGCGGCTGCGGGCCGAGCTCGCCTCCAGGTATGCGGGGACCCCGTCGGCGTCCGCCCGCTCCAGGCGGTGCCGCAACATCGCCGAGCCGAACCCGGCGCCCTGCCGTCCGCCGAGCACGCCGATGCAGGGCAGGTAGAGGTGCGGCTCGCGGGGATGCCGGGGATCCAGCGCCTCCCCCAGGGCCCGCAGCCGCAGGCCGCTGTCGCCGAAGACTCTCGGCTCGAACGAGTTCTCGGTGAGCGCCCGCTCCCCGGCGGCCAGCGTCAGCCACACCGAGGCGCCCTCGCGGTCGCCGGCCAGGTACGCCTCGGCGGCGGGGTGGGCGAGCAAGGGGCGGTAGTAGTGCCTTTGGAGGCGGCCGCGGTCGCCTGCCGTGGGGAAGAGCCAGCGGACGAGGGGGTCGTTCATGAACGCCTCGGTCAGGACGTCCAGCACTGCCTGGGCGCCCTCGTCACCGGCCCGCCGCACGGTTGCGTACGACGTATCAGCTGTCATGCGTACAGCGTATAGAGAATGGCTTACGAAATGCCGTTATGCCCCAAGAAAGTGTACTGGACGGCACCGAAAGTGAACTAGTACACTCTAACCTCGTGCCGTCCACGATCCCGCCCTATCAGCAGATAGTCGCCGAGATCCGCACCCGGATCCTGATCGGCGAGCTGCGTCCCGGCGAACGCATGCCCTCCATCCGCCAGATCGCCGGGCGTTGGGGCGTGGCGGTCGCGACCGCGACGAAGGTGATGGCGGCCCTTCGCGACGAAGGGCTGGTAGAAACGAAGGTCGGCGCCGGTGCGGTGGTCACCGCCGGCCGTGGGCAACCGGCCGCACCACGGCAACCGGCCGCGCGGCATCGGCAGGCGGGTGGCGCCATTCCCAAGCAGGCGCTGAACCGCAAGCACACTCTCCGCACCGCCATCGCGATCGCCGACAGAGAGGGACTCGACGCCGTCTCCATGCGCCGGATCGCGGCTGAGATGGGCGTCGCCCCGATGTCGTTGTACCGGCATGTGGCGGGCAAGGACGAGCTGGTCATGCAGATGACAGATGAGGTGTTCGGCGAGGCGGAACTGCCGGACCCGGGGCCGGACGGCTGGCGGGCCAAGCTCGAACTGATCTCCCGCCGACAGTGGGAGCTGTGCCGCAGGCACCTCTGGCTGCCTCGGGCGGTCTCGTTCACCCGCCCGCTGCTGGCGCCCAACATGATGGAGCATACGGAGTGGACACTGCGCGCCCTCGACGGACTCGGGCTGCCCATGACGACCCGGATCCGCGAGGCGCTCGCCCTGCACGCGCTGGTCGTCTCCGCCGCGCTGTCGATGGCGCAGGAAGCCGAAGCCGAGCAGGAGACCGGCGTGACGCTCGACCGGTGGTGGCTGGCCCAGCAGGAGCGAGCCGACGCGCTCCTCGGCACCGGGCGGTTCCCTCTGCTGGCCGCCATCGCGGAGGAGACGGTGGCGGACGTGGACGGACTGTTCGAATACAGCCTGGCCCGCCACCTCGACGGGTTCGCCGCCATGCTTCGAAACAGTCCTCAGGGCGCGGGCGGGGGCAGCCGGGGGACGCTGTCGATCAGCCGTCGCGTGTAGGCGTGGCGGGGAGCGCCGAGCACCTGGGCGGTGTCGCCCCGCTCGACGATCCGGCCCCGCTCCAGCACGGCCACCTCCTGGCAGAGGGCGGCCACCACGGCCAGGTCGTGCGACACCATCACGACCGTCAGCGCGCGGGTCTCCCGAAGCTCGTGCAGCAGGTCGACGACGCGTACGCGGGTGGAGACGTCGAGCGCGCTGACCGGCTCGTCCGCGAGCAGCACGCGGGGCTCGCACACGATCGCCCGCGCGATGGCGATGCGCTGCCGCTGCCCTCCCGAGAACTCCTGCGGATAGCGGCTCGCGGCGTCCTCGGGCAGCCCGACCGCGTCCAGGGCCGCCGTGACGCGGGCGGCCATGTCCTCCCTGAGGCCCAGCGATCGAAGGGGTTCCGACACGATCCTGCCCACCCGCTGCCGGGGGTCGAGCGACGAGTACGGGTCCTGGAACACCGTCTGCACGCCGCGCCGGAACTCCCGCATCAGGGCCCGGTCACGCGGCGCGAGATCCCTGCCCTCGTAGAGGACTTGTCCGCTCGTCGGCCTGGCCAGCCCAAGCAGCAGGCGCAGCAGCGTGGTCTTGCCCGCGCCCGACTCTCCCACCAGCGCGAGGCTGCGTCCGGGAGTGACGGCGACCGAGACGTCCGTGAGCACGGGGGCCGAGCGGCCGTAGGCGAAGCCGGCGTCCCGCACCTCCAGGATGGGCCGGGTCATGGCGTCCTCCAGTCGAGCGCACCGTCGAGTGGGCCGTCGAGGACACTGTCGAGCCGCCGCGCGCTGCCCACCAGCTGCCTCGTGTACGGGTGGCTCGGCGCGTTGACGACCTCGTCGATGTTCCCGGACTCCACCGCGGCACCGTTCTTCAGGACGATGACGCGCTCGGCGATGCGCGAGACGACCGCCAGGTCGTGGCTGATGAACAGCAGTGCCATCCCCCGTTCCCGCACCAGGCCGTCGAGCAGCGCGAGGACCTCGGCCTGCACGGTGACGTCCAGGGCGGTCGTGGGCTCGTCCGCGATGAGCAGGGCGGGGTCGCAGGCGAGGGCCATGGCGATCGCCACCCGCTGACGCTGGCCGCCGGAGATCTCGTGGGGGTACGCCCGGGCGATCCGCTGGGGATCGGGCAGCCGCACCTCCTCGAGCGCGGCCGTGACCGCCGCGTCCAGGGCCCGTCCGCGCAGGCCCCTCCTGCGCCGGAGCGGCTCGGCCACCTGACGGCCCACGCGCATGAGCGGGTCGAGGGCGGTGAGCGGCTCCTGGAAGACCGTGCTCGTCGCCCGGCCGCGCAGCGAGGTGAGCCGCCGCTCCCCCGCTCCCACGACCTCGGTGCGGCCAAGCCCGGGCGCGTCGAACACGACACTGCCCGAGACGGTCATCCCGGGAGGCGTGAGGCCCATGATCGCCAGGGCGGTCATGGACTTGCCCGACCCCGACTCCCCGATCAGGCCCAGCCGCTCGCCCGCGTCGAGCGTGAACGACACGTCCGAGACGAGGTCGCGGCCCTCGGGGCTCCGCACGCGCAGCCCCGCCACAGTGAGAAGGGTCACCTCGTCCTCCTCCGGGTCGGGTCCGCCACGTCGCGCACGCCGTCGGCGATGAGGTTGACGCCGACGACGAGGACGACGAGCAGGACGCCGGGGGCGATCACCCCCGCCGGGGCGATGAACACGCTCGCCTGGGCCTCCTGGAGCATCCGCCCCCAGGAGGCGTTCGGGGGCGGTGCGCCCAGGCCGAGATAGGACAGGCTCGCCTCCGCCAGGACGGCCAGCCCGAACTGCAGCGCCAGGTTGACCGACAGCGTCGGCCAGATGTTCGGCAGCACGTGTTCGAGGATGATCCGGGGCCAGGACGTCCCCGAGGTGCGCGAGGCCGTGATGAAGTCCTGGGCCAGGACGCGCTTGACCAGCACCCGGGTGAGCCGGGCCACGATTGCCGACATCGCCAGCCCGATCGCGATGACCGCCGAGCCGAGCGACGCCTCTCGCGCGGCGGTCACGAGCATGGCCAGGAGCACGGTCGGGAAGGCGATGAGGATGTCCAGGAGGGCCGAGATCGTGTCGTCGAGCCAGCGGGTGGCGAAGCCGGCGGCGAGGCCGCCCGCGAGGCCCACGAGCCCGCCGATCAGCACCGACCCCGCTCCCGCCTCCAGGGCGACCCTCGCGCCGATCATGAGCTGGGTGAGCAGGTCCCTGCCGAGCTTGTCGGTCCCGAGCAGGTGGGGCAGGCCCGGGGGCATCAGCCGGTCGCCCGAGGTGTCGTCCGGCGAATAGGGCAGCCAGAAGAACGACAGGACGGCCACGGCGAGGACGAGACCGGCGAGGACGCAGCCGGCGACCAGCGTCGCCGACCGGGGGACGCGGCGGCGCGTGGTCATGCCCTGTCCCCGGAGAGGTTCCCGCCGAGCGAGCGGCGCAGCCGCGGATCGATGAGCCGCTGGACGAGGTCGGCCGCGAACCCGATGAGCAGCACGGCGAACGTGCTCACCACCAGGATCCCCTGGATGACCGGGTAGTCGTGCTGCGCGAAGCCCTTCACGAGCATGCCGCCGAGCCCCGGCAGCGCGAACACGCTCTCCACCACGACCGCGCCGAGGAAGGTGGTGGCGAGCTCGATGCCCAGGATCGAGACGACCGGGACCACCGCGTTGCGCAGGCCGTGCCGCCACATCGCTCCGATGAACGACGAGCCGAGGGCCCGCGCCGTACGCAGGTAGTCGCTGCCCAGCACGTCGAGGGTGGCCGACCGGACGTAGCGGATCAGGGAGGCCGACATGACGAGGGCGATCGTGACGACCGGCAGCGTCAGCGAGGTGAGCGC
This sequence comes from Microbispora sitophila, assembly GCF_014892245.1. Classification (NCBI taxonomy): domain Bacteria; kingdom Bacillati; phylum Actinomycetota; class Actinomycetes; order Streptosporangiales; family Streptosporangiaceae; genus Microbispora; species Microbispora sitophila. Next base: position 222,633 of record NZ_JADBGC010000007.1, on the reverse strand, counting down.
GTCGCCCGGGTTCGCCCAGTCGTCCTGGGGGAACCCTCCGGCCGGCAGCACGCCGAGGTGGAGCGAGAACACCGTGATCAGCAGCATGCCGACCCAGAAGACGGGCACCGCGATGCCGAGTTGCGACAGCGCGCTGAGCACCGAGCCATACCAGGTGCCCGCCCGGTAGGCCGCGACGAAACCGACCGGTACGGCGATCACGACGGCCAGGAGGAAGGCGAGCAGGGTCAGCGGAACCGTCACGACGAGGCGGGCGGCGATCTCGGGGCCCACGGGAAGCGTGCTGACGAACGAGGTGCCGAGGTCCAGCCTCGACATCTCGCCGAGCCACGAGACGAACTGCACGGGCAGCGGCCGATCCGTCCCGATCTGGTGACGGGCGGCCGCGACCTGCTCCGGGCTCGCCCCGACCGACAGCAGCGCGTTGGTGGGGTCGCCCGGAAGCAGGCGCAGCAGCAGGAACAGCACCACGGCGGCCAGGAACAGCGAGACGACGAGGAACGCCGTCCGGCGCAGCAGGTAGACGGTCATGAGGACGTCACAGACGAGGGCGTCAGCCCCGGCCGCCGCTCTTCTTGATGCCGTACGCGTAGAACTGCGAGTTCAGGCCGTTCACGGGGTAGCCCGACAGCGACGAGGACGCCACGACGATCTGCGGGTAGAGGTAGAGCCAGTCGCTGGCCGCGTCGGCGGCGATCTGCTGGTTGACCTTCTTGAGCAGCTCCGTCTGCCCGTCGGCCGTGTCGGACTGCTCGGCCTGCTCGACCCACTTGGTGACCTGCGGGTTGTCGTAGCCCCAGTAGAAGTCGGGGTTGCCGTACCAGACCACGTCGCGGTCGTTGACGTGCTCCTGCAGCGTCGCCGCGAAGTCGTGGTTCTTGTAGACCTTGGTGTACCACTCGTCGGCCGTGATGACGTTGATGTTCACGGTGATCCCGACCTTCGCCAGCTCCGACTTCACGAACGTCGCGACGGTCGGGTGGGGGTCGTAGTTCGGCGTGTCCAGCGTGAAGGAGAAGCCGTTCGGGTAACCCGCCTCGGCGAGCTCCTTCTTCGCCAGGTTCGGGTCGTACGGGTTGACCGTGGTGAGGTCCTCATACCAGGGGTCGGTGGGCGGCACCATCGAGCCGATCAGCGTGCCGTACTTGCCCCAGATCGAGCTGAGCAGCTTCTTGTTGTCGATCGCCGACGTGATCGCCTTGCGGACGGGCACCTTGTCGAACGGCGCCTTGCGGTCGTTGAACGCCAGCAGCAGCTTGGTCGTCGACTGGCCGTTGCTGACCTTGTAGTCCCCGTTGTTCTCGAAGTTCGCCAGCGCGTCGGGGCTCTGCTCGCTGGTCACGACGTCGACCGCCTTGGTCAGCAGGGCGTTGTTCAGCGCGGTCGCGTCGGTGAAGTAGTGGAACACGACCTGCTTGTTGGTCGCCGGGGTGCCCCAGTAGCCGGGGAAGCGCTCAAGGGTGAGCGAGGAGCCGCGCTTCCACGTCCCCAGTGTGTAGGGGCCGGTGCCGTCCTCCGTGGTCGTCAGGCTCTTGGCCTGGGAGTTGACGATCCACACGTAGCTGAGGTTGTAGACGAGCGAGATCGACTTGCCGGAGAGCTTCACCGTGACCGTGGAGTCGTCCGGCGTGTCGATGCTCTTGATCACGCTGAGGCTGCTCTTGCGGGCCGACTGGGAGTCGGGGCCGGTGACCTTCTCGATGCTGTACTTGACGTCGGCCGAGGTGAGCGGCTTGCCCGAGTGGAACTTCACGCCGCTCCTCAGCGTGAAGGTGTACGTGAGCCCGTCCTTGCTCACCGTGTGGTCCTTCGCCAGCAGGCTCTCGACCTTGCCGTCGTCGGTGAGCCTGAACAGACCCTCGTAGACGTTGCCGTTGAACGCCTCCGTCACGCCCTGTCCGCCCCCGGCCGTGTTGTCGAGGTTCTGCGGCTCGTAGAGCGACCCGATCTCGATCGTCGCGTCCGGGTTGTACGCCGCCGTCGCCCCGGCGCCGCCCGTGGAGCCGGAGGACCCGGCCGAGCCGGAGGAGCCCGACCCGCACCCGGCGAGGGCGAGCGCGAGCACGAGTGCGGCGCCGATCAGCGACGTCGTCTTGCTGTTCACTGTTTCTCCTGGTCGGCGGGGTGATCAGTACGGCCGGAAGCCGTCGCGGAAGACGGGGAGCTTCTCCCCCGCCTCGACGGGCACGTCCAGCCGGTTCCGCGGCGGGGGCAGCGGACAGTTGTAGAAGGGCGAGAAGGCGCACGGCGGCGCGAAGGCGCGGTTGAAGTCGAGGACGATCCGGCCGCCGGGCTCGGGCTCCACCGTCAGGAAACGCCCGCCGCCGTACGTCGCCGAGCCGTTGGTGCGGTCGCCCACGACCAGGAGCAGCGTCCCCTCGTCGTCGAAGGCGGCGAGGTTGTACGGCGTGCCGTCGAGCGTGAAGGTGATGTCGCCGGGAACGGCCTTGTCACGGGTGCCGCCGGCGTCGCGGACGTGCTCGAAGGGCAGCAGCCGCGCATCGGACACCGGTGTGAAGACGGCCTCGATCACCCACTCGGGGGCGAACGGGAAGACGTCGATGGTCTCGAAGTGGCGGATGGCGGGCGCGTCCGCGTCCCACAACCGGATGCCGTGCTCGGGCTCGCCGGTCGCGATGTGGGTCCGCTCGATCCGCGTGGCCGTGACGCTCGGCGGCCGGCCGGCGAGGGCCTCCTCGAGGGAGACCTCCTCGCCCGGGGCCGGCCACAGGGTCTCCACCAGAGCGAGGTTGCCCCGCGGGGCCCGTACGGAGGCCAGCCGCTCCGCCCGCCATGCCTCCCACCCGGCGCGGGCGGTTTCGATCGTGGCTGCGGAGGCGCGTGAAGACATGGCGGTAATGCTCGTTTCGGTCGGTCGTTAAGATCAGCACCGTTGGTGATGTTTGAGCATTACCCTACAGATTAGGTAGGATTTGCGCCAATTGATCACTTGACGGTCGCCCGGGGGTTCCTCTCCCACTCGACGAACTGGCCGCTCTCGCCGAGCAGCGCGGTCGCCAGCCACAGGAACACGCCGAAGTCGTCGACCACACCGATGCCGAGGAGGAAGTCGGGGACCACGTCGATGGGCGACACGATGTACGCCACGGCCATGCCGAGCATCGCGATCTTGCCCTTGGTCAGGCCGGGGTAGTCGCCCTTCACCGCGGCGCGGACCATCCGTGGCACGGCCCGCAGCCGGGCCCCGAGCCCCGGCGAGCCGGGCTTGGAGACCTCGCGGTAGGCGCGCCAGGTGGCCGCCGCACGTCCTGCCTTCACCATGAGGACACCTCCAGGGGGAGACCTCTGCCCGCTTTGCCCTCCGGTTAACGTACGGCGGCGCCCGGCCGGTTCCTCAGCCGCCCGCCATGGGGTGCTCGAACGGCTGCGCCGCCTCGATCTGCGACGCCACCCGGATCAGCAGGTCCTCCCGGCCGGCCCGCCGGTGGAGTCGAAGGCCGAGCGCCGGCCTGCCGCGCTCGGCCGCGAGGGCCTCCAGTTCGGCGGTGTCCCGGTCAGCGGAACGGCGTCAGGCGCCGGGCGCGAGCGCCCGTACGGTGTCGGCGAGCGGCAGGTCCCCACCCGGTAGCGGGGCCAGCACGGGCGTGTCCAGCCCGGCGGCCACGTACTCCCGCACCCGGTCCCGGCAGGTCGCCGCGTCGCCGTGCACGACGAGATCGTCCACGACCTCGTCGGGGATCGCCTTCAGCGCGGCCTTCCGGTCTCCGGCGGCCCACGCCTCCTGCATGGGCCGCAGCAGTTCTCCCCGGCCCAGCCACGCGTGGAACGCCGCGTACACCGGCACGGTGAGGTATGCGGCCAGCAGCCGACGGCCGATCTCGCGCGCCTTCGCCGCGTCCTCGGTCACCACGACGAACAGCCGCGCGATCAGCTCGGTCTCCGGCCCCAGCTCGCCCCGCACCTTCCGTACGTCCCCGGGCGACAGCCAGTTGGTGATGGCGCCGTCGGCCTCGCGGGCGGCCAGGCGGAGCATCCCGGGCCGCAGCGCGGCGAGCACGATCCTCGGCGGCGTCGCGGGGGCCTTCTCCAGCCGGAAGCCCTTCACGGCGAAGGTCTCGTAACTCTCGGTGACCTTCTCCCCGGCCAGCGCCGGCCGCAGGAAACGCAGGGTGTCGCGGACCCGCGCGTACGGCTTGTCGAACTCGCCGGCGTTCCAGTTGCCCACGATAACCGGGGACGACGCGCCGATGCCCAGCACGAACCGGCCGGGGGCGAGGTCCGCCAGCGTGGCCGCCGACATGGCCAGCAGGGCCGGGCCGCGGGTGTAGACGGGGACGATCGCGGTGCCCAGGCGCAGGGACGGCGCCCACTCGGCCGCCAGGGCCAGCGGGACGAACCCGTCCGCGCCGCCCACCTCGGCCGACCACGCGTCGGTGTAGCCCAGCGCGGGCAGCTCGGTGACGAGCTCCCTCGACTCGACCGGCGTCTGCCCGAAGAACGGAATCGTCATGCCCCAGCGGTCCACGGCCACCCCTTCCAAGGTCTCGACCCTGACCATACCAACCGGACGGTATGGAGTCGCGGTCACGCCCGAAGTTCGTGGACCACCTCGATGACCTCCCTGGCCACGCCCTTGATGCCGGGCAGATGCGACAGGCCGACCAGCCGGTCGACGAGCGGGACGACCCGGTCGATCAGCCGGTAGGTGCGCGCGCAGCCGGGCGAGTTGTCGTGGACCCAGAACAACACGACCCCCATCCACAGCAGCCACAGCAGCTCGGGAAGCTCCTCGCGCAGTTCGTCGTCCATGCGCCCGGCCGATCCCTCGACCACCTCCCGGTAAAGCGCGATGGCCGACTCACGGGCGGGCGCCGACTCGGCGCTGAAGGGGCTCAGGGGATTGCTGGGCTCCGCCGCGTGCTTGAAGAACTTCACCGCGAACTCGTGGTAGGGCTCGGAGATCCGCACCCATTCCCGCAGCACACCCCCGAGCCGTCCGGCGAACGACCGCTCGGCGGCGAACACCTCACGGCACGCCGCCTCGTGCGTCGCCTGCGCCCGGTCGTAGTACGCCTGGATCAGTTGCTCTTTGGACCTGAAGTAGTAGTAGGCGTTGCCCACCGACACGCCCGCCTCGGCGGCGATGGCACGCATCGTGGTCGCCTCGTACCCCCGATCCCTGAACAACCGGAGGGCCGTCTCGACGATCAGCTCCCGTGTACTCTCGGCCACGCTCGTCACTGTACGGCTCGGGCCCTCTCCCGGTCATGAACCGACAAGATGATCCACGGGTCGCGGCAAACCGCCTCGTGGCAACGGGCAGGCCGGCCCCCGCGTGTGGCATTGAAGACCTCAGCCCCCGTCGTCGACCGAGGAAACGAGGCACGTGGACGTCCGTCCGTCATGGCGGGGGCTGGCCGGCATCGGCACCGCCGTCCTGATCTCCCTGCCCATGCAGAACGACAGGGACCCCGCCCCACCGCCGTCACCGCCGCCCACGGCCGGTCCCGGCGTCCAGGCGAGCGGGGAGGTCTCCCTCCCGCCGCTGCTGGCCGGCACGTTCATCGCCACGGTGAAGACCTGGGACACCACGGCGGCCGACGAGCGGATCGGCCAGGCGCGGGCGGCCGGCCTGCTGCTCGACGCCGGGGTGCGGTGGAAGTCGACCGGAGACTGCGCCGAACGCCGCCGCCCGTACTGCACGTCGCTGGAGGCCATCCGCTACGGCACGCTGATGCGCACCATCGACCTGCGGAGGGACAGCGGCTGCCCGGTGACGGTCACCGGCGGCACCGAGACCGGGCACGCCGACGGCCGCTACAGCCACGGCAACGGCTACAAGGTGGACCTCGCGCACAACCGGTGCCTCGACACGTACGTCACCCGGACCTACCGCTACTGGCGCACGCGCGGGGACGGAGTCGCGCTGTATCGCCCACCGTCGCCGGACCCGGACCCGGAGGCCGGGCCCGACGCGCGGTTCGCCGTGTGGGCGAACGAGCCCACCCACTGGGACGTGCTGTTCAGGTGACCCTTACGCGAACTCGGTCGCGACCAGCGCGGCGATCTCGGCGGTGTTGAGCGCGGCGCCCTTGCGCAGGTTGTCGCCGCACAGGAACAGGTCGAGCGTGTTCGGGAAGTCGAGCGCCTGGCGGATCCGGCCGACGTAGGTCGGGTCGGTGCCCACGACGTCCGCCGGGGTGGGGAACACGCCGTTCGCGGGGTCGTCGAGCACCACGACGGTCGGCGCGGCGTCCAGGATCGCCCGGGCGCCCTCGACCGTGACCTCCCGCTCGAACGTCGCGTGGACGGCCAGCGAGTGGGTGGTCACCACCGGGACGCGCACGCAGGTCGCCGAGACCTTCAGGTCGGGGATGCCGAGGATCTTGCGCGACTCGTTGCGGACCTTCAGCTCCTCGGACGTCCAGCCGCCGTCCTTGAGCGAGCCCGCCAGCGGCACCACGTTGAGCGCCAGCGGGGCAGGGAAGGGCGAGTCGGCCAGGTCGGGCACGGCCTTGCGCACGTCGCCCGCCACGGTGCCCATCGTCCGGTCGCCGGCGACGGCCTCGATCTCGGCGTACAGCCGCTCGGGACCGGCCACCCCGGCGCCGGACACCGCCTGATAGGAGGCGACGACCAGCTCGCGCAGGCCCCACTCGCGGTGCAGGGCGCCCATCGCGGCCATCATCGACAGCGTGGTGCAGTTGGGGTTCGAGATGATCCCCTTGGGCCGGTTGCGGGCCTGCTCGGGGTTGCACTCGGGCACCACGAGCGGCACGTCCGGGTCCATCCGGAAGGCGCCGGAGTTGTCCACGGCCACCGCGCCGCGCGAGGCGGCGATCGGCGCCCACTCGGCGGAGACCTCGTCCGGCACGTCGAACATGGCGATGTCGACGCCGTCGAACGCCTCGGGCGACAGCGCCTGGACGACGACGTCCTCGCCGCGCACGCTCAGCACCTTGCCCGCCGAGCGCGGCGAGGCGATCAGCCGGATCTCGCCGTACGCGTCGGACAGGTCGGTGCGGTTGGTCAGGATCTCGAGCATGACGGTGCCGACGGCACCGGTCGCGCCGACGACGGCGAGGGTGGGCTTGCGGCTCATCGTCCGGTACCTCCGTACACAACGGCCTCGACCTGGTCGGCGTCGAGGTCGAACGCGCGGTGGGCGGCGGCGACCGCGGTGTCCACCTCGTTCTGCCCCACGACGACGGAGATGCGGATCTCCGAGGTCGAGATCATCTCGATGTTCACCCCGGCGTCGGCCAGCGCGCCGAAGAACTTGGCGGTGACACCCGGGTGCGAGCGCATGCCCGCGCCGATCAGGGAGACCTTGCCGATCTGGTCGTCGTACAGCAGCGACTCGAAGGCGACCTGGTTCTGGATCTTCTTCAGCGCCGTGAGGGCCGTCTGGCTGTCGTTGGCCGGGAGCGTGAAGGAGATGTCGGTGCGCCCGGTCGCCGCGGCCGACACGTTCTGCACGATCATGTCGATGTTGATCTCCGCGTCCGCCAGCGTGCGGAAGATGGCGGCGGCCTCGCCGACCTTGTCGGGCACCCCGACCACAGTGATCTTGGCCTCGCTCCGGTCGTGCGCGACCCCGGAGATGATGGGCTGCTCCACTTCGGTTCCTTCGCTGTAGGGGTCGGAGACGACCCAGGTGCCTTCCCTCGTGCTGAACGAGCTTCTGACGTGGATGGGCAGGTCGAACCTGCGGGCGTACTCCACGCAGCGCAGATGCAGGATCTTGGCGCCGCAGGCCGCCATCTCCATGGCCTCCTCGTAGGAGATCCGCGGGATCTGCCGTGCCGTACGGACGATGCGGGGATCGGCGGTATAGATGCCGTCCACGTCGGTGTAGATCTCGCAGACGTCCGCGCCGAGCGCCGCCGCGAGAGCGACGGCCGTGGTGTCCGAACCACCCCGGCCCAGCGTCGTGATGTCCTTGCTGTCCTGGGAGACGCCCTGGAACCCGGCCACGATCGCGATCTGGCCGGAGGCGACGGCCTCCTGGATGCGGCCGGGCGTCACGTCGATGATGCGCGCCTTGCCGTGCGTCGAGTCGGTGATGACACCGGCCTGCGAGCCGGTGAAGCTGCGCGCCTCGTGGCCGAGGTTGGCGATCGCCATCGCGAGCAGCGCCATCGAGATCCGCTCACCCGAGGTCAGCAGCATGTCGAGCTCGCGGCCGGGCGGCAGCGGCGACACCTGCTGGGCCAGGTCGAGCAGTTCGTCGGTGGTGTCGCCCATCGCGGAGACCACCACGACGACGTCGTTGCCCGCTTTTTTCGTCGCGACGATCCGCTGGGCGACCCGCTTGATGCAGGACGCGTCGGCTACGGAGGAACCACCGTACTTTTGCACAACGAGCGCCACTGGAATCTCCAACGAATCAGGACGTGGAGCTCACAGTGTACTTGGACGCCCCAAACCGAGACCGGACGCGACCAGCATGTGGACGCCCCGCCGCCTGATCAGACCGCCGTGCCCTCTTCGACGACGTCCAGCCGGGTGTGCGCGACGAGCGCCTGCAGGGCCCGCAGCGCCGCGCCCGCGTGGTTGCCCCAGGTGTTGAAGTAGGAGTACTGCCACCACCACAGCGCCTCGAGCGGACGGCCCGCCTGGTAGTGCCGCAGGCCGTGGATGAGGTCGGCCGCAACCGCCGTGAGGTCGTCCGACAGCCGGTAGGGGGTGACCACGGTGTCCTTGTAGGGGTCGAACACCTCGGCGTAGTCGTCCACCGGGCCGAGGCGGGCGGCGAGAGCCGTACGGAGGGGGTCGATGTCGGGGTCCTCGCTCAGCGCGGGTTCGACGTTGCCCTGCAGGATCACGTCCTGGGCGGCCCCGAGCTGGGTGCCCGCGAGGCTGACCTGGGCCACCTCCACCAGGAGCAGCGGCAGCGTGGCATCGCCGCCCTCACCGCCGGCCAGGCGGGTGAGGCCGTCGATGAAGTTCTGCGCGTGTCCTGCGACGCGTGCGGCCAGGTCGTTCCACTCGTCAGACATCCAGCAGCCTCCGTCCTTCGAAAGCGCGGCCCAAAGTGACCTCGTCGGCGTACTCGAGATCACCGCCCACAGGCAGACCGCTGGCCAGTCGGGTCACTTTCAATCCCAGGGGCTTGACGAGCCTGGCCAGGTAGGTGGCCGTCGCCTCGCCCTCGAGGTTCGGGTCGGTCGCGAGGATCAACTCGGTCACCTGGCCGTCGGCCAGCCGGGTCATCAGCTCGCGGATCTTCAGGTCGTCCGGGCCGACGCCGTCGATCGGGCTGATCGCCCCGCCGAGCACGTGGTAGCGACCGCGGAACTCACGGGTCCGCTCGATCGCCACCACGTCCTTCGACTCCTCGACCACGCAGATCACGTGCGGGTCGCGCCGCTGGTCCCGGCAGATCCGGCACTGGTCCTCTTCGGCCACGTTTCCGCACACGCGGCAGAAACGCACCTTCTCCTTCACTTCGAGCAGCGCGTGCGCGAGCCGCTTGACGTCGGCCGGATCGGCCGCGAGGAGGTGGAACGCGATCCGCTGCGCGCTCTTGGGACCGACGCCGGGCAGCAGCCCGAGCTCGTCGATCAGGTTCTGGACGACCCCTTCGTACATGCTCTAGAACCCCGGCAGCTGGCCGCCGAGGCCGCCCCCCAGTCCCTGCGCGAGCGGGCCCAGCTTCTCCTGCTGCAGCTCCCCTGCGGCGCGTACGGCGTCCCGCACGGCGGCGAGCACGAGGTCCGCGATCGTCTGCGCGGTCTCCTCCGGGTCGCTCGCGTCGATGGCCAGCGGGCTGATCTCTAGCTCGAGAAGCTCGCCGCTGCCGTTCACGGTGGCGACGACCAGGCCGCCCCCGGCACTGCCCTCGACCTCGGCGTCGCTGAGCTCCTGCTGTGCGGTGACGAGCTGCTGCTGCATCAGCTGAGCCTGCTCCAGCAACTGCTGGAGGTTGACATCCCCTGGATTCACGATGGTTGCGCTCCTCAGCGTCCAGCGACATGTTCGTCGCGACCGAGCCTACGGCGTCCGCCCCGGTTTCCGCACCGGCGCGGCGTGCGTGTTCCGCGCCGGTCGCGGGCGGACGGACACCGGTTACCCCACCAGTCTCCGTCCATGCGGCGGCCGTCCCTCGGGCGGGGAAGGCGCTCAGGAATGATCGATTTCCTCGATGACGCGGCCGCCCAGCTCGCGCTGGATCAGGGCCATGCCGGACAGCTCGCTGACGTCCGCGTCGTCGTCGTTGAGCGGGTCCACGTCGTCGTCCGGGCGGGAGGCTCCGCCCGCACGGCCGGGCACCGTCTCCGGCCAGGCCTGCCGGGGGCCGGTCTGGGCGGCGGCCCTGGCCGCCGAGCGCGCGGCGGCCAGTCCGGGGCTCGGCGTGGATCGCGGGGCCGGGGAGGGCGCGTCGTAGTCGTCGGACGGCGCGTCGGGCCATGACTCGTCGGTCGTCCCGCCGGACGACACCGCGGGCGCGGCGGCCTTCCGCTCCGGAGCCGGGGCGGCCTTGGGAGCGGCCGGGGCCGGCGCGGGCGTGGCCCCTGCGGGCGGCGTGACCGGGGGAGCCGACGCGGCGGGCGCGGCCGGCGGAGCCGTGGGCGCGGGCGTGGGCGACGGCGTGGGCGTCTGCGGGCCCGACGGACCACGGGTGGCGGGACCGGCCGGCCCGGGGCCCGAGCCGCCGACGACGACCTCGACGCGCCAGGTGCCGCCGAGCACGTCGCCGAGCGCGGCGGCCACCACCTCGTCGCGCTTGCCCTTGAGGAAGCCCTGCACGTCGCCCGGCTTCTCGAAGCCGACGGTCACGACGTTGCCCTCGACGCCGAGCAGCCTGCCCTGGGCGTTGAGGATCATCCAGGCCACCCGCTGGCGGTTCTTGATGGCTTCGAGCACCTGCGGCCAGGCCTGCTGCACCGGCCCTCCGCCCGCGGCGGGCGCCTGGGCCTGCTGCGCCTGCGGGGGCGGCGACGCCGCCCCGGAGCCGGGCCGTACGGGCGTGGGCCAGTCGTCGGCGCTCCGCTCGGCCGCCGGTGCGGCCTGAACCTGCGGGGCCGCGGTGGCGGGTGCGGCGGGCGCGGGCTGCGGAACCGCGTGAGACTGGGGAACGGCGTGAGACTGGGGAGCAGTGGGAGCCTGCGGCGCGGCGGCGTAGGTCCCGGCCGCGACGCCGCGCTCCAGCCGTTCGAGCCGGGTCAGCAGCGCGGCCTCGCCCTGGTCGGCCCCGGGCAGCAGCACCCGGGCGCACATCAGTTCCAGCAGCAGGCGGGGAGAGGTCGCGCCGCGCATCTCGGTCAGCCCGGCGTTGAACACCTCGGCCGCCCTGGTCAGCTCGGCGGGGCCCATCGACGCCGCCTGCGCCTGGAGACGCTCCAGTTCGTCGGCCGGCCGGTCGAGCAGGCCGCTGCCCGCGGCCTCGGGGACGTTGGAAAGGATCACCAGGTCGCGGAAGCGTTCGAGCAGGTCCGTCGCGAAGCGGCGGGGGTCGTGGCCGCCCTCGATCACCCGGTGCACGGCCTGGAACACGGCCGCGCCGTCCCGCTTGGCGAACGCGTCGACCACCTCGTCCAGCAGGTCGCCGTCGGTGTAGCCGAGCAGGGACACCGCCCGCTGGTAGGTGATGCCGGACTCGTCGGCGCCCGCGAGGAGCTGGTCGAGGATCGACAGGGTGTCCCGGGCCGACCCCGCGCCCGCCCGTACCACCAGCGGTAACGCGGCCGGCTCGTACGGCACCGACTCGGAGTCGAGGATCTCCTCCATGAGCCGCCGCAGGGTCGCGGGCGGCATCAGCCGGAAGGGGTAGTGGTGGGTGCGGGACTTGATCGTCCCGATGACCTTCTCCGGCTCGGTGGTGGCGAAGACGAACTTGAGGTGCGGCGGCGGCTCCTCCACCAGCTTCAGCAGCGCGTTGAAGCCCTCACGGGTGACCATGTGGGCCTCGTCGATGATGTAGATCTTGTAGCGCGCCGAGACGGGGGCGAAGAAGGCCCGTTCGCGCAGGTCGCGGGCGTCGTCCACACCGCCGTGCGACGCCGCGTCGATCTCGATGACGTCGAGGTGGCCAGGCCCGGTGGGGGCCAGCGCGACGCAGGACTCGCACTCCCCGCAGGGGTCGGGCGTCGGGCCCTTCTCACAGTTGAGGGATCGGGCGAGGATGCGGGCGCTGGAGGTCTTGCCGCAGCCGCGCGGGCCGCTGAAGAGGTAGGCGTGGTGGATCCGGCCGCTGCGCAACGCCTGGCGCAGTGGGTCGGTGACGTGCTCCTGCCCCTTGACCTCGGCGAATGTCCCGGGCCTGTACTTGCGGTACAGCGCAAGACTCATGCCGCCTCCTCGGAGGGTCGACCCGGCCGGCGTACCCGCTAACTGAGAGACCCCTCGCACACCCGCCAGAGCCCGCTTATCCTTGCTGCCTTCCGGCCCTGGGGAGGTTCACAGGATGACGCCGCGCGAGGGGTCCGCTGGACAGTCTAGCCACTCGATGGGTGTGCGCGGGCCGTCGATACAACAGTCGAAACCACGCCGGAAGTTGGGCTAAGCTGTCCGACGGAGGATTCGCCTAGTTGGCCTAGGGCGCACGCTTGGAAAGCGTGTTGGGGGCAACCCCTCAGGAGTTCGAATCTCCTATCCTCCGCGCTTGGTTGAGCAGCAAGAACGCGAAAGGCCCGGTCGATCCAACCGGGCCTTTCGCGTGTCCGGGCCTCACTCGTTGTCCTCGTAGAGCTCCCGGGTGAGGCGCAGCAGGGCCTGCCGTACGGGCTCAGGTGAAAGGACGCGCAGAGGTGTGGCCAGGCCGATGAGGTACTTGGCGAGCCCGTCCGCGTCGGGACCGCCGACCTCGACGATCGTGGCGTCGGGACCGTCGGGGCGATGGGCGCCGACCGTCGACGGGATCAGTCGCAGTGCCTGGCCCATGGGCACCGGGAGACGGATCGTCGCGTACAGCGCGTAGGGGCCGGTCGCGACGGAGCGGGAGACGAGCAGCGCCGGGTCGGGCGGGTCGGCGAGTTCCACCGGGAGCCCGGTCGGCTGCAGCCGGTCGACCCTGTCGGCCCGGAAGGTCCGCCATTGCCCCTGCGTCACGTCCCGCGCGACGAAGTACCACCGGCGTCCGGTGTGGACGAGGCGGTACGGATCGACGTCCCGGACCGTGGTTCTTCCCTGCCAGTCGCGGTAGGACAGACGGGCGCGCTCACCGCGGCGGCACGCGGCGGCCAGTTCCAGCAGCATCCCGGACGTGATCTGCGGCTCCTCGGGCCTGGGGGTCTGAACGAAGGCGGCGTCCATCTCGCCGAGCCGGTCCGCGATCCGCTGCGGCAGAACCTGCCGCAGCTTCAGGAGCGCCGACAGCGCGGCCTGGTCCCCGCCGAGGGCGCCGCTCAGCGCCGCCTCGCGCAGGCCGACGGCCACGGCGAGCGCCTCCTCGTCGTCGAGGATCAGCGGCGGCACGCGGGACCCGGCCCGAAGACGGTAACCACCCCATGGTCCGGGGTCGGATTCGACGGTGTAGCCGAGCTCGCGGAGCTTGGCGATGTCCCGCCGCACGGTGCGCTCGGTGACCGCGGTCCGCTCGGCCAGCTCGGCGCAGGTCCACGAAGGCCGGGCGACCAGCAGGGAAACCAGTCGCAGCAGGCGGGCGGAGGCGCTGAGCACTTTTTGAAGTGTTCCATACGACCAGGACCGAATCTGTCCTGGTCTCGTCATAGCGTCTCCTCCATGGAAAACACCTCCGCCCCCGCGTTCCGCTACTCCGCCGTCACCTTCGACTGCCCGGACCCCGCAGAACTGGCCCGCTTCTACGGGGAGGCCCTCGGCCTGCCCGTCGTGTTCTCCACCGACGACTTCGTCCTGCTCGGCCAGGAGGGCGCGGCCGGGCTGGGATTCAACCGGCTGGCCGACTACCGCCGCCCCACTTGGCCGGATCCCTCACAGGAGAAGCAGGCCCACATCGAACTGGGCGTGGACGACCTGGACGCCGCACAGGCCCGGCTGCTCGCGCTGGGGGCCGTCAAGCCCGAATTCCAGCCGGACCCGGACCGGTGGCGGGTCCTGCTGGACCCCGCGGGCCACCCGTTCTGCATCTCCACCCTGGTCTGAGAGTTGACGATTCCGGAAGGACACGCCGTATGACATCCGCCATCCCCGACCCGTCGGTGCTGCACCCGATGCCTGAGCACGAACGGGTGGTGTTCCTCAAGCCCCTGGTGACCGACCCGCGCATCGAGGTCGGGGAGTTCACCTACTACGACGACCCGGAGACCGCCCGCGAGTTCGAGCAGCGCAACGTGCTGTACGCGTACGGCCCGGAGCGCCTGGTGATCGGCAAGTACTGCGCGATCGCCACCGGCACCCGCTTCCTGATGGCCGGCGCCGAGCACCCCACTTTGGGAGTCTCCACTTTTCCTTTCACGATGTTCGGAGGCGTGTGGGCCGAGCGCACTCTCGACATCGTCACGACCATGCCCAGCCGGGGCGACACCGTGGTCGGCAACGACGTGTGGTTCGGCCGGGGCGTCACCGTCATGCCGGGTGTGACGATCGGCGACGGGGCGATCATCGCCACGGGCGCCGTGGTCACCGCCGACGTGCCGCCCTACACGATCGTCGGTGGCAACCCGGCGCGCACCATCCGCCGCCGCTACGAGGACGCCGACGTCGAAAGGCTGTTGCGCGCGGCCTGGTGGGACTGGCCTATCGAACTGGTCACCGAGCACGTACGCACGATCATGACCGGTTCCCCGGCCGACATCGAGGCCGTCGCCACCCAGGCCGGACGCGTGTGATGCCGCCCGGAACGCCATGTGTCACCAGGGCACCACCCCGGAATCGTCGAAGAACCCGCCGGTCGGGCCGTCGTCGGGCAGGGTCGCGAGCCGGATCCCGATCGCCGCGCCCTGTTCGGGCGTACGGACGCCGCGGAAGCCGTTGAGGTCGGTCGCGCAGAAACCGGGGCAGCCAACGTTGATCAGGATGTTCGTGTCGCGCAACTCCTTGGCGTACTGCACGGTGACGGCGTTGAGGAACGTCTTCGACGGCGCGTACGCGGCGGAGATCGGGCCCGTTTCGGCGCCGGGAGTGGTCTGCCGGGTGAGAGAGCCGACGGTGCTGGACATGTTCACGATCCGCGGCGACGCCGAGCGGCGCAGCAACGGCAGCATCGCGTTGGTGACGCGGATGACGCCGATCACGTTGGTCTCCACGGCCGCCCGCATCGTGGCGGGATCGACCGTGGTGGGCGTCTGCGGCATGCCCCCGGTTACCCCGGCGTTGTTGACGAGAACGTCGAGGCGTCCCGCGCGCTCCTCGATCAGCCCGGCGGCGGCGGCCACGCTCGCGTCCTCCGTCACGTCGAGCGGCACGCCGAACGCGTCGACGCCGGCGGCCCGCAACTTCTCCACCGCGGCCTCCCGGCGCTCATCGTCCCGGGCGCCGACGCCGACGCTCCAGCCGAGGGCGCCCAGGCCGGCCGCGATCTCGTATCCGATCCCCTTGTTCGCGCCGGTAACCAGCGCGATCGTCCGTTCGCTCATGTGTCTCATCCTGTCCGCGCCCACTGCGGAACCTCCAACACCGTTTGGGTGGGCGGCGATACCTCCCAGGTATCGATTCCGCGCTCCCGGCGATACCGTGACGGCATGGAGACGCGTGAGCTGCGGTACTTCGTCGCCGTCGCCGAGGAGTTGCACTTCGGGCGTGCCGCGCAGCGGCTCGGGATCGCGCAGCCGCCGCTGTCGCGGGCGATCGGGCAGCTCGAACGGCGGCTCGGGGTGACGCTGCTGGAGCGCACGAGCCGCACCGTCACGCTGACCGAGGCCGGGGCGGTGCTGTTGCGCGAGGGCCGGGCGGCCCTCGACGCGGTCGAGGCCGCCGAGCGCCGCACCCGCCGCGCCGCCCTCGCCGCGACCGGCCGGCCCGGCCTGGTCCTCGTCACGAAGGCCGGGGCCTCCGGCGATCTGCTGCCGAAGCTGCTCGACGCGTACGCCGCCGAGCCCGGCGCGGTCGCCGTCGACGTGCTCCTGTGCGGGCCCGGCGAGCAGGAGCGGCTGCTGCGCGACGGCCGGGCCGACGTGGGTCTGCTGCACCGGCCGTTCGACTCGACGGCCGGCTTCGACGTCGAGGAGCTGTGCACGGAGGGGCAGGTCGTGGTGCTGCCCGCGGCGCACCCCCTCGCCCGCCGGGCCCACCTGCGGATGGCCGACGTCACCGCGCTGTCCGGCCTGCCCATGCCTCGCTGGCCCCGCACCGACGGCACCTACCCGGACGGCCCCGGTCCCGAGGTCCGGGACAACGCGCAGCTTCTGCAGTTGATCGCGCTCGGCCGGGCCTCGGCGGTCCTGCCGGAGTCGTGCCGGGCTCATCTGCGCCGCGACCTCGCCGCCGTGCCGGTGCTGGACGCTCCGGCGGTGACGACGGTGATCGCCTGGCCGCCGCACAGCCGGTCGCAGGCCCTCGCCGGCCTGGTTCGGACCGCGACCCGCCTCTAGCCTGGACAGCCGGCGGACGGAGAGAGGAGGGTGGGCCGAATGGAACAGATCGACTTCCCGGCGATCCCGAGTGCGGGGGACCTCGACGTCCGGTGGATTCACGGCTCGGAGTCGGCCAAGCACAACACCGACCCCGACATCCAGGTGCACCGATACGACGAGCACACGTACGTCCTGCGCCAGAACAAGTCGATCCACTACGAGGCGCCCTTCATGTTCCTGATGTTCGGGAACGCCCGGGCCCTCCTGCTCGACACCGGCGCGACGGCGTCACCCGCCTACTTCCCGCTGCGCCGGACGGTGGACGAGATCGTGGCCCGCTGGCTGGCGGATCACCCCCGCGAGGGCTACGGGCTCCTCGTCGCCCACACGCACGGCCACGGCGACCACATCGCGGGCGACGGCCAGTTCCGCGACCGCCCGGACACGATGATCGTCGATCCCGCGCCGGAGCGCGTACGCGAGTTCTTCGGGCTCGGGGACGATCTCGACGTGCCCGGAGCCGTCGATCTGGGCGGCCGCGTCCTGGACGTAGTGGCGAGCCCCGGGCACCACAGGTCGGCGGTGACCTTCTACGATCGGCCCACCGGCCTGCTCCTGACCGGTGACACCGTTTACCCCGGGCGGCTGTACGTCGCGGATTGGCCGGCGTTCGAGCAGACCGTCGACCGCCTGGTGAAGTTCGCCGAGGCCCGGCCCGTCACCCATGTTCTCGGCTGCCACATCGAGATGACGAGCGCGCCTGGTGAGGACTACCCGATCCGCACCACTTACCAGCCGGACGAGCCGCCGCTCCAGATGACGGTGGAGCACCTGCGGCAGATCCGCGACGCGGTGGCGGAGATCGGGGGCCGGCCCGGCGTCCACGTCTATCCCGAGTTCATCGTCTACAACTAGCGATCAGATCAGATCCAGCTGCGCAGCAGCATGCGGCTCAGCCAGACGTCGTACGGCACGGGCACGCCGGTGAGCACGGGCGACAGCCACCAGAAGTTGACCAGTGCGAGCAGCGTGAACGCGCCCACCACCGCCGCCCCCGTGGCGCGCCGCGCGGCCGGCGCGCCCGGCGGCCCGAGGACGAGCCCGCACGCCAGCACGATCGCGAGGACCATGAACGGCACCGCCGGGAGCGCGTAGAACAGGTACATCGTGCGGTCGTCGGCCAGTGCGAAATAGAACCACGGCAGCCATCCCGCCGCGTAGGCGAGCAGGACGCCGCCCGCCCGCCAGTCGCGGGTCCTCAGATACCAGACCACCATCGCGATCAGCGCGAGCAGCCCGCCGTACCAGATGACCGGGGTGCCGGTCCCGAGGATCTCCTGCGAGCAGGAGGGCGCGCCGCACGTGTCGCGGGACGACCGGTAGAAGAACGCGACCGGCCGCAGCAGCAGCGGCCACCCCCACGGCTCCGACTGGTAGTCGTGGTGCGCGCTCAGCCCCTGGTGGAAGCCGAACACCTGGCTCTGGTAGTCCACCAGCGAGCGAAGCGAGTCGAAGACGAAGTAGGCCCAGCCGTTCGAGGTCGCCCGGTCCCAGTTGCGGCCCCACCCGCCGGCCGAGGCGAACCATCCGGCGAACGACGCGACGTACACGACGAGCGGCACGGCGCCGAGCCAGGCGAGGCCCAGCGGCCAGTCGAGGCGCACGGCCTGCCGGTACGGCCGGCGCAGGCCGACGGCGCGCCTGGCCCCGCAGTCCCAGACGAGCGTCATGATCCCGAACGTCACGACGAACAGCAGGCCGGTCCACTTGGTCGCCGTCGCGGCGCCCAGGCACAGCCCGGCCGCCAGCCGCCAGGGCCGCGGGCCGAGCCGGGGAGCGGGCCCGTCCAGCGCGGAGGTGCGATACCACTCCGTCAGGCGGGTGCGGGCCGCGTCGCGGTCGACGACCAGGCAGGCGAAGCCCGCGAGCACCCAGAACGTGAGGAAGACGTCGAGCAGCGCGGACCGCGACAGCACGAGGTGCAGGCCGTCCAGCGCCAGCAGCAGACCGGCGAGGCAGCCGAGGAGGGTCGAGCGGGTCATCCGGCGGGCGGTCCGCGCCAGGACCAGCACGCTGAGCGTGCCCGCGAGCGCGGCGACGCACCGCCACCCGAAGGGCGTGAGGCCGAAGAGCCACTCTCCCGCGCCGATCAGCCATTTGCCGAGCGGCGGGTGGGCGACGTAGGCGGCGCACTCCTCGAACGTCCCGCACGTCTTGAACACGTCCGTGCCGCCCCGCAGGATCGCCTTTTCCGCGCCGTCGGCGAACTGCCGCTCGACGCCGTACGTGATCAGCGAGTAGGCGTCCTTGGCGTAGTAGAGCTCGTCGAAGACGAACGCGTGCGGCGCATCGAGACGGTCGAACCGGAGGAACCCCCCGAAAGCGGCCACGGCCAACGGGCCGAGCCACCCCCGCCCGCCCGGCATCGGCGGCACCAGCCGGGGTAAGGCGCTCCGAGGCACCCGATGATCCTAACCCGGCAAAACGCGAAGATCACGGCAAGACGGATCCGGCATGACGGACCGACAGGCATGATCACCGCCGTCCTGGGCAGTAGGCGGCCAGCAAGCGAAGCGGGAAACACCGAGCGAGCCGGAGGGGCGCGCCGCCGATCTGGACTGAGGAACGCGCGGGAGCGAAGCGACCAAGCGTGACGAGGGAGGCGTTCATCGCGCGCCTCCGGCACGACCAGGCGGGGGCGACGCCCCGACGAACGAAGCGGGAAACACTGCCATCGGGAGCGTCGCAGATGGATTTCGATGACCGAGCGCAACTCGACGCCTCGCAGGTCGAGGACGTCGGCGGTGGAGGCGGGTTCCGCGGCGGAGGTCTGGCCATCGGCGGCGGAGCCGCCGGCATCATCGCCCTCATCGTGGCCCTGATCTTCGGCGTCAACCCCGGGAACATCACGGGCGGCGGCGACGAACCCGCCGGCCTGCAGCCGACCAGCGACCTGAGCGCGCAGTGCAAGACCGGCGCCGACGCCGACCAGTCGGAGAAGTGCCGGGTCGTGGGCGTCGTCAACAGCATCCAGAAGTACTGGAGCGAGCAGATCCAGGGGTACACCGGCGCGAAGACCACCCTGTTCTCCGGCGGGGTGCAGACCGGCTGCGGCGCGGCCGACTCCTCCGTCGGCCCCTTCTACTGCCCCAATGACAAGCACGTCTACCTGGACCTGTCGTTCTTCGACGAGTTGCAGTCGCGGTTCGGGGCCAAGGGCGGCCCGTTCGCCCAGGCGTACGTGATCGCCCACGAGTACGGCCACCACGCTCAGGACCTGCTCGGAACGATGAACCGCGTCGGCCAGGACCAGGGCGCGGAGAGCGGCTCGGTGCGGCTCGAACTCCAGGCCGACTGCTACGCCGGCGTGTGGGCCAAGAACGCGGTGGACACGGGCTTCTACGCCAAGCCGTTCACCGACGCCGACATCCAGGAGGCGCTCGACGCCGCCGCGGCGGTCGGCGACGACCACATCCAGGAGCAGGCCCAGGGCAGGGTCAACCCGGACGCGTTCACCCACGGCACCTCCGCCCAGCGGCAGAAGTGGTTCACGAACGGCTACTCGTCGGGCGACCCGGCACGCTGCGACACCTTCTCCGGGAGCGTCTGAGACCCCCGGCAGAGCCTCGGGCGCGAACCTTTGCGTCGTCTCCTAAACTACATACCGTGATCTTTAAGTTGGTCGGTGACGGACGGCCCTATCCCGAGCACGGACTGTCGTCCCGCGAGTGGGCGCAGATCCCGCCCCGGCAGGTCCGGCTCGACACACTGGTCACCACGAAGGCGGTGCTCGACCTGCACTCGTTGCTCGCCAAGGACTCGACCTTCTACGGCGACCTGTTCCCGCACGTGGTGCAGTGGAAGGGCGAGCTGTACCTGGAGGACGGCCTGCACCGCGCCCTGCGCGCCGCCCTCCACCAGCGCTCGGTGCTGCACGCCCGCGTGCTGGAGCTGCAGGACTAGCCGCTCCCCGGGCGAGATCGTCTGTCTGACTGCTTCGGTAGCCTTACGGTCATTTGACTTGACCAGCCTTCGACAGAAGGGAGCCGGGCAGTGCTCGACGACGCCGGACTCCACGCCCTCCGCGAGGCGGCTCGGCTGTCTCCTGACAACCTTCCCCTGCGGCGCCACCTCGCCGAGCAACTTCTGTCCAAGGGCTACCTCGCCGAGGCCGAGGCCGAGTTCCGCGCCGCCCTCGTGCTGTCGCCCCAGGACCCGGACGTCATCGCCGGTCTCGCGGAGGCCTTCGTGCGGCAGAGTGCGTACGGCGCCGCGCTGTCGGCGCTGGAACCGCTCCTGGCGGCTCCCGGCCACGCGCCGCGCGTCGGAGTGCTCGCCGCCAGGGCGCTGCTGGGCGAGGGCGACGTGGCCGGGGCGGCGCGTCGCTACCACGACGCGGTCGCCCGCGATGCCTCGCTGGCCGACCCCGACCTGGCCGCCCGGCTGGAGCCCCAGCCGGCCACGCCGCAGCCCGCCCCGCCTCACCCGCCGCAGACCGCCCCTTCCCGCACGCCGTACTCGCCCGGAGCACATCCCGACGCCCCCGAGGCCGAGCGCTCCCGCGTCACGTTCGCCGACGTGGCCGGCATGGAGGCGGTCAAGGAGGCGTTGCGGATGAAGCTCCTGCTCCCCGTCCAGCAGCCCGAACTGTTCGCCGCGTTCGGCAAGCGGGCGGGCGGCGGAGTGCTGCTGTACGGCCCTCCGGGCGCGGGCAAGACCCACCTGGCCAGGGCCGCGGCGGGCGAGCTCGGCGCGGCGTTCATCAGCGTCGGGCTGGCCGACATCCTGGACATGTACATCGGCTCGAGCGAGCGCAACCTGCGGGCCACGTTCGAGATGGCCCGCCGCAACCGGCCGTGCGTGCTCTTCTTCGACGAGGTCGACGCGCTGGCCGCGCGCCGCTCCGACATGCGGCAGGCGCACACCCGGCAGCTGGTCAACCAGTTCCTCGCCGAGCTCGACGGCGTGGACGAGAACGCCAACGAGGGCGTCCTGGTGCTGGCGGCCACCAACGCGCCCTGGTACATCGACGTGGCGTTCCGGCGCCCCGGGCGGTTCGACCAGATGGTGTTCGTGCCCCCGCCCGACGCCTCGGCCCGCGCCGCCATCCTGCGCATTCTGTGCCGCGACAAACCGCTGGCCGAGATGGACTTCGACGCGGTCGCGAAGGTCACGGACGGGTTCGTGGGAGCCGACCTCAAGGGCGTGGTCGACCGCGCGGTGGAGACCAAGCTCCACCAGTCGATCAGCGCGGGCCGTCCCCTCCCGCTGACGACGCACGACCTGCTCGCGGTGGCCCAGGCGACGAGGCCGACGGCCGTGAAGGAGTGGCTGGGGACGGCGCGCAACTACGTCCTGCACGCCAACGACTCCGGCGCCTGGGACGAGCTCATGCCGTGGATCGACGGCAAGAAGGGCGGCAAGGGCAGATGGTGACCGCCGCTGCGCCGATCGAGCGCGCGCGGACGCTGCTGGCGCTGCGCCGCCCGGCGGAGGCCGAGCGGGAGCTGCGGGGCCTGCTCGCGCAGGATCCGCAGAACGTCGACGGGCACGCGTTCCTCGCGGTCGCGCTGACGGAGCAGCGGAGGCCGGGCGAGGCGATCGACGCGGCCGCGGAAGCGGTACGGCTCGCGCCGGACCGCTCGTATCCGCACTATGTGGCCGGGCAGGCGTACCACCGGGCAGGCCGACCCCGGGAAGCCGCCGACGCCACACGGGCGTGCCTGGCGCTCACCCCCGAGTACGCACCGGCCTGGGAGCTGCTGGCCCGGGTGCACGTCCACGTGGAGCAGTGGCCGCAGGCGGCCGACGCCGCGCGCCAGGGGCTCGCCCTCGAACCCGAGGACGCCGACCTGGCAAGCCTGCTCGCGGTGGCCCTCACCATGCTCGGCGACGCCGCCGGGGCGAAGGAGGCCGCCGCGCGGGCGGTGGGGCTGGACCCCGAGAGCGCCATAGCCCACCTGGCGTACGGACGCGCACAGCTCGCCTTCGGCTCGCCCGGCGAGGCCGCCCGCGCGTTCCGCGAGGTGCTTCGCCTGGCTCCGGGGTTCGACCAGGCCAGGGACCTCCTGGTGGCGGCGCTCAAGCGGCGCAACCCCGTCTATCGCCTGCTCGCGCGGCTGCGCGGCACGTTCTTCGGCGGGTGGCGGATGCTGTTCCTGCTGCCGGTCGTGCCTCCGGTCATCACCCTGTTCGTGCTCATCGCGCTCCTGCACTGGGCGGCCTGGGTCGCCGAGGCGGTCACGACCCTGCGCCTGGCCCGCGCCGGGGCCACGCGGCTGCTCTTCGAGGGCACGCAGGCGCGGGTGGCCCTCGTGTGCTGCTGCCTGCTGGCCGCCGGCGCGGCGCTGCTCGTCACGGGCGTGGCGGCCGGTCAGGAGGTGATCGGAGTGGCCGGCGCGGCGGTCATGGCGCTGATCACCCCCGTGCAGGAGGCGGCGCACACGAGCGCGCCCCGAGGCCGCGCCGTCCTGTACGGCTGGGCGATCCTCCTGGGGCTGGCCGCCGCCCTGGCGGTGCTCCTGTCCTCCCCCTCCGCCGCGCTGCTCGCCGCCTATGCCGGGCTGGCCGGGATCTGGGTGGCGGCGGGCGTGCGGCGGCTGACCGGAACCCGGGCGACGAACGCGCTCTGACCGGCCCGTGCAACGCGGATACCCTGGACGCGAAAGAGCCGCCGACCCCTGTGATCAGGACCGGCGGCTCTTCAGTCGAGCGGTGGAGGTGGGATTTGAACCCACGGTAGGTTGCCCTACACACGCTTTCGAGGCGTGCGCCCTCGGCCACTAGGCGACTCCACCGCGCAGCAGCTTACCGGACGAACACCACTGCACGCGCATCCGTTTCCGCCCGCCGGCCGGCTCAGGCGCGGCGGCCCGAGAAGAACTCGGTCAGCACGGCCGCGCACTCGTCGGCCAGCACGCCCATGACCACCTCGGGCCGGTGGTTGAGCCTGCGGTCCCGCAGGACGTCCCACAGCGATCCGGCGGCCCCGCCCTTCTCGTCCACCGCGCCGTACACGACGCGGTCCACGCGAGCGAGAACCGCGGCGCCGGCGCACATCGTGCAGGGTTCCAGCGTGACGACGAGCGTGCAGCCCGTCAGCCGCCAGTCGCCGATCCGCGCCGCCGCCGCGCGAAGGGCGAGCACCTCGGCGTGGGCCGTGGGGTCGGCGCTCGCCTCGCGGTCGTTGCCCGCCGCGGCCAGCACCCTTCCCGGCTCCGGAGAGCCGGGCGGCGAGACTCCGGATTGGGGCGGGCCGAGCACGACGGCGCCGACCGGCACCTCGCCGCGCCCGCCCGCCCGTACGGCCTCCGCCAGCGCCAGCCGCATGGCGGCCTCGTACGTGTCCGGCGGCGAGCCGGTCACCGCAGGCGGTCGAGCTCGTCGGCGAAGCCGAGCCGTTCGGCGATGAGGGAGAGGATGTCGGCGGGCAGCACGCCCTCCTCCATGCTGAGCTCGACGAGCTCCTCCGCGCTCAGCGAGAAATCGCCGAGCAGCTCCAGGTCGCCGACCGGACGGATGCCGAGGTCCGGCGCGTCCTTGTCCACCACGACGCCGGCCAGCTCGGCGAAGATCTCGCCCAGAGGGTCGTTCTGCACGGCGTGCGCGTCGGAGATGAACACGCGGG
Organism: Microbispora sitophila; assembly: GCF_014892245.1. Lineage (NCBI taxonomy): Bacteria > Bacillati > Actinomycetota > Actinomycetes > Streptosporangiales > Streptosporangiaceae > Microbispora > Microbispora sitophila. Next base: position 198,609 of record NZ_JADBGC010000007.1, on the reverse strand, counting down.
GGTCGAGGTCGTCCTGATAGCGGACGATCGCGAACCACTCGTCCTCGACCTCGACGCACAGCAGCGCGAGTTCGTCGCCGCTGAGCCCGAGGGCCTCCTGCAGGGCGTCGCTCAGGTCGTCGGCGATCTCGGCCTCGCCGAGGTCGACCTCGGCGCCGGCCCAGCGGCCGTCGATGCGGGCGAAACCGGCGGAGAAAAGGTTGGATCTGGAGGGCATTGCCGTCTCCCCAGGTCAGCCGATGGCGGCGTCGACGGCGCGTTCGAATGGCTGGGAGAAGCCCAGCCGCGCGGCGATGCTGGACAGGACCTCGTCGGGCAGCAGGTCGAGGTCGCCGGACAGCGCGCCCAGCTCCATCTCGTCGAGCCCGAGGTCGGCGAAGATGGACAGGTCCCCGGCGGGAAGCACGCTGTCGAGCTCCTCCTCCTCCGGCACGGGCACGTCGAGGTAATCAAGGACCTGCTGCGCCAGCGGCCACTCCCAGGCGGCCGTGATGTCCGAGAGGAAGACGTCCACCTGCTCGCCGAAGACCCGTAACGCCACGAAGAAGTCATCCCCTACGGCGACCATGCCAATCGTGGTTCCCATGCTGGGGGTCTGGCGAAGGGCGTGAATGAGTCCGTCCAGGTCGGAGGTCAGCGCCACCGGGAGCATCTCCGCCTCCCAGCGGTCCTCCTCGCGATAGACGACGATGGCGAAGTCAAGAGTGTCCACGTCTGTCATCGTCTTCCCCACCGCACGCTCTTCACGCAGGCAATGGTCGCAGAATCGGAGTCGTACCGTACGGTCCTCACTCCAAATCGTGATCAAAGACTCAGCCGACGTCGAGGGTTTGCCCAGGAGACGGTAACTTCTCTTCCCATGGAGACCCTCGTCGTCGACCACCCGCTCGTCGCCCACAAGCTCACGACTCTCCGCGACGTGCGGACCGACTCGCCGACGTTCCGCCGCCTGGCCGACGAACTGGTCACGCTGCTCGCCTACGAGGCCACCAGGGACGTCAGGGTCACCGACGTGACGGTCGACACACCGCTCGCGCCCACCCGCGGCGTACGGCTGGCGCGCCCCGCACCGCTCGTGGTGCCGATCCTGCGCGCGGGGCTGGGCATGCTCGACGGGATGACCCGGCTCCTGCCGACCGCCGAGGTGGGCTTCCTCGGGATGATCCGCGACGAGTCCACGCTCAAGGCCCAGACCTACGCCACGCGACTGCCCGAGGACCTGTCCGGCCGGCAGTGCTACGTGCTCGACCCGATGCTCGCGACGGGCGGGACCCTCGCCGCGGCGATCCACTTCCTGTTCGACCGGGGCGCCCGGGACGTCACCGCGATCTGCCTGCTGGCCGCCCCCGAGGGCATCGCGTACCTGGACGAGGCGTTCCGCGGCGGCGACCGGCCGATCCGGGTGGTGACGGCCGCCCTCGACGAACGGCTGAACGAGAACGGCTACATCGTGCCCGGCCTCGGTGACGCCGGCGACCGCCTGTACGGCGTCGTCTGATTTCCCTTCCGTCCGGTTCCCAAGGGGCCTGATTTCCCCGGGGTCTGATTTCCCTTCCTTTCCGCGCGGTCCGTCCGCATCTCACCTCTGGTTACAGTGCGCGCCCGGTAGGGTACGCAGTGTGATGACGACGTCACCTCGCGCTCTCGCGAGCGGCGCGCCACCAGGGAGAGCGATGATCCAGCATCCGGCCGGCGAGCACTACGAACAGCTCGAGGCCCTGCTCAGGGACGAGTTCGCGGGGGTGCATCCTCCCGCGACGGTGACCCGGTGCGTTCAGGCCGCCCACCACGGCGCCATCGAGGTCACCGGACACGCGCATCCCGCACTGGTCGAGCGCATCGCCCGCAAGCATCTGCGGGTCCTGGCGACCGCCGCGGCGGAGCGGGGCTGACGCCGTCGCGATCATGAAACCCGTTGGCGGTTAGCCGCTTTACCAAACGGGGCGTCTGGGTAATGTATTGGTCATGGGAGTGGTGACGGCGGTGCAGGCGAAGAAAGTCATCAAATGGACGCTCATCGTGTCAGCAGGCTTCTACCTGCTCACGAGACCGACTGACGCGGCCCACACGGTTCACGGGGCCTTCACCGGCATCGTCAGCGCGGCCGACTCGATGGCGCAGTTCTTCGCCACCCTGACATGAGACTTGTGACCCACGGGGATTCGGCCCCGTCGTCGGTCAACCGTTACCTCCTCCCCCACGAACACCAAGTCATCATGGTCCGGCGCCATCCCGCCGTTCTCCTGCGCCCGGTCGCCGAGATCTTCGGTGGGCTCATCCTCGCCGGAGTCCTCAGCAAGTTCCTGAGCGACAACGGTGCGAGCCAGGCCCTCGCCCTCGTCTGGTGGGCCTGGCTCCTCCTGCTTGTTCGATTCGTCTGGAAGGTCGCGGAGTGGTCGGTCGACTACTTCGTCGTCACCTCCCAGCGCATGCTTCTCACCACGGGCCTCATCACGCGCAAGGTCGCGATGATGCCCCTGAGCAAGGTCACCGACATGAGCTTCCAGCGCTCGCTCCTCGGCCGCATGCTCGGCTATGGCGAGTTCGTGATGGAGTCGGCCGGCCAGGATCAGGCCTTGCGTACGGTCCCCCACATCCCCTATCCGGAGACCTTGTACCTCGAGGTCTGCCAGATGATCTTCCCCAGCAAGGACGGGGACGACGACTGACCGGCGGCGGCCCGTCCGTTATCTCGACACCGTGATCGAACCTTCATCGTCGTGATTCTTGACGGAGGGTTACACGATTCGGTCGCTTCGTGCCATTATGGCGACACTATTGACCCTTCCCCCGCCCTGAGAGACCAGATGCCGAGTCAGGGAACCATCGGCGACCGCGTCCGCGGATTGCGGTTGAGCAGGCGCATGTCACAGGCCCAGTTGGCCGGACCCGACCTGTCCGACAGTTACGTCTCACTCATTGAGTCCGGAAAGCGGACGCCCACACCGGTCGTCGCCCGGCTGCTCGCCGAGCGGCTCGGTTGCACCACCGAGTTCCTGCTCCACGGGATAGAACCCCGGCAGCGCATCGACACCGAGCTCGGCCTCCGACATGCCGAGCTCGAGCTGTATCACGGCGACCCCGCCGTGGCGGCCGACCGCTTCGGCGAGATCGTCAAGGCGGCGGGCGAGGACAACGCGATGCTGGCCGCCCACGCGCGGCTCGGTGTGGCGCGGGCGCTGGAGGCCCAGGGCCGAGTCGGCCGGGCCGTCGAGGCGTACGAGCGGCTGCGCCGCGAGGCCGCCGCGCACCCCGAGCGCCTCGCCGACCTGCCGCTGACGGTCGCGCTGTGCCGTTGCTACCAGCGGGCCGGCGACCGGCTGCGGGCGCGCGACCTCGGCGCCAACGCGCTCGGCCAGATCGACCGGCTCGGCGTGATCGAGGGCGAGCTGGCCATCGAACTGGCGCTGGCGCTGGTGGAGGCCGAGACCGGCCTGCCGTACGTCGAGCGGGTGCTGTCGACCGCGGGCCCGGCGCGCGCGAGCGACCGCAGCGCGGAGATCCTCGCGCTGTGGCAGGCCAGCGTCACGGCGGCGGAAGGCGAGGACTCGGCCCTGGCCGTGCAGCTCGCCGAGGACGCCCTCGCGGCAGGCCGTCCGGCCCGGATCGCCGTACGGCGCGCCCGCATCGCGATGCACTGGGCTCGTATCACCGCGGCGGATCCCGAAGGCGCCGATTTGGACCGAGCCAACGATCTGGCGAAGTCCGCGGCGGACGTTTTCGCGGGGTTCCCGGCCGAACGGCAGGAGCACGCGCGGAGCCTCGTGGTGCTGAGTTTCGTACGGTTCCGGACCGGAGACGCGGAATCCGCAGCCGAACTCGCCGGTCAGGCACTGGATCTGTTGGACGGCGCCAAGGGGACCACCGCGGCGAGCGCGAACATGGTTCTGGCCGAGATCGCGTTGGCACGGTCCGAAGATCCGGTCGCCGTGTTGGACCGGGCCCACGACCTGCTGGACGGCGAGGCGCACGACCGGGAGACCGCCCGGGCCTGGCGCATGCTCGGCGACCTGTGGGGCCAGGCCGGTGCCCTCGACCGGCAGTCAGGGGCATATCGTAGAGCCCTGGAAGCGGTCGGAATCCGCGTGAACATACCGGGCTCCATGACCACTGCGGTGCTCGCTCGATAGCCTCCTGGGGTTCCGGACTTGTTCTGGAGGCTCTGGAATAATGAGGGTCTACCACTCATTCCATCATCGGATGATTGGCAACCCAAAGGAGGCTGACGTGAGCCTGCGGACGGCGCAGCGGGCGTCTCTCGTGGACCAGGTGATCGACCAGCTCAAGGAGCAGATCACCTCCGGCTCCTGGCAGATGAATGCCAAGATTCCCACCGAGACCGTGCTCGCCGAGCACCTCGGAGTCGGCAGGAACACCGTCCGTGAGGCGGTCCGCGCGCTGACCCACGCCGGGCTGCTGGAGTGCCGCCAGGGCGACGGCACGTACGTGCGGGCCACCAGCGAGCTTTCGGGTGCGATGGCCAGGCGACTGCGCGCGGCCGAGCAGCTGGAGATCCTGGAGGTCCGGCGCGCCCTCGAGGTCGAGGCGGCCCGGCTCGCCGCGACGCGGCGGACCGACGAGGACGTCGCGTCCATCGAGGCCGCGCTGGCCGCGCGCGAGAAGGCATGGTCGGACGGCGACCCCGACGCGTTCGTCGAGGCCGACCTCGCCTTCCACGTGGCGGTCGTCGAGGCCACGCACAACAGGGTGCTGATCGACCTCTACGTCGACTTCTCCGCGGCACTGCGGGCGAGCATCGCGGCGGCCGGCGGCTCCCTGGAGCAGAACTACATCCCCCACGACGCGATCGTGCGCGCGATCGCCGCCGGCGACGCCACCGCGGCTGAGCGGGCCGGTCACGCGTGCATGGAGCACATCCTCATCGCCCTCACCGACTCGGCCACCCTCACCTCCTGAGCCCCCGCCCGGCGGGTCCGGCGCGAACGGCACCCGCGGGGCCCATCAGGCGAGCGCGGGAGGCGAGCTCAGTAGGCGAGCAGGGCTCAGCCGAGCCGCAGGGACATGACGAGGTAGCGGAAGCCGGGGTCCTCGCCCTCGTCGGTGATCAGGGCGGGACGGGTCGGCGAGTCCATGTGGATGCGCGCCCGCTCGGTTTCGACGCCCGCCAGCCCGTCGAGCAGGAAGTGGGGCTGGAAGGCGATCTGGATGTCCGGACCCTCCAGCTCGGCGTCGACGACCTCCGCGCCCCTGCCGATGTCACCGCCCCCGGCCTGGATCAGCACCTGTCCCTGGGAGAACGACAGCCGGACCGCGGCGTTGCGCTCGGCGACGAGCACGACGCGCTTGACGGCCTCCACGAACGGCCCCACCTCCACGTCGGCGTGGATCGTCCACTCCGCGCTCAGCCGGGACCGGTAGTCGATGAATTGGTCGTCCAGCAGGCGCACGGTCGTCGTGCGCCCCTGACTCTCGAAACCCGCCACGTTGTCGCCCAGGCCGATCGCCACCTCGCCGCCGCGCAGCGATCGGGCCACCTCGACCAGCACCCGCGCCGGCACGACCACGCCGTGCCGCGCGTCCTGCCGCTCGGGATGCCACAAGAACTCACTGGCGGCGATGCGGTAGCGGTCGGTGGCGGCCATCGACACCCGCACGCCCTCGATGTCCACCCGGATGCCCGTCAGCATGGGCAGCGTGTCGTCGCGGCTCGCGGCGGCGGCCACCTGCCCGACCGCGGTGGCGAAGGCGCCGCCGCCCACGGCACCGACCTTCGGCGGCATCGGCGGCATCGCGGGGAAGTCCTCGTCCGGCATCGTGATCAGCCCGAACTCCGCGCTGCCGCAGGTGAGCACCGCCTCCGACCCGCTTCTGACGATCTCGACGGGCCGGGCGGGCAGGCTCCGGGTGATCTCGGCCAGGACCTTCCCCGGGATCAGCACCCGCCCCGGCTCGGCGACGTCGGCCTCGACGTCGGCACGGGCCGAGACGTCGTAGTCGAAGGCCGACACCCGCAGGTCGTCGCCCGCCTCCAGCAGCAGGCCCGCGAGAACGGGCACGGCGGGCCGGGCGGGCAACACCCGGGCGGCCCACGCCACCGCGTCGGCCAGAACGTCGCGGTTAACCTGGAATTTCATCCCGACCTCCTGCCTACGCCACGACTCGACGTCAAAAGTAGCGCCCGGCACCGACAATCCGGCCGGTTCTACTTGCTGTTCAGGAAGGCGAGCACGGCGAGGACGCGGCGGTTGTCGTCATCGGACGGCGCCAAGCCGAGTTTGGTGAAGATGCTCGCCGTGTGCTTGCCCACCGCGCTGTCGCTGAGGAACAGCCGCTGCCCGATCGCGGCGTTCGACCTGCCCTCGGCCATCAGTTCCAGCACCTCGCGCTCCCGGGGGGTGAGCCGGCCGAGCGGTTCGTTGCGCGCGTTGCTCGCCAGGAGCCGGGCGATCACCTCGGGGTCCATGGCCGTCCCTCCGGCCGCGACCCGGCGTACCGCGTCGACGAACTGCTCGCCGTTGAACACCCGGTCCTTCAGCAGATAGCCGACGCCGCCGGACCCGTCGGCCAGCAACTCCCTGGCGTACAGCTGCTCGACGTGCTGGGAGAGCACGAGGACCGGCAGGCCGGGCACCTGCCGTCGCGCGCCCAGGGCGGCCTGCAGCCCCTCGTCGGTGAAGGTCGGCGGGAGCCGCACGTCCACGACGGCCACGTCGGGACGCTCGCCGACCAGGGCGGCGAGCAACTCCGGGCCGGACTCGACCGCCGCGACCACCTCGAAGCCGTGCGCGCGCAGCAGGGCGACCAGGCCCTCCCGCAGCAGGTGCAGGTCTTCGGCCAGCACTACCCGCACGCGCCGCCCTCCGCTTCCCTGGTCCGCACCGTCGTCGCCAGCGCGACGGCCAGGAGGCCGCCACCGAGCAGAATCATGCCCACGATGACCGGCCACTGGAAGGGCTCGGGCACGTGCAGGCCGAGGAACCAGGACTTCACCGGTGATCCCACCAGCTTCAACACCATCGCGACCAGCCCCTGCGGGAACAGCGCGATCGGCCACAGCCCCCAGCACAGGCGGCCGAAGTAACGCCACGGGGTCAGCGGCGCCGGCCGCACCCGCAACGCACGGGGCAGCTCGATGACGGCCGTGGTCGGGCCGCCCACCGGGCTGCTCACCGCGAGAACGCCGTCGAAGGCCCCGAGCCTGCGCTCGATGCCCCGCAGGCCGGTGCCCTGCTCGGGGTCCGCGCCGCCGTGACCGTCGTCGGTCACCGTCACGCGCAGCGCCGGACCCTGCGTGCTCACGTCCACCCACGCCTCGGTCGCGTCGCCGTGCCGGGCCGCGTTGGCCAGCAGCTCGCTGACCGCGAAGTACGCCGCGGACTCCAGCGGGGCGGAGGCGCGCTCGGGCAGGTCGACCGTGACGTGGGTGCGCAGCGGGCTGTCCAGGGCGAGAGCGCGTACGGCGTCGCCGAGGCCGCGCTCGGCCAGCACCGGGGGATGGATGCCGCGCACCAACCGCCGGATCTCCTGCAGCGCGGTCGCCGAGGCCTCCCTCGCCTTGCCGAGCAGCGCCCGGGCGGCCTGTGGGTCGCTTTCCAGCAGTTGCTCGGCCGCGCCGATGGTCATGCCGATCGCCACCAGGCGGGCCTGGGCGCCGTCGTGCAGGTCGCGCTCGATCCGGCGCAGCTCCGCCGCCTGCGAGTCGACGGCCTCGGTGCGGGCGGCGTCCAGTCGGCTGACCCGCTGGGCCAGCCTGGCCTTCTCGGTGGGCCCCAGCAGCGCGGCGGCGACCTGGCCGTGCAGGCGCACGGCCCACGGCGCGTACCAGCGCACGACGATCACCGCGAGCAGGATCCAGACCAGGCCCACGGGGTCGCCGCCCGCCACGCGGACGAGGCCGTACGCGGTCGCGAGCAGCGGAGCGGCGGCCACGAGCCCGCTCGTCAGCGGCGCGGCGAGCAGGTAGGCGAAGTCGCGCCAGGTGGCCGGGTCCTTCGTCATCCAGTGCCAGCGCAGGTTGAAGGCCGGGATCGTCGGCCGCTTGTACAGCGTGCGGCCGTCGCGGTACCACCCGTCGTGCTGCGGCACCGGCGGGGGCGGCTCGGGCCGGTACGGCTCGTCGACCGGTATGCCCGACCAGCGCGCGGCCAGCCGGCGTTGCAGCCGGACAACGGCCCGCGCGAGCCGTACGGCCGGGGGAAAGACGATCACCAGGCCGACCGCGAAGGTGAGCAGCACCGCCGCCAGCATCACCAGGCCGGCGGCCAGGCCCACCAGAGCGAGGCCGGCGAGGGCGGTGCTCCGTGCCAGGGCGGTGAGGATCGAGCGAGCCGAGGTCATGGGTTCAGTCTGGAGGCTGCCGCCGGGCCGGCACAGTGGCCCGAGCCGCCCGATGGGGGTGGAGAAAAGTGCACCCCCACCGGGTCCGCAGCCGCATTCTCCGCGGATCGCCCGCTTCCTAGCGTCTTGGCCATGGCAATCATCACCGTGGACCACCTACACAAGGCGTACGGGACGAAGGTGGCGGTCGAGGACGTGTCGTTCTCCGTGGAGGAGGGCGAGGTCTTCGGCATCGTGGGCCGCAACGGAGCGGGCAAGACGACGACGGTCGAGTGCGTGGCCGGGCTGCGCACGCCCACCGCGGGCACCGTCACCGTGGAGGCGGACCTGAAGGAGCAGGTCGGCGTGCAGCTCCAGGAGTGCTCGCTGCCCGACAAGATCCGCGTCGGGGAGGCGCTGGCGCTCTACGCCTCGTTCTACTCCCGCCCGGCCGACTGGCGGGCCCTGGCCGAGGAGGCCCGGCTCGACCTCCGCGCGTCCTTCGGCAAGCTGTCCGGCGGGCAGCGCCAGCGGTTGTCGGTCGCGCTCGCGCTGGTCGGAAGCCCGCGCGTCGCGATACTCGACGAGCTCACCACCGGCCTCGACCCGCGGGCCCGCCGCGAGACGTGGGACCTGGTCGCCCGGATCAGGGAGCGCGGCGTGACCGTCCTGCTCGTGACCCACTTCATGGAGGAGGTGGAGCGCCTGTGCGACCGGGTCGCGGTCATCTCCCGGGGGCGCGTGCGGGCGGTGGACACCCCCGCCGGGCTGGTCGCCCGCGCCGGCGGCGAGCAGCGCCTGGTCTTCGGCACCGACGAGCCCGTCGACGGCCTGCGGGCGCTGCCCGAGGTGGCCTCCGTCACCAGGAACGGCGCGGAGGTCACCGTCACCGGCACCGGCGACCTGCTGAGCGCCGTCGCCGCCGTGCTGCCCCCGTCCCGCACCCGTGGTCTGCGCATGGAGCGCACCACCCTCGACGACGCGTTCCTCACCCTCACCGAGCCCCCCGCCGAGCCCGTCACCGGGCCCCTCACCGGCACCCAGGAGGAGTCATGACCAGAGCTTTGACGAGACTCACGGCCGTGGAGGCCCGGCTCTTCCTCCGCGAGCCGATGGCGGTGTTCTTCGCGATCGTGCTGCCGGTGGGATTGCTGCTGGGGCTCGGCACGACGATCCCCGGCTTTCGCGACGCGGATCCGTCGCTGGACGGCCAGCGGTTCGTGGACGCGCCCTTCACCGCGATGATGGTGCTGCTGTCGATCGTGACGCTCGGGCTGAGCGTGCTGCCGGGCAGCCTGGTGATCTACCGGGAACGCGGCGTGCTGCGGCGGCTGTCCACCACGCCGGTGCGTCCCGGCGCGCTGCTGGCGGCCCAACTGCTGATCAACGTGGTCGTGTCCGTGGTCGCCACCACGCTGACGCTGGCGCTGGGTCACCTGATCCTCGGGGTGCCGCTGCCCGGCTCGCCCTGGGCGTTCGTGGCGGTCTTCGTCCTCGGCACGCTCACCATGCTCACCATCGGCCTGCTGCTGGCCGCCGTGGCGCCGAACGCCCGGGTCGTCCAGGGAGTGGGCTCTGCCCTCATGTTCCCCCTGCTGTTCCTCGCCGGGATGTGGCTGCCCCGGCCGCTCATGCCCGAAATCCTGCGCCGGATCAGCGACTTCACGCCCACGGGCGCCTTCGGGCAGGGGCTGATGGACAGCCTCGGCGGGCACGTCCCCCAGCCGCTCCACCTCGCCGTACTGGCGGGCTGGGCGCTGGCCGCCGGTCTCGCCGCGGCCCGGCTGTTCCGCTGGGAGTAGCCGATGCCGCCCGGGCGGCCCGGCGCCTACCTGAGGGGTAATCGCCGGGCCGATCGGCGACCGGATAGCGTCCGGGGCGTGACCGTTGCCACGCTTCACCAGCGGCCGTTCGGGGAGCTCCTGCGCCAGTGGCGCGAGCACCGGCGGCTGAGCCAGCTCGAACTGTCGAACCAGGCCGAGATCTCCACCCGGCACATCAGCTTCCTGGAGACCGGCCGGGCCACGCCGAGCCGCGACATGGTGCTCCACCTCTCCGAGCACCTGGACCTTCCGCTCCGCGAGCGCAACCACCTGCTGCTGGCCGCCGGATATGCCCCCGTCTACACCGAGTCGCCGCTCGACTCGCCGGGGATGGCGGCGGTGTGCGAGGCGATCCGGCGGCTGCTGTCGGCCCACGACCCCTATCCGGCCGTGGTGGTGGACCGCACCTGGGAGCTCGTCGACGCAAACGAGGGCATCGCACTGCTGGCCGAAGGCGTGGACCCCGACCTGCTGAGCAACGTGCTGCGGGCGAGCCTGCACCCGGAAGGGCTCGCCCCGCACATCCTGAACCTGGGCGAGTGGCGGGCGCACCTGCTCGGACGGCTGCGCCGGCAGATCACGCTCACCGCCGACCCGCGGCTCACCGAGCTGTACGCCGAGCTGCGCGACTACCCCTGCGACCAGCCGGAACCCGAGGTGGAGCTGCCCGGTCCCGGGGACATCCTCGTGCCGCTCCGGGTGCGGCGGGCCGGGCGGGAGCTGTCGTTCTTCAGCATCGTGGCGACCTTCGGCACCCCGCTCGACATCACGGTCTCCGAGCTGGCGATCGAGTCGTTCTACCCGGCCGATCCCGCGACGGCGGCTTTCCTGCGCGACACGTCTCCGTGACCGTCCAGAGATCATCCGGCGTCCGTGCGGCGATACGGCCCTGCCAAAATTCCCTCAAGCACGATCAGGGGAGGCCGGGTGCCCGCACGGGTGCTGACCAACACGTTCCACGTGGACGCCGCGCCGGAGGAGGTCTTCGAGCACCTCACGACGCCCGAAAGTTACATCGGCCTGTCACCGCTCGTGGTCGCGGTGCGCGACGTCGACCGATCCGAGCCGGGGGTGGTGCGTTACACCTCGATCGAGCGGTTCCGCTTCCTCGGCCTGAAGTACGACAACCCCATCGCGGTCACGCTGCTGACCGAGCGCCTGGCCGAGAAACTGTCCGTACGGGGACAGGTGCGCAGCCCCGGCGGCGTCCGAATGGGCTACCGGTTCGACCTGTCCCCGGAGGCCGGCGGCACGCGGATGGACGACCGGCTGGACCTGAGCGCACCGTGGCTCGTCATGGGCTTCGCGGCGGGCCAGGCGCGGAAGGTGCAGCTCGCCAGGGCCCGGATCCTCGCCGAACGGCTGTCCGGGCGGCCTACGAGCGGTTCGTGAACGACTCCAGCGACTCGGCGTGCGTCGCGGTCGCGAGCGCCGGGTCCAGGGCGGCGAGCTCACGGACCGGCGCGGCCTCGGCGGTGACCTCGGCGTGCCGGATGCGGTCGAGCCGGAAGCCGCGCCCGGCCTCGCGGACCCGGCAGTAGCCGACGAGATACCAGCGGCCGCGGGCCGTCAGCAGCGCCGCGGGCTCGACCTCGCGCTCGGTCTCCTCCCCGGCGGCGTCCGCGTACCTCAGGCGGATCACCCGCTGCTCCAGGATCGCCCGCGCCACCGCCTCGCGCACGGTCTCCGCCCGCGGCTGCGGCAGCACGAAGATCCGGCGGCTCGCCTCGGCCGCCCGGGCGGCCGCCCCCGCCGACATGGCGGCAGCGAGTTTGGCCATCGCGCCGCGTGCGGCGGCGGCGAACGGGGTCGTGTGCTCCGCCGCCGCCACCGCCGCGGCCAGGGCGAGCGCCTCCTCCGCGGTCAGGTTGATCGGGGGCAGCGTCATCACCGGGTCGACGAACCACCCGCCGTACGGCCCGGCCTGGTCGCGCACCGGGACTCCCGCCTGCAGCAGCGCCTGGAGGTCGCGCTGGACCGTCCGCCGGGACACCTCGAAGCGCTCGGCCAGCCACGCGACCGTCCGGGGCCGGGGCGCCACGGCCCGCAGCTCCTCGACCAGCGCGTAGAGGCGTTCGGTCCGGTTCATGCCGCCGTGGCCACCGCCTTCCGGACGAACCCCACCTGCTGCCTCCGCTCCCGTTCGGCGATCGCGATCGGGAAGAGCGTGAAGCCGTGCGCCGCCTCCGCGACGACCTCCAGCTCGGCGGCGTTGCCGGCCGCCCGCCAGCGCGCGGTCATGAACAACGTATCGTCGAGCGCCGGATCCATCGTCCCCACCACGAACCTGGCCGGGGGCATGCCCGACAGGTCGGCGTACAGCGGGGAGATCTCAGGGGATCGGCGCTCCTCCGAGGTCGTGCCGGGCGTGTACTGCTCCCTGAACCAGGTGATGATCGGCGTGGAGACCAGCAGGTTGCGTTCACCCCAGTGGCGGACGCTCGGCGTCATCGACAGGTCGTAGGAGCCGAAGCTGAGATGGGCGGCGCGGAACGCGCCGGTGACCGCGTGGCGGTCGCGCAGCCGCAGGAGGGTGAGAGCCGCCAGGCAGGCGCCGGCCGACTCGCCGCCGATGACCAGCCGGTCGGCGCCGAACTCCGCGGCGGCGTGCTCGGCCAGCCACAGGGCGGCCCGTTCGCAGTCGTCGGGGCCGCAGGGGTAGGGGTTCTCCGGCGCCAGGCGGTAGTCGACGCTGGCCACGGCCACCCGCGCCTCGCGGGCCAGCCGCCACAGCCAGGGGTCCTGGCCGTCCGCGGAACCGATCACGTAGCCGCCGCCGTGGATGTGCAGGAACACCCCGTCGACGACCGGAGGGACGAAGACGCGTACGGGGACCCCGCCGACAACGCGGTCGACGGCCTCGGGGACGCGCTCGTGCCCGCCCATCAGGGTGCGGGTCTTCCTGCTGGCGGCCGGGTCGTTCAGGATGTGTATCGGGGGCTCCGCCGCGAGCCGCCGCTCCAGTTCCTCGTTGAAGGCCCGGGTCTCCGAGACGTCCTCGGCGCCGGTGGTGACGATGCCGTACGTGTCGAGCTCGATGTCGTCGCGCATGCCGTCATGCTGGTGTCCGGCCGCGACAGCCCCCTGTCACGGTCTCGATGAGAAACGTGTCACACCGCGGTGTTCGGCGTCCTGACCGCCGCCGTCTCGCGTGAGAAGCTGGAGCCCCATCATCGCCCCGGAGGTACCCCATGCTCGTGCTGGCGCACGTCAGCGACATCCACATCGACGGAAGCGAGCGGAACACCTCGCGCGCCGCCCGCGCGCTCACCTACGCGCGGTCGCTGCGGCCCGACGCCATCGTGCTCACCGGTGACCTGGCTGACCACGGCGCAATGGAGGAGTACGAGACCGTCCGCGAGCTGATCACCGGCGACGACGTGCCGCTCGTGCTGTGCCCGGGCAACCACGACGCACGGGAGAACCTCCGCAAGGTCCTGCTGGAGCAGGACGGAGACCACCCGGTCAACCAGGCGCTCAACCTCGACCACGCGACGATCGCGCTGTGCGACTCCAGCATCCCCGGCCGCCCCGAGGGCGCGCTCGACGACGACACCCTGGCCTGGCTCGACTCCGTGCTCGCCGCCACGCCCGGCGTTCCCGCCTTCGTCGGCATGCACCACCCGCCCGTCGCGCTCGGCATCCCGTACGTGGACGAGATCCGGCTCGGGCGGCCGGAGGGCCTGGCGGAGGTCCTGGGCCGCCATCCGCACGCGATCGCGGTGCTGGCCGGGCACGCCCACACGGCTGCGGCGACGACGTTCGCCGGGCTGCCGCTGCTGGTCGCGCCGGGAGTGGTCAGCACCGCACTGCTGCCGTCCGAGACCTCGGCGCACCCTCCGGTGGACTACGACCTGCCACCGGCCATCGCCCTGCACGTGCTGGACGACGGCCGGATCACCACGCACTACCGGCCCGTGCCCTAGACCTTCGTGATGCGGACGGCGTCGGCGACGACGTAGCCGGTGGCGGAGGTCCACCGGCTCACGCCGACCACCTTGGAAGTCCCGGCGGACAACGTGAACGTGCCGAGCGAGCGCCACTGGCCGCCGCCCGTCCGCTGGTCCACCGCGACCGTACGGTTGCCGCTCGACGTCGCCACGATGTACGGCGTCGCGCTGTTGTAGCCGGGGTCGGACGGATACCAGACCTCGACCCGGTAGCTCCCGGCGCTCGGGATGGTGGCGGTGAACCAGGCCGGGTCGCTGGCCGCCACGGGGGTGGCGAAGCGGTAGTCGGCGCCGTACCGCTGGGCGGAGTAGGCCGAGACGCCCCAGGCCGAGCCGGCGGTGAAGGACGCACCGGCGTTGTCGACCACGATCGCGGACGCCCCGGCGGCGGTCGCGCCGCTACTGGGCGCGCTCTCCTGCCGCCATCGGTCGAGCGCGGTGACGTAGTAGGTGACGGTGCCCGTCGCGGTGGTGTCCGTGTAGCTCGTCTGCCTGGTCGTGGTCAGCAGGTTGCGGGCGTCGGCCAAGGAGCACGGATCGGCCGTCGAGACCGCGCCGTCGACCCGGTAGACCGCGTACGAGGAGCCGCCGCCCTGCCAGGACAGGGTGACGCCGGTCGAGGTGCGGACGGCGGAGGTGATCGAGGGGGCCGCAGGCGCCGCACCGGTGCCCCGCGCGGGCGGGAGCGCCGGCTTGGAGTAGTGGGCCGCCACGAGGGCCGAGAAGCCGCCGATCCGGTCCGCCCTGACGTCCTTGGCGCTGAAGTAGACGTCGCCGGTCACCTCGGGGTGCTTCCTGTTGTCGTAGAGGTGGTCGCTGAGCTCGGCCGGGTCCTGCCAGGCGGCGTCCTGGCCGCTCGCGCCGACCCGGTAGGCGGCCTGGCCCACGAACAGGCCGACGCCGGTCCCCCTGACGACGTCGGACCACCACGCGGTGAGCACCTCGTACGCGGCCGGGCCGTAGCCGATGTTCCAGTAGATCTGCGGCGCGACGTAGTCCACCCAGCCCTGCTTCACCCACAGCCTGGTGTCGGCGTAGATCGCGTCGTACGACTGCAGCCCGGAGGTCCGGGAGCCGAGAGGGTCGGTGGTCGAGTTGCGCCAGATGCCGAACGGGCTGACGCCGAAGGACACCCACGGCTTGGCCGCGTGGACGCGCTGGTCCAGCTCCCGCACGAGCCGGTTGACGTTGTCGCGGCGCCAGTCGCCGATGTCGGAGAAGCTTCCGCCGTACCGGCTGAAGGTGGCGGAGTCGGGGAGGGCCTGGCCGCTCACCGGATAGGGGTAGAAGTAGTCGTCGAGGTGGACGCCGTCGATGTCATACCGGGTGACGGCGTCCATGATCGCGTCCTCGATGAAGGCCCTGACCTCGGGGATGCCGGGGTTGTAGTAGAGCTTGCCGCCGTACGCCAAGCGCCACTCGGGGTGCACGCGGGCCGGGTGGGTGGAGACCAGCGTGGCCGGGTCGTCGTCGTTGGCGACACGGTACGGGTTGAACCAGGCGTGCAGCTCGAGGTCGCGGGCATGGGCCTCGGCGACCAGGAACGCCAGGGGGTCGTAGCCGGGGTCGCGGCCCTGGGTGCCGGTCAGCCACTGCGACCACGGCTCGTACGGCGAGGGCCAGAATGCGTCGGCGGTGGGCCTCACCTGCACCATCACCGCGTTCATGCGCTTGCTGACGGCCAGGTCGAGCCAGGAGCGCAGCTCGGCCTGCTGCGCGGAGACGCTCAGGCCGGTGCGGCTGGGCCAGTCGATGTTGGCGACCGTGGAGATCCACATGCCGCGCAGCTGCCGCTTGGGCGTCGCGGGGTCCGTGGCGCAGGCCGCCGCGGCCTCGGGCCGGGGAGTGACGAGAGTGACGACCAGGACGATGAACGTGGCCAGGAGGGTACGCGGGAGCGTGGTCACGAAGGGAAGTTTCAACGCCTTCCCTTAACCACGCAATAGTTTTCACCCGATCGGAGGGGGCCCAAATCCGGTCACAGCACGACGACGAAGGCGGAAAGTTTCTTCTTACACGGCTGTGATGTCAATTATCGACATCGTGTCAGAAGTGGCATACGGTGCAGCCGTCACCCCCCTCACCAGGAGCCCCGCATGAGTCTCCCCCTCGCCCGATTAGCCGCCCTCACCGCCACCGCCCTCGCCGCCCTCGTCCTCGTCCTCACCGGACGGCCCGCCATGGCGGCCGGGCCCACCCCGCTCCCCGCCGCGTTCGAACGCGCCGCCGCCGCGCACGACGTGCCGCGCGACCTGCTGGTCGCCGTCGCCTACGCCGAGACCCACCTGGACGACCACGCCGGCAAGCCGAGCGCGAGCGGCGGCTACGGCGTCATGCACCTGGTCAGCAACCCCACGGTCCACGCCCTGGAGAAGGCCGCCGAGCTGACCGGGCTGCCGGTCGAGACGCTGCGCTCCGACACCGAGGCCAACGTCATGGGCGGCGCGGCCCTGCTGCGCGCCCACGCCGACGAGCTCGGCCTCGACGAGGCGGCGAGGAAGGACGCCGGCCGCTGGTATCAGGCCGTGGCCAGATACTCCAACGCCGCCTCACCCGAGGTCGCCCGCCTCTACGCCGACTCCGTCTACGAGCAGCTCGGCCTCGGGATCAAGGCCCGCGGCGTCACGGTCGCGCCGCGGGAGGTCACCGCGGACCGCGGCGCCTACGCCCGGGTCCGCGACCTGAACTCACCGGTGGAGACGCTCAGCACCGACTACGGCCCCGCCGCGTGGGTGCCTGCCAGCTCCGCCAACTACACCGCCTCGAGCCGCCCGTCGAGCTACGCCATCGACCGGGTGGTCATCCACGTGACCCAGGGCTCGTACGCCGGCACGATCTCCTGGTTCCAGAACTCCGCCGCCCAGGTCTCGGCGCACTACGTGGTCAAGTCGTCGAACGGCGAGATCACGCAGATGGTGCGGGAGAAGGACATCGCCTGGCACGCCGGCAACTGGTCCTACAACACCCGCTCCATCGGGATCGAACACGAGGGCTACATCAGCGACGCCTCGTGGTTCACCGACGCCATGTATCGCGCCTCCGCGGCGCTGACCCGCGCCATCTGCGACAAGTACGGCATTCCGAAGGACCGCGCGCACATCATCGGCCACAACGAGGTGCCGGGCGCCACCCACACCGACCCCGGCTCCTACTGGAACTGGACGACGTACATGAACTACGTGACCGGCGGCGGCACCCCGTCATGGTCGGCCACGGTGGACAATTCGAGCAGCCAGTTCACGGCTAGTGCGAACTGGGGCACCTCGTCCTACTCCGGCCAGCGCTACGGCGCCGACTACCGCTTCGCGAACCCCGTGGCCGCCAGTGACCCGGCCTGGTATCAGGTCGCCGTCCCCAGCGCGGGCACCTATCGGGTCGAGGTCTGGTATCCGTCCGACCCCGGCTACAACTCCTCCGCGCCGTACATCGTGGCGACGTCGGGCGGCAACCAGACGGTCTACGTCGACCAGCGCTCCGGCGGCGGCACCTGGCGCAGCCTGGGCACGTTCTCCCTCAACGCCGGCACCTACAACGCCGTCGGCGTCAGCCGCTGGACCTCCGGCACGGGCTACGTCGTGGCCGACGCCGTCCGCGTCACCCGGGTCTGACGCTCCACCCCGTCCGTACGGCTCACGCGCCGGGAGCGTCGTCGGGAATCCACGAGCCGTGGAATCCGGCAGGCACCCGGCGCGGCAGCCGTACGGACGCCACCTGGGCCAGGTCCGACGCGTCGAGCACGAGCAGTTCGGCGCCGTGCTCGGTGCCCGCGATCGACAGCAGCCAGCCCTCGTCCTCGGCCGTGGCGCCCGAGGCGGGGACGAACACGGCCTCGCCCGGCGAGCGCTCGCCCGTCTGGTGGGCCCGGCTCGTGCCGTTCGCGGTGTCGTACTTCACGATCGCGCCCTTGCTGACCGCGTAGATGTAACGGCTGGTCAGGCCGGTGCGCGTCTCGTTGATCGTCGGGAACTCGACGTCCAGGTCGTCGAGCGGCTCGGCCCCGGCGACGCCGGTGGCGGGGTCGAGCGTCCAGCGGTGCAGGGCCGCGCCCCCGGTGTGGGCGGCCGGGTTGGCCGCGCCGCCGATGGTCGGCCAGAAGCCGCAGAAGGCCCCCGGCGAGTAGCGCACCGCGTCGACGACGACGCGCCCGTGCGCGTCCTCGCTCGCGTTGCCCACGTGGAAGACGTAGCAGGGGTCGATCTCGAACCACCGCACGTCGCCGGTCCCGCGGTTCATCACGCCGAGGCGCGCGCCGTACGCGTCGTCCCACCGGTAGGGCATGCCGCGGCCCACCAGGGCGAAGTCGAAGACGACCGGCAGGTCGAGCCACACCACGTGGTGCCGGGTGATCGCGAAGTCGTGGGCCATGGTGGGCCCCGGCACGTCCACCGGCCGGCTCTCCACCAGCTCGCCGTCGGCCGACAGCCGGTGGTAGGTGAGGTAGGGCGCGGCCCAGCCATATCCGAAGAAGTGCAGATCCCCGGTGATCGGGTCCTCCTTCGGGTGGGCGGTCATCGCCGTGGCCAGCCGCCCGCCGAAGTCGCAGGCGCCGACCGTGTCGAGCTCCGGCGTCATCTCGTACGGCAGGCCGTTCTCCACGAGCGCGAGGATCTTGTCGGCGTGCCGGATCACATGGGTGTTGGCGGGGACGGCCGCGAGGTCGACGCCGCGCTCGTGCACGTACGGCGCGCCGGCGAAGCGGGTGGTGCGGACCCAGCGGTTGCGGTACCACTCGGCCCGCCCGTCGCGCAGCCGGATGCCGTGGATCATGCCGTGGCCGACGAACCAGTGCCCGCCGTCCTCCCCAGGGCGGGGGTTGGGCCCGTTGCGGAAGTAGCGGCCGGTGAGCTCGGGCGGCAGCGCGCCCTCGACCGGCAGGTCGATCGCGTCGATCTCGTCGGGCACGGGGGCGAGGCGGCCGGTCAGGTAGGAGGCGGTCATGCCGGTGATTCCCTTCAGGCGGCGTAGCGGGCGCGGACGATCTGGGGGTAGCGGATGGTGAACAGGGCGGGGAGCGCGAAGCCGCAGACCTTCACCGCGATGATCGCGGCGGTGGCGTGCGGGGCGAAGGCGAGCAGCAGGGCGAGGCCGACGGCGTTGAGGGTGAAGCCCACCGCCCACACGGCGGTGATGACGGCGTTGACCCGGTAGAACAGCGGGGTCGCCTGCACCTCGGCCGGGGTCGTCCGGCGGGCGATGCCCAGCGTGAACGGCTTGCGGATGGCCAGCGACCCCCAGGCGGTGAGGGCCAGCCAGGCCACCGAGACGGCCGGGCCGTACTCGCCGAAGGGCGCCGGCGTGACCGTGAACGCGGCGAGCGTCAGACCGGCGAAGAACACCCCAGAGCTGAGCTCGATGACCATCTCGTCCCAGCCGCGCCCCGCCCTGCGGTCGACGGCAAGCAGCACGATCGAGACGAGGAGCGCGGCCGCGGCTCCGAATCGGGCCTCACCGTTCGTGCTGAGAACGGCGAAGGCGATCCAGGGGAGAAAGGTCAGGACGTAACGGAGCACGGGGGGTTCCTTAGGTTTCAACATTCCATGAGTGACATGTCGAAAGTAGAACCTCCACTCGCGACATGTCAACACAGGAATGTACGATCGGACCCATGAGCCTTCGTCATGCCATGCTCGGCCTCCTGTCGGCCGGGCCCGCCAGCGGGTACGACCTGCTGAAGACCTTCGAGCTGTCCCTGGAGAACGTCTGGCCCGCGACTCAGAGCCAGCTCTACGCCGAGCTCGGCCGGCTGGCCAAGGAAGGGCTGGTGCGGGTCGCGGCGGAGGGCCCGCGCGGGCGCAAGGAATACGAGATCACCGAGGAGGGCCGGGCCGAGCTGCGCCACTGGCTGGTCGAGGTGCCGCCCACCCTGACCCGGCGCAGCGACATGCTGCTGCGCGTCTTCTTCCTCGACCAGGTCGGCGCCGACGCCGCCCGCGGCTACCTGGAGCGGCTGGCCGAGCGGGCCGTCCACGAGCACGACCAGCTCCGCGGCATCCGCGAGTTCGTGACCAGCCAGGGCGACGACGCGCTGCGGCTCTACGGCGACATCGCGCTGGAGTGGGGCCTGCGCCTGACCGCCGCACAGCGCGACTGGGCCGAGTGGGCGGCCGGGCGGGTGGGGGCACTCGAACACGAGAAGGCCGGGCAGGCCGGGGCCGAGTGACCACGTCCGGGGGCCCGGCGGCGGACCTGCGTGCCCGACGTGGCGTACCGGGACGTGTGCGCCACGTTCTAGTCCGCCGACCCGCAGAACACCTTGACGGCGATCCCCATGACCTCCGCGGTGGTCGGGTTGCGGGTGGAGGGGTTGAGCGACAGGGTCAACGACGTGCCCGAGTCCGACCGGAACGCGAAGGTCAGATAACCGATCAGCTCCCCGCTGTGCCCCCACACCGTGCCGCACGGGAGCCGGTAGGCCTGCAGCCCGAGCCCGTAGCCGAATCCGGCTCCCGTCTCCACCGTCGTGCGCATCGCCGTCAAGGACGCGTTGCTGATCAGTTTGCCGCCGAGCAGCGCCGACACGAACCGCTCCAGGTCCGCGGCGGTCGAGATCATCTCACCGGCGGCCCAGTCCAGCGAGGGGTTCATCCGCGTCGCGTCCACCAGGTCGGGCAGGGGCTCGTACCCCTTGGCGTGCGGTGACGGCAGCCCTGCCCGGTCGCCCGGCACCACCGTGTGGCGCATCCCCAGCGGGCGCAGGATTCTGCGTGTGACCTCCTCGCCGTACGAGTGGCCGGTCAGCTTCTCCACCAGGAGCCCGAGCACGACGTAGTCGGTGTTGGAATAGTGCCACTTCCCGTCGTCGGGGAGCTTCTTGGCGAAGGCCACCTTGAGCAGCTCGCGCGGCGTGTAGGAGCGGAACCGGGCGTCGCCGCGCCAGCGGTTGGTCGAGTATCCGGGCTCGCTCATGTAGTCGTACAGGTGGCTGGTGTGGTTGAGGAGCCGCCGGACGGTGATCTGCTCGCCGCCCGGCACCAGACCGGGGAGGTACTCGTCAATGGGGTCGTCGAGCCGCACCTTGCCCTCGTCCACGAGCTGGAGCACCACCGTCGCGACGAAGGTCTTGGTGACGCTGCCGATCCGGAAGTAGCCGTTGGGCGACGGCCGTCCACCGCGCTCGATGTCGCGCACGCCCGCGGTGCCCGACCAGGTGCGGCCGCCATCGGAGACCCGCGCCAGGGCGGCCGTCGCCCCGCCGCCCGCCACGATCTTCTCCAGGTCGGGGCGTACGTCCACGGCCTGGCCGCCCGCCGCGACGGTCATCGCCACCAGCACGTTCATCATCGTCTGCATCATGTGATCAACGCTATGGAGATCGACTTCGCGGAGGAATGCGGTGCGCCGCCCGCTCCACCTGCGGAAAACCGCAGCGGTTCAGGAGCCGAGGTAGCGCAGCACGGCCAGGACCCGGCGGCTGTAGCCGGTGGTGTGCGACAGCCCGAGCTTGTCGAACAGCGCGTTGACATGCTTTTCCACCGCGCTCTGCGACACGTGCAGGGATTGGGCGATCGAGGCGTTGGTCAGGCCCTGGGCCATGAGCTCCAGCACCTGGCGCTCGCGGGCGGTGAGCTGGGTCAGTGGGTCGGCGTGGCTGGTGCGCGCGAGCAACTGCCGCACCACCTCCGGGTCGAACGCCGTCCCGCCCGCGCCCACCCGTTCAAGCGCGTCCAGGAAGTCGCCGACCTGGGCCACGCGGTCCTTGAGCAGGTAGCCGACGCCGTCGATGCTGCCGCTCATCAGCTCGGTGGCGTACTTCTTCTCGACGTACTGCGACAGCACCAGCACCTTGACCTCCGGCCGGCGCCGCCGGATCTCCAGCGCGGCGCGCAGGCCCTCGTCGGTGTGGGTGGGCGGCATCCGTACGTCGACCACCACCGCGTCGGGCCTGTCGCCGTCCACCGCCTCCAGGAGCGCGTCGGCGTCGCCCACCGCTGCCAGAACGTCGTGGCCTTCCTCCTTCAGCAGCCGCACCAGGCCCTCGCGCAACAGCGCCGAGTCCTCGGCCAGCATCACACGCACGGCAACTCCGCTTCGATCACAGTGGGCCCACCCGTCGTCCTCCGCTCGCACGACGACCATCGTGCCTGAGACTAGGAATGATCAGGCATGCCCACCATGAGGCGTGTGGCCGTTCAGGGGTGTGGATAACCACAGCCGCCGTGCGTACGCGTAGTCGGTGTGATCTAGAGGGGTGTGCGGGGAGCCAGGCCCCGGAGCAGGGCGTCGAGCGCGCGGTCGAAGCGCTCCTGGTGATCCTCGGGAGTGCCGAGCCCGGCGCGCAGCGCCTGGGCCAGCACGGGATACTCCCCCGGGTCGAGGCTCTCCATCACGCCGGCGACGTCCGGCTCGTCGTGCCCCGGCGTACGTCCGGCCTCGGCCAGCGTGTGCCCCACGACGAACGTCGCCACCGCGTTGACGAGCTGGAGCCCCTCCAGCGCGCCGAACCCCTCGGCCCGCAGCGCGGCCGCCATCCGTTCCACGGTCGCGAGACCGCCGGGCGCGAGCACCGGCCGGGTGGCGACCAGCGGCAGCAGGGCGGGGTGCGCGAGCAGCTCCCGCCGGATCGCGACCGCGAAGGCGCGAAGCCACTCCCGCCACGGGCCCACCGGCTCGACCGTGACCCGCGAGACCGCCACGTCGATGAGCCCGTCCAGGACGGCGTCCTTGTTCGGCACGTAGTAGTAGAGCGTCATCGCCTCCACGCCCAGCTCTGCGCCGAGCTTGCGCATCGACAGCGCCGTGATGCCCTCCCTGTCGACCAGCGCCAGCGCGGCGGCGAGCACCTTCTCCCGGGACAGTCCCGCTCTCGGCATCGGTCCTCCACTTGACCTCTCTTACGTCGTAAGAATATCGTCCTCTTACACCGTAAGAAACGAAGGGAAGCAATCATGAGCACCGCCGCGAAGACCGTCGTCCAGGGGCTGTTCGACGCCATCGACGACCGGCGGCTGGGCGACCTGCGCCGCTACATGACCGACGACGTGATCGACCACAACAAGGTGATCCACGGGGAGCCCGACGAACCGGGCGCGGCGTTCGACGCCATCGCCCAGCAGCTCGACGCGTTCGACCCGTTTCACCTGAAGGTCGAGGAGATGATCGGCGAGGGCGACCGGGTGGCCGTGCGGCTCACGATGTCGGGAGTGAACTCCGGCTCCCACCCCCGGATGCCGGAGCCCACCCACCGTTCGTTCACCGTGGAGGCGATCTTCATCGTCACCCTGCGGGACGGGAAGATCTCCGAGATGCGCGCGGTGAGCGACCGCCTGGGCTTGTTCCTCCAGCTCGGCTGGGACTGGCCCGAGGTCGACTGACCAGCGACGCCTTCGGCCCGAAGGCCTCAGGTTCCCGTCCTGGCGGCCTCGCGGTCGAACGCGTGCCCGCCGCGCCAGATCGCCGTAATCCTCCGTGTCGCGGTGATGTCCGTGAGCGGGTCACCGTCGAGCAGCACGAGATCGGCCCGGCGGCCCGCCTCGATCCTGCCCCGGTCGGCGAGTTCGAAGACCTCGGCGGGCCCCGCCGTGGCGGCCGCCAGGGCCTCCGCGGGCGTCAGACCCGCCGCGACCAGCAAAGCCAGCTCGTGGTGGAGGCTCGCCCCGTGGGCCGTGGTGGGACACGAGGCGTCGGTGCCGGCAAGAACGCGCACCCCCGCTTCCCGCAGCCGCGCCAGCACGTCGAGCTCGTGCCGCGGGCGGGGCGGCAGACCGGGAGGCGCGAAGCCGCCGGCGGTCAGCATGGCGTGGGAGGTGGCGTCCAGCCACGGCGCGATCGACGGGTCCTCCGCCAGCGCCGCCGCGTCCGCACCGTCGCCCCACATGCCCAGGAGCGCGCACAGCGTGGGGATCACGAAGCCGCCGAACGCGAAGTCGCCGACGGGGGCGCTGTCCACGAACAGGTGGGCAAGGCCGTCCACGCCACATTCCGCCGCCGTCCGGGCGGCCGCCTGATCGACGGCATGGGCGACCACCAGCATTCCCCGGGCGTGCGCGGCGACGGTCAACGCGGAGACCGTGGCGGCTGACAGGGCCGGCAACCTGGCGTGCCGGGCGCTCCCGTCGTCGATGACGACCTTCAGATAGTCGGAGCCCTCGCGGGCGCGGGCGTCCGCGAACTCCTCGGCGCGATCCGGCCGGTCTATCGTCGGAAAGTCGGGGTAGATGCCGCGCGGGTGGCCGCCGGGGGCCGTTGCCCCGGTGCCCGCGGACAGGATGTCAGCCATGTCAGCGCGCTGGGCGGCCTGCCTTTTCAGGTCGGCCATCGCGGCGGGGTCCGCGAACATGTCCAGCTCCGTTGTGACCCCGAAGGCCAGCGCCTGCTCGAGGCGGCCAGGGAAGGCGTGGGTGTGGGCGTCGATGAGCCCCGGGATGAGGGTGGCGCCACGGCCGTCGAACGATTCGCCGTCCGCGTCCAGCCCGTGGCCCACGGCGTCGATCAGACCGTCCCGGAGGATGACGCTGTCTGCGTCGAGCAGCTGGACGCCGTCGAAGATCCTGACGTTGGAGATCGTCGTGATACCGGGAGAGATGTCATGATTCCTCATGACTCATACAACATAACACGAGATCTCACAAATGATCAAGATGTCAGTGAGTGGCCATGTCCACGAAGCGGCTGTAGTGACCCTGGAAGGCCACCGTGACCGTGGCCGTGGGGCCGTTTCGGTGCTTGGCCACGATCAGGTCCGCCTCGCCCGCGCGTGGCGACTCCCGCTCGTACGCGTCCTCCCGGTGCAGCAGGATGACCATGTCGGCGTCCTGCTCGATGGAGCCCGATTCACGAAGGTCTGACACTTGCGGACGCTTGTCCGTACGCTGCTCGGGACCACGGTTGAGCTGGGAGATCGCGATGACCGGCACCTCCAGCTCCTTGGCCAGCAGCTTCAGGGCCCGGGACAGCTCCGAGACCTCCTGCTGGCGGCTCTCGGTCTTCTTGGGTGAGCTCATGAGCTGGAGATAGTCGACGATCACGAAGCGCAGGTCGTGACGCTGCTTGAGGCGGCGGCACTTGGCCCGGATCTCCATCATCGACATGTTCGGGGAGTCGTCGATGAACAGCGGCGCCTCGGCGACCTCGCCCATGCGGCGGGCCATCCGCGTCCAGTCGTCGTCGCTCATCATGCCCGAGCGCATCGTGTGCAGCGCCACCCGCGCCTCGGCGGACAGCAGACGCATGGTGATCTCGTTGCGCGACATCTCCAGGGAGAAGATGACCGTGGTCATCCCATGCTTGATCGCCGCAGATCGGGCGAAATCCAGACCTAGGGTGCTTTTTCCGATCGCGGGGCGGGCGGCCACGACGATCATCTGGCCGGGGTGGAGGCCGTTGGTCAGGGCGTCGAGGTCCTGGAAGCCGGTGGGGACGCCGACCATCTGGCCGCCGCGGCTGCCGATGGCCTCGATCTCGTCGAGCGCCGACGGCATGATCTCCGACAGCGGGAGGTAGTCCTCGGAGGTGCGGCGCTCGGTGACCTTGTAGATCTCGGCCTGCGCGCGGTCGACCAGGTCGTCGACCTCCTCGCCCTGGCCGCCGTAGCCGTAGGAGACGATGCGGGTGCCGGCCTCGATGAGGCGGCGCAGGACGGCCTGCTCCCGGACGATCTTGGCGTAGTAGCCGGCGTTCGCGGCGGTGGGCACGATCGCGGTCAGCGTGTGCAGGTAGGCACCACCGCCGACCCGGGCGACCTCGCCGCGTTTCTGCAACTCGTCGAACACGGTCACCGAGTCGGCGGGCTCGCCCCGGCCGTACAGGTCGGTGATCACCTCGAAGACGATCTGGTGGGCCGGCCGGTAGAAGTCGTCGGCGCGCAGCACCTCGATGACGTCGGCGATGGCATCCTTGGACAGCAGCATGCCGCCCAGCACCGACTGCTCGGCCTCGATGTTGTGCGGCGGCGTCCGCTCGAACATCGAATCGGAGCCTCCCGGTCCCCCCGGGAAGTCGAGCACGCTCACCCTCACACCCCCTGCCCAGCGGTCACGTCAACCCCAGCCCGGTGCGCAAGTCTCCCCAACCCCAGGGCCGGGCGGCAACTTGACCAGTGGACAACCCTGTGGACAACGTGTGCAGTCCACTCCCCGGACATGTGAAAACCCTGGGGACGACCCTGTGGACAGCGATGTGGCCTCCTCGGGGATGTCCGCTCCCACCTGGGATTTCGATATCCACGGCCTGTGGAGGAAAGAAAGTCGCCGGAGATCCGCGATACCGATCGAGCATGGCTCCGTAAGCCGCAAAATAGGCTTATGCCACTTACCTCCGGAACGGGACACGGCCGTGCCCACGACAGGGAGATCCTCAGGCTCGCGATCCCGGCGTTCGGGGCACTAGTGGCCGAGCCGCTCTTCCTGCTCACCGACTCCGTCATCGTCGGCCACCTCCCCGATCCTGCGCTCGGCGCTCTCGGCGTGGCCAGCGCGGCCCTGTCAGCTCTCGTCGGGCTGTGCGTGTTCCTCGCGTACGCCACCACGGCCGCGGTCGCGCGGAGGCTGGGGGCGGGGGACGTCAGGCAGGCGATGCGCCAGGGGATGGACGGCCTGTGGCTGGCCGCGATCATCGGCCTGGCCGTCAGTGTGGCGTGCTGGCCTCTTGCTCCATTTATCGTACACCTGTTCGGAGCGACGGGCCAGCTCGCCACGCAGGCCGTCACCTATCTGCGCATCAGTCTCGTCGGCACCCCCGCGATGCTGCTGGTCCTCGCCGGCACCGGCGTCCTGCGCGGGCTGCAGGACACCCGCACGCCGCTGGCTGTGTCCGTGGCGTCGTTCGGACTGAACGGGCTGCTCAACATCTGGTTCGTGCTCGGCCTCGGCTGGGGGATCGCCGGGTCGGCCTGGGGCACGGTCGTCGCGCAGTCCCTGGCCGCCGCGACCTACCTCGCGCTGGTCGTGCGTACCGCCCGCGCGCACGGCGCCTCGCTGCTGCCCGACCTCGCCGGAGTGCGGGCCGCCGGCGCCGCCGGGTTCGCCCTGGTCGTCCGTACGGCATGCCTGCAGGCCGTGCTGCTCGTCGCCACCTCGATCGCCACCCGGATGGGCGACGACCAGATCGGCGCGCACACGATCGCCGCCCGGATCTGGACGTTTCTCGCCTTCGCCCTCGACGCCATCGCGATCGCGGGGCAGGCCATCACGGGCCGCGCGCTGGGCGCGGGCGACACGTCGGGCACCCGGGCGGCCACCAGGCGCATGGTGATGTGGGGCGTCGGGTGCGGCGTCGTGTTCTGCGCGGCCGTCCTGCTGGCGCGCCCGCTGGTGCCGGCCCTGTTCGACGCGCGAGGCGAGGCGGCCACCGAGCTGCTCGCCGTGCTGTGGCCGGTCGCGCTCCTGCAGCCGATCGCGGGCGTCGTGTTCGTCCTGGACGGGGTCCTCATCGGTGCAGGCGACCAGCGCTACCTCGCCTGGGCGGGGCTGTGGACGACGCTGGCCTACCTGCCGCTCGCCGCCGTCGCGGGCACCCTGGTCGCCCTGTGGATCGCGCTCGGCGTCTGGATGGCCGCCCGGCTCGTCACGCTCACCCTCCGGGCGTACGGCACCGCCTGGATGGTCACCGGCGGGACGGCCACCTGACTCACATGCGGCGGGCCTCCAGCACGCGCTGGAGGAACGCCTGGGTGCGCGGATGCTCCGGCGCGCTGAAGATCTGCTCGGGCGGGCCGCTCTCCAGCAGCACGCCGCCCTCCAGGAAACAGACGGTGTCGGCGATGTCGCGGGCGAAACCCATCTCGTGGGTGGCCAGGATCATCGTCATCCCGGTCTCCTTGAGCTCGCGGATCACCCCGAGCACCTCGGTGACCAGCGTGGGGTCGAGCGCGGAGGTGACCTCGTCGAGCAGGAGCAGGCGGGGGTTGGTCGCGACCGCGCGGATGACGGCGACGCGCTGCTGCTGGCCGCCGGACAGCCGGTCGGGGTACTCCCCCGCCTTGTCGGCCAGCCCGAACCGGTCGAGCAGCTCCCGTGCCCGCGCCTCGGCCTCCTCCGGCCGCACACCGTGCACCTTGCGCGGCGCGAGCGTGATGTTGTCGAGCACGGTCATGTGGGGGAACAGGTTGTACGCCTGGAACACCATGCCGATGCGGCGGCGCACGTCGTCGGCGTCGGCCCGCACGTCGGTGATCTCCACGCCGTCGAGGTGGATGGCGCCGTCGTCGATCGTCTCCAGCAGGTTGACGCAGCGCAGCAGCGTCGACTTGCCCGAGCCGGAGGCCCCGATCAGGCAGACCACCTCGTGCGGGGCGACCTCCAGGTCGATCCCGCGCAGCACGCTCTGCCCGTGGTAGTGCTTCCAGACGCCCTCGATCGTGAGCAGGCTCATGCCGTGCCGCCTCCCGTTCGGCGCCGGTCGACCCGCGCGGCGAGATGGTCAGTGAACCGCGCCATCGGCACGGTGAGCGCGATGAACAGCAGCGCGGCAACCAGGTAGGGCGTGTAGTTGAAAGAGGATGCGACGTGGATCTGCGCCTGCCGCACCGCCTCCAGCGGGCCGAGCACGGAGACCAGCGCGCTCTCCTTCTGCAGGGCGACGAAGTCGTTGAGCAGCGGCGGGACCACATTGCGGACGGCCTGCGGCAGCACCACGTAACGCATGGTCTGCCCGTGTGTGAGCGCCAGCGACCGCGCCGCCGCCCGCTGACTGGGGTGCACCGACTCGATTCCCGCCCGGAACACCTCCGCGACGTACGCGCTGTAGGACAGCACGAGCGCGATGATGCCGAGCGTGACCGGGTCACTCGGCGCGCCCTGCAACTGGAGCGCGGGAATGCCGAACCCGACCAGATAGATGAGCAGGATGGTCGGGATGCCACGGAACACGTCGGTGTAGAGCACGGCGAGCGCGCGCAGCGGGAAGAACACCGGCGAGCGCAGGCCGCGCACCAGCGCGACGAGGAGCCCCAGCACCAGGATGAACACCTCGGCGATGAGGAAGATCTTGATGTTGAGCAGGAATCCGCGCAGCACGTCGGGCAGCGCCTCGACGAACGCCTCGGGGCTGAAGAAGGTCTCCTGCACCCGCGGCCAGCCGGGCGACGTGGTGATCACGACGACCAGGGCGACCACCACGACGATCGTGGACGCGGTGGCGATCGACATCGATCGCCGCCCGCGGGCACGCAGCTCCGCCTCTCGGCGGAGCTGCCGCTCGCTCTTCACCCAGACGGGCCCCGCCTGCTCCGGCGTTCCCGGCGGCGCGGCCTCCCCGTCGGTCACTTCAGCTCCGGCGCGCCCGCGGCGGCGGTCAGCCACTGGCTCTCGATCTTCGCCAGCTCGCCGGACGACTTGAGGTCGCCGAGCGCCTTGTCCACGCAGCTCACCAGCGGGCTGCCCTTCTGGAACAGCAGGCCGAACTCCTCGGGCTGCCCGCCGTTCGCGGCGAACTGACCGACGATCTTCGAGCCCTCCACCTGCGCGGCGGTGACGTAGAAGGCGGTGGGCAGGTCGACGACGATGGCGTCGATCTGCTTGTTTTTCAGCGCGTTGACGGCGTCGACCTGCTGGTTGAACACGCTCGGTTCCTTGCTGGGCTGGATGACCGAGCGCACCGCCTCCAGTGCGGTGGTGCCGGCCTGCACGCCGATCTTGGCGTCCTTGAGCTCGGCGAGGCTCGTGGCGGAGGCGAACTTCGTGCCGTCGAGCGCTACCACGCCCTGCTTCACCGTGTAGTAGCCCTGGCTGAAGTCGACGGCCTTGGCCCGCGCGGGCGTGACGGAGATCTGGTTGATGTCGAAGTCGAACTGCTTGGGCCCGGGGGCGAACGACGAGTCGAACGGCACGACCGTCCAGGCGACCTCGTCCTTGGTGAAGCCCATCTTCCCGGCCACCGCGTAGGCGACCGCGCTCTCGAAGCCCTTCCCGTTGGAGGGGTCGTCGCCGGAGAACCATGGATCGTACGCCGGCTTGTCGGTACCGATCGTGAGCTTGCCGGGGGTGGTGAGCTTCAGGCTCTCCTTGGCGCACGCGTTCGCGGCGGCGGAACCGGCCGGGCTCGCGGCGCTCGCGGTGGTGGAGGTGTCGTCCGCCGGAGCGCAGGCGGCGGCCGCCAGCACGAGGGCGCCGGACGCCAGCAGGAGTGAGGGACGGCGCATCACAGCCTCCATCAGGGGGTCTTTCTACGAAATCCGCTAAATCGGACGGCAAGATACTAGCGTTCCGTATAACCCCTGTTTACCTGAGGGGAATCGCCTCTTCTCCGGGCGGCTCGGAGAAGCGCGAAGGGCCCCTCTCCGGCGTACGGAGAAGGGCCCTCGACGGACTGCGACGGGTGTCAGCCCGCGACCACCTCGACATCGAGGGTGGCGGCGACCTCCGGGTGCAGCCGGACGCTCACCTTGTGGGTGCCGACGCTCTTGATCGCGTTGCCGATCTCGATGCGACGGCGGTCGAGCTGCGGACCACCGGCGGCCTTGACGGCCTCGGCGATGTCGCCGGTCGTGACCGAGCCGAACAGCCGGCCCGACTCGCCCGCGCGGGTCTTGAGCCGCACCTTGAGGGCGCCGAGCTGGCCGGCGACCTCCTTGGCGGAGCCCAGGTCGCGGATCTCGCGGGCCGCACGCGCCTTCTTCAGCGAGGCGACCTGCGACTCGGCGCCGCGGGTCCAGCGGATGGCGAAGCCGCGGGGAATGAGGTAGTTGCGGCCGTAGCCGTCCTTGACCTCGACGATGTCGCCGGGAGCGCCGAGGCCGGAGACCTCAGTCGTGAGGATGAGCTTCATTTGTCCTGAGTCTCCTTTCTCAGCGCGCGGTGCTCGTGTACGGCAGCAGGGCCATCTCACGGGCGTTCTTGATAGCGGTCGCCACGTCGCGCTGGTGCTGGGTGCAGTTGCCCGTCACCCGGCGGGCACGGATCTTGCCGCGGTCGGAGATGAACTTCCGCAGCAGCCCCGTGTCCTTGTAGTCGACGTAGGAGATCTTGTCGTGGCAGAAAAGGCAAACCTTCTTCTTGGGCTTGCGAACTGCCGGCTTCGCCATCGTGGTGCTCCTCTCAGAGCCCCGCATGTCGCGGGAATGGTCGCTCGGTTGTGTTTACGGTGGTGGGACCGAAGGCCCCGGTGACCTAGAAGGGCGGCTCGTCGCTGAAGTCGCCGCCGAAGCCGCCACCGCCCTGCGGGCCGCCGAAGCCGCCGC
This sequence comes from Microbispora sitophila, assembly GCF_014892245.1. Lineage (NCBI taxonomy): Bacteria > Bacillati > Actinomycetota > Actinomycetes > Streptosporangiales > Streptosporangiaceae > Microbispora > Microbispora sitophila. Next base: position 167,446 of record NZ_JADBGC010000007.1, on the reverse strand, counting down.
CGCCACCGCCGGAGCCGTAGCCCCCCTGCGGGGCGGGCGCCGCGGTCGCCCACGGGTCGTTGGCCGGTCCGCCGAAGCCGCCGCCGCCACCGCCCTGGCGGGAGGTCTTGTTGACCTTCGCCGTGGCGTTGCGCAGCGAGGGGCCGACCTCGTCGACCTCGACCTCATAGACGGTGCGCTTCTCGCCTTCCTTGGTCTCGTACGACCGTTGGCGCAGCCGTCCCTGCACGATCACCCGCATGCCGCGCTGGAGGCTCTCGGCGACGTTCTCCGCCGCCTGCCGCCAGACGTTGCAGGTGAGGAACAGGCCCTCGCCGTCTTTCCACTCGTTGGTCTGCTTGTCGAGGAACCGCGGAGTGGACGCGATACGGAACCGGGCCACGGCCTGCCCCGTCGGGGTGAAGCGCAGCTCCGGGTCGTCGACAAGATTGCCGACGATCGTGATCTGGGTGTCGCCTGCTGCCATCGGTCGCTTTCGCCTTCCTATCCCGTCAGCTGAGCCGTCAGAGGCTCAGAGTACGGCCCGGGCCCGACAAACCGCCGGGCTTCGGGTTCTGCCTGTGGAGCTCAGTGGAGCTCGGGGCGGATGACCTTGGTGCGGAGGATGCCCTCGTTCAGGTTGAGCTGGCGGTCCAGCTCCTTCACGGTGGCGGGCTCGGCGGTCAGGTCGACCACGGCGTAGATGCCCTCGGACTTCTTGGCGATGTCGTAGGACAGGCGGCGACGGCCCCAGACGTCGACCTTCTCCACGGTGCCGCCGTCGTTGCGGACGACGGTGAGGAACTGGTCGAGCGACGGCTGCACGGTGCGCTCGTCGAGGGACGGGTCGAGAATGACCATCATCTCGTAGCGACGCATGTGTGATCCAACCTCCTCTGGACTCTTGCGGTCACGACGCCTTGCCGTGACAGGAGGACCCTGCGCTTCGCGCCGGGCGGCCATGCCCCCCGGCCCTTATCAGACGCAGTCGAATAAGGCTACCAGCCACTTGGCCGTACCCGTCCCGGAGAGCGAAACTGGAGGTCGGAGAGGGGGTAGGCGCGATGCGACACGCCATCGGCCGCAAGAGGAGGCACCCCGTTCATCTCACGCTGAACACGGACGGCAGGCCGCACCCGCGGGAGAACGCGATGACGATCGCGACGCTGGTGTGCGGCCTGGTGGCGTTCGTCACGGGCTTCATCGTGATGGCTCACATGATCGCGTCATGGGTGGGCGCGATCGGGTTCTGGGGCGGCCTGTACGCCCAATTCGTCTCGTCGACCTCCAGACAGCGGTCGCTGATCATCGTGGGGATCGTGGGGTCGTTCGTGGGCGCCGCGCTGGGCATCGCACACGGGGGCTTCTTCCCCCGCGGATTCACGCTGCGCAGTTGAGAAGTGCCGGCTCAGCCGCCGATGTGCAGGTCCACGCCGAGCAGCACGAGGAACCACAGGAAGACCGCGATCAGGGCCTGGGCGACCTGCTTGAGGAGGGTGGGGGTGATGTAGTCGTGGAGCCAGGCCACGTAGAGGCCGACGAGGATGTAGATGAGAAGGATGAAGCTGCCTAAGCGATATCTCATGCTCGTCTCCTTGACGACGAAGTAGTATCGCGCGCGGGTTTCGGGGGCGCGCGACACGCGACTGCCCTGGTTCGCGCTTTTGAAACAGCGTGTCCTCTTGAAACGCTCTTGGAGAGCGCATAGAGTTCGCCCTCCGCGTCCGGCAGCCCCTTGGCACGCAAGCAACGGTGGAGGAACGGCATGGACAGCCACAGCGGCTCCCGCCCGCGGATCGGGGCCCACGTCGACCAGGACGACCCGCTGGCGCACGCGGCGGCCCGCGACGCCGACGTGGTGCAGTTCTTCCTCGGCGACCCCCAGGGGTGGAAGGGCCCGGTGACACCCGCCACCGCCGACGCCCTGCGCGCCTCGGACGTGGACGTCTACGTGCACGCGCCGTACGTCATCAACGTGGCCACCGCGAACAACCGCATCCGCATCCCGAGCCGCAAGCTGCTCGACGCGCATCTCAAGGCGGCGGCGGCCATCGGCGCCAAGGGCCTGATCGTCCACGGCGGGCACGTCAACGCGGGCGACGACCCGCAGACCGGCTTCGACAACTGGCGCAAGGTCTTCGAGCGCACCGAGTGCCCGATCCCCGTGCTGATCGAGAACACGGCGGGCGGCGACAACGCGATGGCGCGCAAGCTGGAACGCATCGCCCGGCTGTGGGACGCGGTGACGGCGGGCGCGCCGGACCCCTCGGTCGTCGGCTTCTGCCTGGACACCTGTCACTTCCATGCGGGCGGCGAGGAGCTCGCCGGGCTCGTGGAGCGGGTGAAGGCGATCACCGGCCGCATCGACCTCGTGCACTGCAACGACTCGCGGGACGCGTTCGACTCCGGTGCCGACCGCCATGCCAACCTCGGCAGCGGGCAGATCGACCCCGAGTCGATCCTGGAGGTCTGCCGGACGGCCGGGGCGCCGATCGTGGTCGAGACGCCGTTCGAGGGCCAGGCCGACGACATCGCGTTCCTGCGCAAGCACCTGTAGACACTCGTCCACACCCTGTGGATAACTCTGCGGATTGAGATACTCAGGAAGCGGGTAGGGCCGTCTGAAGGCCTCGCTCCTCTCTCACCCGCCCGGGCCTGCGCGTGGCACGCCACAACTGCACGTACGACGTGACGGCCGCGGCCAGGAAGACCAGGTTGCGCAGGACCAGGACGAGCGTCCCCGGCAGGGCGCCCGTCCAGCTGTAGTCCTGCTCCACCCAGGGATACATGATCCCCGTCAGCAGGGCGGCGACCATGACGAGCAGGGCGGCCGGCCGCTGCGTCGGGCCCGGCCGGTCGCGCCGCACCGACAGGATGACGGCGGCGATGCCGATCACCCACACGAGATACTGCGGTGACAGCACCCGGCTGGTGGCGACCAGGAAGAGCACGGTGGTGAGCGCGGCGTCGTAGTACGACCGCGGGCTCGGGGCCGCACGCAGCCACCACAGGCCGACCAGCGCCAGCGCCACGGGCGTGGCGGCCAGGCTGAGCATCGTCGCGACGCCCACGCCGCCGCCCACGGCCTCCATCGCGCCGTGCTGGTAGGTGGTGTAGCCGTCCCACCAGCCGAGGGCCCGGGCGAGCGCGAACGGCGTGGCGGCCAGCGACTCGATCTGCAGCCCCCGCTCCTCCTGGGCGGTCAGGAAGTCCAGCGCGTGCGGCAGGATCAGGGCGGCCGCGCCGCATCCCGCCACCGCGACGACGAGCGTGAGCCCCGACGCGGTCAGCAGTTCCCGCCATCGCCGCAGTCCGGCGAGCAGCGCGACCGGCCACACCTTCACGAGGAGCCCCACGCCGATGAGCGACCCGCGCACCGCCGGGTTGGCCGACGTCGTCAGCGCGAGCACCGCCACCAGCGTGACCATGAGGTCATACCGGGAGACGAGCACCGGGCCGAGCAGGGCCGCGCCCACGATCCACGCCCACGGGCCCGTACGGCCCCCGCCCCGACGGGAGGTCGAGAACCGCCACAGCAGGAGCAGGATCGCGAGGTCGCACAGCACCGCCAGCAGGGAGAAGGCGACGTGGTAGTCGAGCGGCAGCAGGCGGGGCGCGAGCAGCGGCAGCGCCGCGAACGGCGGATACTGCCACTTCTCGTCATCCGCCGGGAATTCCCCCTCCATGAGGACCTCGGACCAGTGGCGATAGAGGGTGACGTCGTTCCTGAACGACTCGCCATGCCCGGTGGGGATGGTCTGGGTCGCAACGAGGAGGAGCATCCCCCTGGTCGCGGCCCACACCAGCAGCAGGAGCCATGGTGGCCTCCGGCGCATCGCGTCTCCCCCGTTCGTCGCGCACACTCTCACGCGACGCTACGCGATGTCCTCGCTCGGACGGCTCACGGCCGCGCCGCGACGGGCGCGAAATCCGATGTAAGTTTCACGACCTCACGCCGCCTCCGGCTGCTGCCGCGCGCCACGTGCGAGGAGCGAACGGCGCAGCACGAGACGGTCCTCGGCGTGGTCGAACACCCCGCCCGACGGGTCGTCGGCCTCCCCTTGGCGTACGACGTCGTGCTCCGGCCGCAGGATGTCGCGGACGACGAGCGCCATGAGGATGACGATGGTCAGCGCCCGGGCCCAGACCGACAGGAAGTACGGGTTGTCGCCGATGCCGAGGGAGGCCTGGTCGGGATACTGGCTGACCAGGTAGAGCCAGATCGAGAAGAAGTACCAGCACTCCGCGACCTGCCAGGCGGCCAGCGCGCCCCACCTCGGCCGGGCCAGCACCGCGAACGGCACCAGCCACAGGACGTACTGCGGCGACCAGACCTTGTTCGTGATCATGAAGGCGGCCAGCGCCAGGAAGCACAGCTGCATCAGGCGCGGCCGGCGCGGCGCGGCGAGCGCCAGCACGGCGACGCCCAGCAGCAGCACCGCCAGCGCGGCCATGGCCATCGTGTTCAGCTTCTCGGCGTCGCCGAGAAACGCCAGGAAACCGGGCCTTTCCATGCCGAACCACTGGGTCTTCTGGAAGAAGAACCACAGCCCGCCCCAGTCGGCGCCGCGCTCGCTGCTGAACGCGTAGAACCTCTTCCAGCCCTCGAAGTTGACCAGCATGATCGGCACGTTCACCAGCAGCCACGCGGCCGCGGCCGCCGCGACGGTCTTGAGGAACGGCACCCACTTCGCCGTACGCACCGTGAGCAGGAACAACGCGCCGAAGAACATCAGCGGGTAGAACTTCGTGGCCACGGCGAGTGCCAGCAGCACGCCCGCGAGCCACGGCCGGTGGCGGGCCCAGGCCAACAGGCCGCCGAGCGCGAGAGCTCCCGCGGCCAGGTCCCAGTTGATGTACGCGCAGAGGATGACGGCCGGGCCGACGGCGTACCAGAGGGCGTCCCAGCGGCGGGCGGGGCCGGCGAGCGCGGCCGTCAGCAGTACGCCCACGACCAGCGCGATTCCCATCAGGACCACGGTGACGTCGTAGAACACGACCCCGTCGCCGTGCGCGAGCCTGCGGGCGAACTCCATGATCCCGCCGATGCCCACCGGGTATTCGACCGGGTAGTCGACGTACGGGACCTTGCCCTCGTTGAGCTTCTCGGCCCAGAACAGCGGATAGATGTCGGTGTAGCAGAAGTTCGTGAACTGCCCGACACCGCCGTTCCAGGCTCCGCCGAACCGGCAGGGATACTTCCACAGGTATGCGAGAACGGCGCCGAGCCCTGCGAGAAGCCCGAGAGGCAGGTACGGCACCGCCCGCGCGGCGACCCCGGGGAGCGGGGCGGAGTCGTTCGTGGTCCGGGTCGTCATGCTCGGTATTGCACCATTCAACGCCTCGGATTGGCGACTCCTGGCACAGAAAGGGCCCACGGCGGGAGTCGCCGCGGGCCCCTTCAGGACACCGGATCGTGGATCAGGCGCCGCTGCCGTCCTTGCCGTTGCCGGACCCCGACGGCATGGCGGCCGGAGCCCCCGCGGGGTCCTGGTTGATGTTCAGCGGAACGTCGCCGCCCCCGGGGCCGCCGTCCTGGCCGTGGCCCTGCCCCGGGTCGTCGCCGAAGCCCCTGCCGTTGCCGCCGCCGTTGTCGCATCCCGGGCCGCCGTCGTAGCAGCCGCCGTCGTCGGGGAAGTCGGTCGGGAAGTCGGTGGGGAACCCGGCGTCGTCCGGTTCCGGACTGGGGGTCGGCGTCGGGCTCGGCACGATGTTCTCCGGACTGCCCAGCCCCGCCTTCGGCGGGAACTGCTCGACCGGCTTGCCCGCGAGCGCCTCCATCATGAAGTTCCGCCAGATCGTGGTCGGGTAGGTCGCACCCTCGATGCCGGCGCCGAGCGATATCTCACGGGGTTTGGAGTACGGGTTGTTCTTGCCGTACTTCTTGCTCGGCTTCCCTCCGGGGGTCTCCGGACAGTTCGCGTTGATGGGCTGGACGATCTTGCCCTTCTTGGTGACGCACTGCTCGCGGTACATGCCGACGGCGGTGGAGATCTGCGGCGTGAAGCCGACGAACCACGCTTCCTTGTTGTCGTTGTTCGTGCCGGTCTTGCCCGCGGCCGGGCGGCCGATGCCCCTGCCCCGCGCCGTACCGGACTTGAGGACCTCCTCCATGGCCGCCACGGAGTCGGCCGCCGCCTCGGGTGTGATCACCTGCTTCACGTCCCGCCGCTCGGGGAAGACGACCTCCTTGTCCTTCCGGACCTCCTTGACCACGTGGTAGTCGACGTGCTTGCCCTCGTTCGCGAAGATCGAGTAACCGGCGGCCTGCTCGACCGGGGTGACCAGGGCGCTGCCGATGGAGAACGCGTACTTGTGCTCCTTGACGTCGTCCTCCATGCGCTGCTTGCCGAGCCCGGCCTCCTCCGCGATCTGCTTCACCGCGCTGAGCTGCCCGACCGTGCCGTTGTCCTCGTCCAGCTTGTACGCCATGGAGGCGAAGGCCGTGTTGACCGAGTCGGCGGTCGCCGTGGTGACGTTGATCGCCGACCCGACGTTGTGGCTGTTGCCGATGGGCTTGGTGCCCGGGAGTTCCTCCGGCACCGTCTTGTTGCCGGGCACGAAGCTGTTCAAGCTGTAGCCGGCGTCCAGCCACGCGGCCAGCACGTACGGCTTGAACGCCGAGGCGGCCTGTTTGTAGGAGTCGAACGGTTCGTTCCAGTTGTCCTTGACGTAGTCCTCACCCCCGTAGAAGGCGAGCACCCGTCCCGTCTTGGGGTCCACCGCGGCCAGACCGGCGTGGATCTCCTTCGGCAGGCTGGAGGTGGTGCCGATGACCGCCTTCCTGGCGGCCTGCATGAGCTTCTTGTCGAAGGTCGAAATGATCTTGTAGCCGCCGCTCCTGACCTGGTCGGGCGACAGGTTCATCCGGGTCTTCAGCTCCTGCATTACCTGAACGATCATGTAGCCCCTGAGGCCGCCGTACTCGTCTCGGGTGTTCGCCGGGACGGTCTTGGGGAACTTGGCCGTGCTCGGCAGATTGCCGTACTTGGCCGGGTCGAGCTTCGCCATGGCGTTGACGACGTCCTTGAACCGGCTCTGCAATCGCGGAGCGTCGGCGTCCAGGGCGGGCGTCTGGATGCGCGCGGCGAGGTAGGCGCCCTGCTCCGGCGTGAGCTGTTCGACGTGCTTTTTGAAGTACGCCTGCGCGGCGGCCTCGATGCCGTACGCACGCCCGAAGGGCACCGTGTTGAGGTACTGCAGCAGGATCTGGTCCTTGGACATCTCCTTGTCGAGCTTGACCGCGACGAAGATCTCCTTGATCTTGCGCTTGAACGACACCTCCTGGCTGAGGCCGTCGTAGTAGTTGCGGGCCATCTGCTGGGTGATGGTCGAGGCGCCTTGGAGCTGCTGGCCGGTCGCCGTCATCCAGACCGACCGGATCATGCCGGGGATCGAGATGCCGCTGTCCTCGCGGAAGGTGTTGTTCTCGATCGCGATGACGGCGTCCTGGACGTGCCGCGGCACCTTGTTGATGTCGTCCAGGATGACGCGCGGAGTGCCCACCTTGCCGATCAGCGTCTTGCCGTCGTTGTAGTAGATGGCGCTGCCCTGCGCCACGGCTTCCGCCTGGGTCGCGGTCGGCGTCGGGGTGTTGGCGTAGGCCACCGCGATCATGCCGAAGGTGCCGGCGGCCAGCACGGTGAAGGCCGCCACGAGGATCTTCCAGCTCGGCAGGAAGCGCTTCCAGCCCGTACGGCGGCGCGGCTTCTCGTCGTCCTCGTCGAAGTCGTCGAAGTCGCGCGGATCCCGGGGACCGCGCCCGCCGGGACCTTCCGGACCCCCCGGGCCGCCGGGCCCGCGGCCGCCTCGGCCCGAGGGCCTGCGACGGCGGCCGCCGGTCTGGATCGCCTCGGTGCTCTGCCCGTCCGCGCCCCCGCGGGCGTCCCTGCGGGCGTCGCCGCGGAAGCCGCCCGTCGGCATGCCCATCGCCTGGGTGCGCTCGTCCCCACCGGGAACGCCGGGACGACCGGGCCCGCCGGGACCACCTTGACCGGCCGGGCCACCGGGGCCTGCCGCGTAGCGCGGGTCACGGCCGGCCGGCGGGCGTCCGCCGTCGGCCGGTCCGCGGGATCCCTGCTGCTGTCCCCGTGCCGGTCTCTGCGGCGGGCCCTGCTCCGGTCTCTGTGCCGGTCCCTGGGGCACCGCGTTCATGGCCGCCGTGTCCTCGAAGGCCGCCGCCTCCCGGCGGCGCTGCTCGGGTCCGGCCGGCCGGGCGGCCGGGGGCGGCTGTGGGGCGGGTCCCCTGCCGGGCTGTCGCGGCGGAGCGGGCTCGCCGTACGCGTCGGATTCCCGGGGCGAGCGACGACGGCGCCCAGGGCGGGATGATCCACCGGAGCCCGAGGCGTCCTCGGGACGGCCGGTCGGCTCCGGTCCATAGCTGCTGTAAGTCACGCGTCCTCGTCAGATGTTTCGGGGAATTGATCGACGTCGGCCGGCAGGCCGGCGGGCGGTCCTCCTGGAGGTGGAGGTCGCCCTACAGAGAAGGGCCCGGGGGATCGGCTGTTCCGAGGACGAACGACACCGCCAGGTGGTTCCAGGAACAACCTTGGCAGACCTCCACCACGTAGACCCGGAATTCGCGGTATTCCCGGGCCATCGCGGTGAGCTCGGCCATCCCTTTTGCCTGGCCGGCTACTCGTCCTAGTTCATCCCCATATACGTATGTGACGTTGGTCACGTTCCTTCGTTCGCATATGGGGCACATGCGACTCGTCGGCTCTCCGTGGTACCGAGCCGCGCGCAGCAGGTATGGGTGGGCGTCGCACACGTCCCGCGCCCGCATGCGGCCGGCGCGGACGGACTGCACGGCCGCCCGCTTAGCGAGGCCGTAGTCCACGACCGACCGCTGTGACCACATGCGGCCAGATTACGACCCTTTGCCAAATCTTGCCCAACCGTTGACCCGTTGCCATCTATGACGCCCCGACGTATCCTGCGGATGTATCGAGTCGATACATCGGTCGGACACAGGGGGTGGTTCCAGTGACGGGCTCTCGTGGAGGTGTGCTGGAGCTCGCCGTCCTGGGATCGCTGCACGAAACGCCCTTGCACGGATACGAGCTGCGCAAACGGCTCAACACGCTGCTCGGCATGTTCCGTGCGTTCTCCTACGGCTCGCTGTATCCCTGCCTCAGGGGTCTGCTCAACGAGGGCCTCATCGCCGAGGAGGAGCCCCCTGAGGACACGGTCCTCGGCCGCAGGTCGAAGATCGTCTACAAGATCACGGCGGAGGGTAAGGAGCGGTTGCAGGAGCTGCTCAGCCAGTCGGGCCCGTCCTCCTGGGAGGACGAGAGCTTCGGCATCCACTTCGCCTTCTTCCGCCACACGGAGGCGGAGGTGCGGCTCCGAATCCTGGAGGGCCGCCGCAGCCGCCTGGAAGAACGCCTCGACCGCGTCCGTGAGGCTCTCGCCCGTACGAGAGAGCGACTGGACAGCTACACGCTTGAGCTCCAGCGCCATGGGCTGGAGTCGGTCGAGCGCGAGGTCCGCTGGCTGAACGAGCTGATCGACTCGGAACGGCGGAGCCGTTCGGCTCCCGGCGAGGGGGATCACCCCCCGGATCCCGCGCAAGCCGTGCAGGAAGAGACCCAGAGGGCGGACACGCCCGAGGCAGATAGGTAAAGGAGCGAGTGCTATGGGTTCGGTGCGCGTAGCCATCGTCGGTGTGGGCAACTGCGCCTCATCGCTGGTGCAGGGCGTCCACTACTACAAGGACGCGGATCCGGGCAGCCGTGTGCCGGGCCTCATGCACGTGCGGTTCGGTGACTACCACGTCGGTGACGTGGAGTTCGTCGCGGCCTTCGACGTGGACGCCAAGAAGGTCGGCCGCGACCTGTCGGAGGCCATCGTCGCCTCCGAGAACAACACGATCAAGATCTGCGACGTGCCGCCGCTCGGCGTCACCGTGCAGCGCGGCCCGACCTTCGACGGGCTGGGCACGTACTACCGCGAGATCATCGAGGAGTCGGACGAGCAGCCGGTCGACGTCGTCCAGGCGCTCAAGGACGCCCGGGTCGACGTCCTGGTGTCCTACCTCCCGGTGGGCTCGGAGGAGGCCGACCGCTTCTACGCGCAGTGCGCGATCGACGCCAAGGTGGCCTTCGTCAACGCGCTGCCGGTCTTCATCGCCTCCGACCCCGAGTGGGCCGCGAAGTTCACCGAGGCCGGCGTCCCGATCGTGGGCGACGACATCAAGTCGCAGGTCGGCGCCACCATCACGCACCGCGTGCTGGCCAAGCTGTTCGAGGACCGCGGGGTCGAGCTGCTGCGCACCTACCAGCTCAACTTCGGCGGCAACATGGACTTCATGAACATGCTGGAGCGCACCCGCCTCCAGTCCAAGAAGATCTCCAAGACTCAGTCGGTCACGTCGCAGATCCCGCACGAGATGGCCAAGGCCGACGTCCACATCGGCCCGTCCGACCACGTGCCGTGGCTGGACGACCGCAAGTGGGCCTACGTCCGCCTCGAGGGCAGGTCGTTCGGCGACACCCCGCTCAACCTGGAGTACAAGCTCGAGGTCTGGGACTCGCCCAACTCGGCCGGCATCATCATCGACGCGGTCCGCGCGGCCAAGATCGCCCTCGACCGGGGCATCGGCGGTCCGCTGCTGTCGCCCTCGTCCTACTTCATGAAGTCGCCGCCGGAGCAGTACTCCGACGACGACGCCCGCGAGGCCGTCGAGAAGTTCATCCGCGGCGAACTCGAGCGCTGACGCCCGTCGTCCACCGCGTGTCCCGCCCCGGCTCCGCTCGATGCGGACCGGGGCGGTTGCGTGTCCGCGCGCGTCTCAGCGGTTGCTGAGCGGGCGCGCTGCAGGCGGCAGGGCCGCGGCGTCGGCCACCGGCCAGGCCAGCGGGTCCGGCCCGAGCGCGACGAGTTGCGGCACCTGCTCCCGGGCCCAGGGCGAGATGTCCAGCTCCCCGCTCATCACCTCGGCGGCGAAGCGCGTCCAGGGCTCCCACCGGACCTCGCCCACCTCCTCGGCGTTGGGCGCGGCCTCTTCGGTCACGACGGCTCGGTAGACCGGGCACAGCTCGTTCTCCACCGTGCCGTTGTCCATCACGGCCCGGTAAGAGAAGCCCGGCAGGATCAGGTCGACGGACTCGACCGCCAGGCCCAGCTCGAACGCGAGGCGGCGGATCACCGCCGACGACAGCGGCTCGCCCGGCAGCGGATGCCCGCAACAGCTGTTGGTCCACGCGTCGGGCCAGGTCAGCTTCGAGCCCGCCCGCCGCGACAGCAGCACGCGGCCCCTGTGGTCGAAGACGTAACTGGAGAACGCCAGGTGCAGCGGCGTCTCGGCGCCGTGGACCGTGGACTTGGGAGCGGTGCCGATCGGGTTGCCCTCGCCGTCGACCAGCACGACATGTTCCTGTGAGGTCACTCTGCGAGAGTACGTGATCACCTTGATGCGAGTGAGACGTAGGGGGCTTTATCAGGGTTGATCCTGATGCCCGGCCCTGATCGTCCGCGTAGGCTGTCGCCGTGTCCTACGTCTCCGATCTGCGGGTGGTCCTCCGGGGCCAGAACTTCCGACGGCTTTTCGCCACACGGCTCGTCTCGCAGTTCTCGGACGGGATCTTCCAGCTCGCCGTCGGCGGCTACGCGTTCTTCAGCCCGGACCGGCAGGCCAGCGCGACCGCCATCGCGGCGGGCCTCGCGGTGCTGCTCCTGCCGTACAGCGTCCTGGGGCCCTTCGTCGGGGTGTTCATCGACCGCTGGTCGAGGCGGCAGATCCTCGTCATCGCGCCGATCGTGCGGGGGACGCTGCTGGTGCTGGCCGCCTGCCTCATCGCGGCGGGGGCCCCCGACGCCGTCTTCTACGCGGCGGCGCTCGGCGTCCTCGCGGTCAACCGCTTCTTCCTCTCGGCACTCAGCGCGGCGCTGCCGCACGTCGTGCCGTCCGAGCACCTGATGATGGCCAACGCGGTGACGCCCACCTCGGGCACGGTGGCGACGTTCGTCGGGATGGGCGCCGGCGTCGGGCTCCGCGCGATCGCCGGGTCGGACGACAGGGGCGTGGCCGTGCTGCTGGTCTGCTCCGGCCTCGTCTTCGGGCTGAGCGCGCTGATCGCGCGGACGATGGAGCGCTCCCTGCTCGGCCCCGCCTACGACCCGGACCGGCCCCAGGCCCGCGAGGCCGTACGGAACGTGCTGACAGGGCTGGTGGACGGCGCGCGGCACCTCGCGCACCGGCGTTCCGCGTCGGCGGCCCTCGGCGGCATGGCCGCTCACCGCCTCATGTTCGGCATCTCGACGGCGGCGGTGGTGATGCTGTACCGCTACAGCTTCACCTCGAACGCCGACGACGCGCTCAAGGGCATCGCGCTCGTGCTGGCCGCCGTCGGCACCGGGAGCTTCGCCGCGGTGCTGGTCACCCCGTGGGCCACCGACCGGTTCCGGATCGAGACCTGGGTCCCGATGATGCTGGTCACCTGCGGGGTCCTGGAGTTCGCGCTGTGCGCGACGTTCCAGCAGTGGGCGTTCGTGGTCGCCGGGCTCGTCATCGGCGTCGCGGGACAGAGCGTGAAGATCTGCGCGGACACCGTCGTGCAGCGCGACGTCGAGGACGCCTATCTGGGCCGCGCCTTCTCCGTGTACGACATGCTGTTCAACGGCATGACGGTGCTCGGCGCGGTGCTCGCGGCGGCGCTGCTGCCGCCCGACGGCAGGTCCTATCTCGCGCTCTCCGTGATCGGTGTCGGCTACCTGCTCGGCGCGGTGGTCTACCGGCTGATCCTGCCCTCCGCCGTACGCAGGCCGCCGGTCCCCGCCACCGAGTGACGTCCGCGACCGACTTCCGCGACCGACGTCCGCGACTGACTCAGAGCGCCGCCGTAGCGGCGACCATGGCGCCGGTGATGCGGGCGACGTCCTCCGGCGTGCAGGCGTACGGCGGCATCGTGTAGATCAGGCGGCCGAAGGGGCGCAGCCACACACCGTGCTCCATCACGATGTCCTGAATCTTCGCGACATCGACGGGCTGGTCGGTCTCGATCACGCCGATCGCGCCCAGCACCCGCACGTCCCGTACGCCGGGGGCGTCGACGGCCGGGGCGAGACCGTCGAGCAGGGCGGCCTCGATGCGCGCGACCTCCTCCCGCCAGGGCCGCTCGGCGAGCAGGTCGAGCGAGGCGCCGGCCACGGCGCAGGCGAGCGGGTTGCCCATGTAGGTCGGGCCGTGCATCAGCACGCCGATGCGGTCGGCCACCCGCGCGGTGCACAGCGTGGCGGCGAGCGTCATGTATCCGCCGGTGAGCGCCTTGCCCACGCACATGATGTCCGGCCTGATCCCGGCGTGGTCGCAGCCGAACATCTCCCCCGTACGGCCGAAGCCGGTGGCGATCTCGTCGGCGATCAACAGGACGCCGTGCTCGTCGGCCAGGTCGCGCAGCCGCCGCAGGTAGGCCGGGTGGTAGAACCGCATGCCGCCTGCGCCCTGCACGACCGGTTCCACGATGATCGCGGCGAGCCGGTCCGCGTGGGCCTCGACGACCGCGGTCAGCTCCGCCAGGTACGCCTCGTCGGGGCCGGCTTCCGTACCCCGGACCGGGGCCGGGCGGCGGCCGTAGTCGTGCGGCGGCGCCGGCGCGAAGACGTGCCGCGGGAGCATCCCGGTGAACAGGTGGTGCATGCCGTTGACCGGGTCGCAGACCGACATCGCGGCGAACGTGTCGCCGTGGTAGCCGCCCCGCACGGTCAGCAGGGTCGAGCGCCCGCTGTACTGGACCGCCATCTTGATCGCGACCTCGACCGCCACCGAGCCCGAGTCGGCGAGGAAGACGCGGTCGAGCCCGGTCATCCCGGTCAGGCGGTGCGCGAGCCGTACGGCGGGCTCGTGGGTCAGACCGCCGAACATGACGTGCGCCATGTCGTCGATCTGGTCGCGCGCGGCCCGGTTGAGCCGCGGATGGTTGTAACCGTGGATGGCCGCCCACCAGGAGGCCATGCCGTCGATCAGCTCACGGCCGTCGCCGAGCGTGATCCGCACGCCCTCCGCCCGGCGGACGACGTGCACGGGCACGCCCGACGGCACGGCCGTGTACGGGTGCCAGACGTGCTCCCGGTCCAGCCGGAGGACCTCCCCGGCGTCCACCTACGAGACGATCCCGTTGTCGTGCGCCCAGGCGAGCAGGGCCTCCCGCGCGGCTTCCTTGCCGATCATGCCCTGGTCCATGCGGACCTCCAGCATGTGCTTGTAGGCCCTGCCGACGACCGGGCCCGGCGGCACGCCGAGGATCTCCTGGATCTCGTTGCCGTCCAGCTCGGGCCGGATCTTGGCCAGCTCCTCCTCCTCGGCCAGCCGGGCGATGCGCTCCTCCAGCTGGTCGTAGGTACGCGACAGGGCCTGCGCCTTGCGCCTGTTGCGGGTGGTGCAGTCGGCCCTGGTCAGCTTGTGCAGGCGTTCGAGGAGATGTCCCCCGTCGCGGACGTAGCGGCGGACGGCGCTGTCGGTCCACTCCCCCGTCCCGTAGCCGTGGAAGCGCAGGTGCAGCTCCACGAGCCTGGACACGTCGGACACCACGTCCTTGGGGAACTTGAGCTCGGTGAGCCGCTTCTTGGCCATCTGCGCGCCGACCACCTCGTGGTGGTGGAACGACACCCGGCCGCCGGGCTCGTTGCGCCGGGTCTTCGGCTTGCCGATGTCGTGCAGCAGGGCCGCCCACCGCAGCACCCGGTCGGGGCCGGCGGTCTCCAGCCCGATGGCCTGCTCCAGCACGATCAGCGTGTGCTCGTAGACGTCCTTGTGCCGGTGGTGCTCGTCGATCTCCAGCCGCAGCTTGGGCAGCTCCGGCAGGACGTGGGCGGCGAGCCCGGTCTCCACCAGCAGCGCCAGCCCGGCCCTCGGGTGCGCGCCGAGGATCAGCTTGTCGAGCTCGTCGCGGATGCGCTCGGCCGAGACGATCTCGATGCGGCCGGACATCGCGGTCATGGCCTCGACGACCTCGGGGGCCACGGTGAACCCGAGCTGGCCGGCGAACCTGGCCGCCCGCAGCATCCGCAGCGGGTCGTCGTCGAACGACTGCTCGGGCCTGCCCGGCGTCCGCAGCGTCCTGGCGGCGAGGTCAGGCAACCCGCCGTACGGGTCGACGAACTCGTGGCTGGGCAGGCGGACGGCCATGGCGTTGACCGCGAAGTCGCGCCGGGCGAGGTCGCCGTCGAGCGAGTCGCCGTACATCACCTCGGGCTTGCGGGAGGCGGGATCGTACGACTCGCTGCGGTAGGTGGTGATCTCCAGCAGCCAACCGCCCTTGCGCACGCCGACCGTGCCGAAGTCGATCCCGATCGTCCAGACGGCGTCCGCCCAGTCCTTCACGATCTCCAGCACCCGCTCGGGGCGGGCGTCCGTGGTCAGGTCGAGGTCCTTGCTCGCGCGGCCGAGGAGGACGTCGCGGACGGAACCGCCGACCAGGGCCAGCTCGTGCCCTCGGGCCGAGAACAGCTCACCGAGCTCATCGGCGACCGGGGCGATCCGGCGGAACAGTTCGTTCACGGCGCGCTGCTGGCTGTCGCTCAGATTTGAAACGGACAAGGCTGGGTAGGTCCTTCGGTCACGGAACAGAAACTCTCCCCCGACGGCCCAGGTGTTCGGGTGTCACCCAGGGGAGACACACTTAGCGATCACCAGGCCACGGACGGTTCGGGGGCGCTGGACGACGCAAGGAGCACAAGAGATGAAAGACGCTCTCGCGATTCACCGCTGGCTCCTCGCCCACCAGATCCACCATGAGATCGTACGTCTTCCGCGCCCGTTGACATGCTCGGACGAGCTTCCCGAGGTGCTGGGGGTCACTCCCGAGACGTGCCTGTGCGTGTCGCTGTTCGAGGTGTCGGCGCGCGGGCGGACACACGAGGTGGCCGTGGTGAGCGCGGTGAACTCCTGTCCCGGGCCGGCGGCGGTGGGCGCCGTCCTGCGCGCCCACAGGGTAACCCCCGCGTCCGCCTTCACCGTCAACTCCGCCACCGACTACGCGCACGGCCTGGTCTGCCCACTGCTGCTGCCCGACGATCTGACCGTCCTGGTGGACCAGCGCCTGATGGAGCGCATCGATCCCGACGAGGTCGTCCACACCGCGACCGGCGAGCGCCGCACCGCGTTGCGAGTGCGCGCCATCCACCTGTTCGACCTGGTGGCGGCCAAGCCCGTCGACCTGACCGTCACCCAGCGGAGGGGTCTGGCGAGCCTGGCGAGTCCTATGCGGACCGCGTAGCCAATAGCATTCTGGACGTGCGCCGTACCTCACCGCCGGCCGGCACATGATCCGTAAGGCCGCGCTGCTGACATTGCTGACCGCCCTGCTCGCCTCCCCCGCGGGCATGGCCGGTACGGCTGTCGCGGCTCCTCCTCCGGGTCGTGTCGCGGCCGCGGCTCCGGCCGATCCGCTCCTCGTCAGCGAGATCACGCCGGAGGTCGTGCGCGTCGCCGCCGCCCCCATAACGGTCTCGGGGTCCTTCTCAGGCACGCCGGGGTCCTCCGTGCGGGTCGCCGTCCGTTACTCCAGCGGCCGGCCGTTCGCCTCCCGCGCCGAGATGGCGGCCTACCTGTCGGAGCAGGGGTATGCCACCACCAACTGGAGCACCAGAGTCCAGGCCACGGCGCTCGACCAGTCGGGAAAGCTTCCCTTCCGGTTCACCGTGACCCCCGTAGAGCTGGGCATGCCCCGGCCCGGGGTCTATCCCTTCGAGATCGAGGTGACGGACGCGGCGACCGGGCAGCGGCTCGGAATCGAGCGGACCTTCCTGACGTACGCCCCCAAGGGCGAGCAGATCCCCAAGGTCAAGCTGGCCGTCGCCCTGCCGATCGTGGACCGGCCCCATCGCGCCGACGACGCGACGTTCATGGACGACGACCTGTCCGCCTCGCTCGCCTCCGGCCGCCTGGCGTCGCTGCTCCAGACCGCACAGGACACCGGCGACGGGGTGACCTGGTTCGTCGACCCCGCCCTGCTCGACGACGTCCGCGTCCTGTCCTCCGGCACCAGGAGCGTGCGCGGCACGCGCAAGAACGCCGACCCGGCCGCCGGCCAGTGGCTGAACGGCCTGCGCAGCGCGCTGACGGACAAGACCGTCCTCGCCACGCCGTACGCCGACCCGGACGTGGCCGCGCTGGTCCACCACGGCCTCGACAAGCAGGCCGCGGCGTCCATCCAGCGCGGGGCGTCGCTCGCGAGCGAACTGCTCGGCCGGCAGATCCGCGGCACCACGGCGTGGCCGGCCGGCGGCAAGATCGACCGCGACGCGGTGGACGAGCTGGCGATGTCGGGCGTGACGTCCGTGCTGCTGTCGGCGGACGCGCTGCCGCCGCGGGCCACTGGGCAGGACACAGGGCAGGAGGCGCTGCAGAACGGACAGCCCGTTCCCCCGCCCGCGCAGACCACTCCCGACGGAGCGGCCAGGCTCGACACCGTCGCGGACAACCCGCTCACCGCGCTGCTGGCCGACCCCACGCTCAGCGAGGTCCTCGGCGGGAACGTGTCCGCCCCCGGCGCCGCGATGCTCGCGCGGCAGCGGTTCCTCGCCGAGACCGCGATGATCGCCTTCGAGCAGCAGAACCAGCAGACGGGCCAGTTCGGACAGGCCGGCCAGAGCGGGCAGACCGGGCAGGGCCCGACCGCGAAGACGGCCACGCGCACAGTGATCGCGGCCCCCGAGTCCCACCTGTGGACTCCCGACCCGGCGTTCGTCTCCAGCCTCCTGCAGGCCGCCTCCAGCGCCCCCTGGCTGCGCATGACCTCGCTCGAATCGGTCAAGCCGGGCCGGGCCGGGGTGCCGCGCGGCGACCTGACGTACACCGAGCGCGACCGCCAGGCCGAACTGAGCCGCTCCTACCTCGCCACCGTACGCAAGCTGGAGCGCAAGGCCGACGCCGTGGCCACCGTCACCGAGGAGCACACGGACGTCTTCCACACGGCCATACTCCGGCTGGCCTCGGCCTCCTGGCGGAGCGACGGCAAGCGGGCGCTGTCCTTCGCCGGGCAGGTGCAGAAGGCGATCGACGAGCGCATCGACGACGTGTCCGTGCTCGACACCCCCCGCGCGGTCGCGGGAAGCAACGGCCAGGTTCCGGTCAGCGTGGCCAACAACCTGGACAAGGACATCGAGATCAAGATCCGGGTCACCTCGGGCAGCAAGGCCCGGCTGGCCATCGACTGGGACAAGGGCGTCTACACGACCCCCACCACCAAGATCCTCGCGGGCCGCAGCCAGCTCGTGAACGTGCCGGTGATCGTACGCAACGGCGGCGGGGACGCGAGCATCGCGGTGCAGCTCCTGACCGCCGACGGCGCGAAGTACGGCGGGCCGGTGCGCGTCGTCGTGCGGGCGACCGGCTACACCGGCATCGCCCTCGTCATCGTGGGGGCGGCCGTGGTCATCATGCTGGCCGCCGTGGTGATGCGCATCCTGCGCCGCAGGTCGCGCAAGGCGTTCCCGTTCGACGGGCCGAATGACGAGGAGGGCCCGCCCGGCGACCGGCAGGGAGCCGTCCCGGCCGACCGGACCCAGTCGCCGTAGTCTGGGTCGCCGTAGTCTGGACCACCCTCAAGTCCGGGACCACTGGAGGAAGGCGGCCACCCGATTCCGGCCGCCGTGAACCGAAGGACAACCATGAGCAGGATGCTGCGGGCCAGCGCGATCATGGCGGCCGGGACGATGGTCTCGCGGCTCACCGGCTTCGTCCGCACGGCGATGCTCGCCGCGGCCATCGGCACCGTCGCCCTCGGCGACGCCTACAACGCGGCCTACCAGATCCCCTACATCCTGCTCGACCTGCTGCTCCAGGGCGTCCTCAGCGCCGTGGTCGTGCCGGTGATCGTTCGGGCGCAGAAGCGGGACCCCGACGGAGGCCAGGCGTTCGAGCAGCGGCTGATGACGCTGGCCGTGGTGGTGCTGACGGCCGTCGCGGTGATCGGCGTGCTGCTGGCCCGGCCGATCATGGAGCTCTACACCGCCTCGAACTGGTCCGATGACAAGGTGGAGGTGGCCACCACACTGGCCAGGTTCCTGCTCCCGCAGATCGCGTTCTTCGGGATCGGATCGCTGGCCGGCGCGATCCTGAACACGCGGGACAGGTTCGCCGCGCCCATGTGGGCACCGGTGCTCAACAACATCGTGGTCATGGGAGTCCTGGCCGCCTACTACGTCGTCGGGACGTCCGACATCGAGAAGGTGAGCGAGCGCGACCTCATGCTGCTCGGGCTCGGCACCACCGCGGGCATCGTGGCCCAGGCGCTGGTCCTGATCGTCTCGCTGCACCGGGCCGGGTTCCGGTTCCGCCCGCGGTTCGGGGTGCGCAACACCGGGCTCGGGGAGGCGGCCAGGACCGCCGTGTGGACGTTCGCCTTCGTCGGCATCAACCAGATCGGGTTCTGGGTCACCACCAAGCTCGCCACCGGCGCCGGCGACCGGGCGCCGGGCGCCGGCAACAGCGCGTGGGCGTACGCGTTCCAGCTCTTCCAGCTCCCGTACGGGATCATCGCGGTGTCGGTGATCACGGCGATGCTGCCCAGGATGAGCAGGCTCGTGGCGGACGGGGACTTCGCCACGGCCCGCGGGGAGTTCTCCTCCGGGGTGCGGCTGGTCTCCTCCGTCATCGTCCCGGCGGGACTGCTGCTGATGGTGCTCGGCCCGGCGGTCACCACGCTGATCTTCTCGTGGGGCCACATGACGACGGCCAACGCGATCTACATCGGCCATGTCCTGCAGGTGTTCGGCGTCGCACTCGTACCGTTCTCGATCTTCCAGCTCCTGCTGCGGGTCTTCTACAGCTTCGGCGACACCCGCACCCCCGCGATCATGGCGGCGGTGAACGTGGTCATCAACGCGTCGCTCAGCCTCGTCGCCTACTTCACGCTCCCCGACCGGTACATCGTCATCGGACTGGCGTTCGCCTACCTGGTCACGTACGTCGCGCTGACCGGGGTCGCGTGGGTGCTGGCGAGCCGGAAGATCGGCGGGCTCGGCGGCCGGGAGATCACCGCCGGCCTGGGCCGGATGTACGCGGCGGCCATCCCCGCCGCCGCGCTGGCGCTGGCGGTCCTGTGGCTGGCCAGGGAGGTCACCTCCATCACTCCGGTCACCTCGGCCGTGGTGCTCGTGGTGGGCGGCGGCGCCGGGCTGATGCTGTACATGCTGGCCGCGCACCGGCTGCGGGTGCCCGAGGTCCGCTCCATCATTGGACTTGTCGCAAGCCGGGTAGGACGGTAAGAGTCCTCAAGAACGACCGGCAACTGGAAGGTAACCCGAAAGTCCGATTCGGACGTCTTCGATCGGGAAGGCGGGCACAAGCGGCACGGCACTAGCATGGTGCGCCAGGGAGTGTTGAGACACACCCAGGGAACGTCCCGCAGACCTTGCCCTACCGATGGATTCGGCCGGGCGGGCGACGCGAGGCGGAGGAGGACCGGGCGGCGGCGCCGCGCGGGCCGATTCCGGCCCCGCGGATGCTCGTCTCCGGGGTCTCGCCGACCCGGCGGTGCTCCGCTCGGCGACCGCGGCAGGCAGGAGGTCTTAGGGGCGCGATCTGGAGTTTCGGACCGGCGAGCGGAAGCGGGAAGGCGTGGGCGGAACCACCCGGCATCGGCTGATGCATGCCGACGGGCCGCGGAGCGGGGCGGCCGCATGAGCATGTCCACGGTCGAACCGGGGACCCGGCTGGCGGATCGGTTCCGCCTGGAGGACAGGGTCCACGAATCCGGCGGCGCGACCCTGTGGAAGGCCCTGGACGAGATCCTCGCCCGCCCGGTCGCGGTCCACACGTTCGCGCCCGATTTCTCCCGGGTGCAGGAGGTGGTCACCGCCGCCCGCCTGGCGAGCCGCCTGACCGACCCCCGCCTCACCCAGGTCTTCGACGCGGCCGACGAGGACGGCACGGCGTACGTCGTGAGCGAGTGGGTCAGCGGAGACTCGCTCCTCGACCTGCTGGAGAGCGGGCCCATCGAGCCGGAGCGCGGCGCGGCCCTGGTCGCCGAGGCCGCCGAGGCCCTGGCGCACGCGCACGCGGCCGGGCTCACCCACCTGCACCTGACTCCCGGCCGTCTGGTCTGGACGAGCGGCGGCACGGTGAAGCTCCTCGGGCTCGCCGTCGACGCCGCGATCCTCGACCTCAGCAGCGACGACCCCGCCCGGGAGGACGCCGAGGGGCTGGGCCGCCTGCTCTACGCGGCGCTGACCGGCCACTGGCCCGGCGACTCCGACTGCGGGCTGCCCGCCGCGCCCCTGGACGACGGCAAGATCTGCACGCCCCGGCAGGTCACCGCCGGGGTCCCCGGCTACCTGGACGCCATCACCTGCCGCGCGCTGCTGCAGGAGCCGCGACGAGGGCAGCCGCCGCTGGCCACCCCGGCCGACGTGGCCGAGGCGCTCGCCGAGGTGCCCCGCCCCGCGCCGGCCCCCGTCACCACCGCGCCGCCCGCGCTGAACCTGCGCAGCGAGGCGCCGGACGGGCTGGGCGGGTCCACCATGGCGCCCCACATGCCCTCGCATATGTCGCCCCAGATGACGATGGCCCCTCCGCCGCGCCCGCAGACCGGCACCGCGAGCAAGATCCTGCTGACCGTCATCGTCCTGCTCGTGATGGCGGCCGTCGGCGTGGGTGCCTGGACCGTGGGCAAGAACCTCGGCAACACCCCGAGGGGCGTGGCCCAGTCGGACTCCGCCGCGTCTCCCTCCCCCTCGCGCAAGCCGGTCACCGTCAAGCCGGTGAGCGCGACCGGCTTCGACCCCCTCGGTCCGGACCGCGCCGAGAAGCCGGAGTTCGCCCCGCTCGCCATCGACGGCAAGCCGTCCACCGACTGGCACACCGACAGTTACAGCAGCGCCGACCTGGGACGGCTCAAGGACGGCGTCGGGCTCATCCTCGACATGGGCAAGCCGGTCCCCGTCGCCGACGTGGTCGTCTCCCTGGGCAACGCGGGCGGCTCGACGGTGCAGCTCAAGGTGGGCGACGCGGCGGAGCTGTCCTCGTTGAAGACCGTGGCGGAGAAGAAGGGCGCGTCGGGTTCGGTGACGCTCACCCCGGAAAAGGCCACTACGGGTCAGTACGTTTTGATCTGGTTCACCCGGCTTCCCCCCTACAACGGGCAGTATCGTGGCACTATCTACGAAGTAACGGTGCATTCCCCAGGATCGGCATAGCAGGGACTTGTGAATTCCCCACCAGACAATCCCCCGACGGCTGAGCACGCGCGACGCGCGATGCCCGATGCCGATCTGCTGGCCCGCCATCTCGGCGGCGACCCCCACGCGTTCAGCGAGATCGTCAGGCGGCACCGCGACCGGATGTGGGCGGTCGCCCTGCGTACGCTCGGCGATCCCGACGAGGCCGCCGACGCGGTCCAGGACGCGTTCGTCTCGGCGTACAGGAAGGCGGACAGCTTCCGCGGCGAGGCGGCGGTCACGACGTGGCTCCACCGCATCGTGGTCAACGCCTGCCTCGACCGCATGCGCCGCAAATCCGTGCGCCCCGTCGCCGACGACGAGCTCATCGAGGCCGCGGAGCGCGAGGTCCCGGCCACCGACCAGGCGGGCGAGCGCGAGGTCTCCCTCGAGGTCACGGCGGCGCTCAAGCTGCTGCCGCCCGACCAGAGGGCGGCGCTCGTGCTTGTCGACATGATGGGGTACGCGGTGGACGACGCGGCGGCGGTGCTGGGCGTCCCGCCGGGCACCGTGAAGAGCCGCTGTGCGCGGGGCCGCGCCAAACTCGCCCCGATTCTTTCGCATCTGCGGAACCGATCTGACCTCACTCGCGTCTCATCCGGGAAGGGAGCAGAACTTCGTGACGGGTGACACGCACTACGACCTGGAGGTTCTCGCCGAACTGGCAGAGGGTCTCCTCGACGACACCACGGCCCGGCGGGTCCGCGAGCATCTCGCGGTCTGCGACCCCTGCGGGGAGAGTCTCGCCGACCTGGCCGCGGTCCGCGAGGTCCTGGCGGCGCTGCCGGTGCCGGCGATGCCTCTGGGCGTCGCCAGGCGCATCGACCAGGCGCTGGCCGCCGAGGCCCCGGACTGGGACCGCGTCCTGCGGGACGCCCCATGGGACGCTCCACGGGAGACTGCCCCGTGGGACAGCGCGCCATGGGAAAGCGTTCCGTGGGAGACGGTCGATCCTCCGGTCGCGACCCCGGTGGGAACCACCGCGGAAACCGCTCTGGAGACGCACGTGGAGCCGGAGCGCGAACCGGCGCCTGTCGCCGCGACCGCGGCTCCACTGGGTGTCGTCGCCGACGACGGGACGATCGTGCCGGCCAGGCGCCGTTCCGGGACGCGTACGGCGGGCCGCAAGGCGTCCAGGCGGCGCACGTGGGCGCTACCGGCCGCGGTCGCCGCGGCGGCGGCCGTCGTGATCGGGAGCGGCGGTCTCGCGACCGGCCTGCTGTCGTTCGGCGACTCGCCGTCCCAGCCGGTGGTGAGCCAGGCCGAACCCGGCCAGAGCCCGGCCAAGGTCCAGGCGCTGACCTACTCGACCTACGCGAGCGGCCACAACTACACCAGCCGGGAGCTGCGCGGGCCGCTGCTGGGTTACTTCGGCGTGGCGCCCGGCTCGGGCACCAACGACGACGAGGACCTCGACACCTGCGTCAAGCGGTTCTCGACTGAGCTCGACCGCACGCCGATCGGCGTCGACAAGGCGCTCTACAACGGCAACGAGGCCACGGTGATGGCGTTCTGGGAGGACAAGAGCAGCAACGCCGTCCGGGTGGTCGTGGTGGACTCGCAGTGCCACAAGCTGCGGCCCGAGGTTCTGGCCTCCTGGAAGTGACCACGCGGCGCGAGCCATACCATCAGCAGTGACGAAGCCCCCCGCGACCTCCGGGGGGCTTCGCCGTATCGGGGACAGGCACGGGAATGACCGGGGCCTAGGATCTGTTGACGGCACTGCACATCAACCGGGAGCGAAGAAGGCGGGTCCGTTGAGCGACGTTCGTAACGTGATCATCATCGGGTCGGGGCCGGCCGGCTACACGGCGGCCGTCTACACCGCGCGCGCGGACCTCAAGCCTCTCGTCTTCGAGGGGTCGGTCACCGCCGGCGGGGCGTTGATGAACACGACCGATGTGGAGAACTTCCCCGGGTTCCCCGACGGCATCATGGGCCCGGACCTGATGGACAACTTCCGCAAGCAGGCCGAGCGGTTCGGCGCCGAACTGGTGGCCGACGACGTGGTCGAGGTGGACCTCGAGGCGAACCCGAAGGTCGTCAAGACCTACACCGACACCTACTACGCCAAGGCGGTGATCCTGGCCACCGGGTCGCGCTACCGCGAGCTCGGGCTGGAGAACGAGAAGCGGCTGTCGGGGCGGGGCGTGTCGTGGTGCGCCACCTGTGACGGGTTCTTCTTCCGCGACCAGGACATCGTGGTCGTCGGCGGCGGCGACACGGCGATGGAGGAGGCGATCTTCCTGACCCGGTTCGCGAAGTCGGTGACGGTGATCCACCGCCGCGACTCACTGCGCGCCAGCAAGATCATGCAGGATCGGGCGTTCGCGAACGAGAAGATCCGCTTCGTCTGGGACAGCGAGATCGCCGACGTGCTCGGTGAGGAGCGGATCTCCGGCGTACGGGTGCGCAACGTCAAGACCGGCGAGGAGTCCGACCTGCCGGTGGGCGGCCTGTTCGTCGCGATCGGGCACGAGCCGCGTACCGAGCTGCTCAAGGGCCAGATCGATCTGGACGAGCAGGGGTACATCGTGGTCGATTCGCCGTCGACGCGGACGAACATCGACGGGGTGTTCGCGGCCGGGGACGTCGTCGACCACATCTATCGTCAGGCGATCACGGCGGCCGGGACCGGATGTGCGGCGGCGCTGGACGCCGAGCGCTGGCTGACGCTGAACGCCTGAGTCCCGACATCGGGAATGCGGGGACTGTCCCCGCGGTTGTCTGCACCGCCACACCACTCACGCAAGGGGAGAGATACCGTGGGCGCGATCAAGAGCGTGACGGACGCGAGCTTCGAGGCCGAGGTCCTCAAGAGCGACAAGCCGGTTCTGGTCGACTTCTGGGCCGAGTGGTGCGGTCCGTGCCGTCAGGTCGGGCCGATCCTCGAGGAGATCGCCGCCGAGAACGCCGACAAGCTGACCATCGTCAAGCTGAACATCGACGAGAACCCGGTCACGCCGCGGGACTACGGTGTGCTCCAGATTCCGACGATGAACGTCTACAAGGGTGGCGAGGTCGTCAAGCAGATCATCGGCGCCAAGCCGAAGGCCATGCTGCTGCGCGAGCTCGACGGGGTCATCTGACACCGTTCCCGCCGGCACCACCCGAAGAGCCCCCCGTGCGTGCGGCGCGGGGGGCTCCCGCGTCCTCCGGTGCTTGTGGGACCCCTGGAAGCCCCTCAGACGGGCCGCAGGGCCCGCTCCGGGGACATCGACCCCAGCAGGCGCTCCAGCGCCACCTCGACGTCCTCACGCCACGACACGGCCGTCTTGAGCTCCAGCCGGAGCCGGGGGAAGCGCAGATGCGGGCGCACGGTCTTGAACCCGACCGACAGCAGGTAGTCCGCCGGTAGCACGCAGCCGCCCGGCTGCTCCCACTTCAGGTCGCCGAACGCCTCGATCGCCCGTACGCCACGGCGGGTCAGGTCCTTGGCGACGCCCTGCACGAGCATCCGTCCCAGCCCGCCGCCGGTGAACTCCGGCACGATGTGCGCGGTCATCAGCAGCACGGCGTCCGAGCTGACCGGGGACGTGGGGAACGCGACCGAGCGCGGGACGTACAACGGCGGGGCGTAGAGCACGAACCCGGCCGCCACGCCGTCGACGTAGGCGATCTTCCCGCAGCTCCCCCATTCAAGAAGGGTCGCCGAGATCCACGCCTCCTTCTCCAGGCCCGGGTCGCCCGCCTCCACGGCACGCTCGCCACTGACGGGGTCGAGCTCCCAGAACACGCACCGCCGGCACCGGCGCGGCAGGTCATCGAGATTGTCGAGGGTGACATTGACCAGCCGACGCGACACGTGATGCCCCAATCCCCGTCAGGAGTCCTGCCAGAAAAGCGCGCGAATACGGCGTCTCCAGCTCGCATCGTAACTCAGCGGAAGGGCGGGAGCGGGTGCGCCACAACGGCCGCCGGCGACCAATAAAGGGGTTGGCCAGGCCGAAACCAGTGGTGCGGGAATGCAAGAAAAGGGGCCCTTGATGGTCAATACCCTGTTGTGATCGGAGTGGCGCGTTACCGTACTCTGGATTTCTCGGCTACGTGATCGGAGGTGGACCGTGGCACAAGAGCTTGATCACGGTCGGACGAACGCGACCCATGGGTCGCGCATTGACGCCTACGTCGACAGGTACGCCGCCCGCGCCGCCGGGATGGTCGCCTCCGAGATCCGAGCTCTCTTCGCCGTCGCGTCGAGGCCCGAGGTGGTCTCGCTCGCCGGCGGCATGCCGTACGTCAACGCGCTCCCCCTCGACCTCGTCAGCGAGCTCGTCGCCGACCTGGTCACCTCGCGCGGCTCGGTGGCCCTGCAGTACGGCTCCGGGCAGGGCGACCCCGCCCTGCGCGAGCAGATCTGCGAGGTCATGCGCATGGAGGGCATCGAGGCGAACGCCGACGACGTGGTCGTCACGGTGGGCTCGCAGCAGGCGCTCGACCTGATCACCCGGATCTTCATCGACCCCGGCGACGTCGTGCTCGCCGAGGGACCCTCGTACGTCGGGGCGCTCGGAACGTTCAGCGCCTACCAGGCCAAGGTCGTGCACATCGCCATGGACGACCAGGGCCTCATCCCCGAGGCCCTCGCGCAGACCATCTACGCGCTCCATGCGGCCGGCAACCGGATCAAGTTCCTCTACACGATCCCCAACTTCCAGAACCCGGCCGGCGTGACGCTGAACGAGGTGCGCCGCCGTCAGGTGCTGGAGATCTGTCGCCGCGCCGGGGTCCTCGTGGTGGAGGACAACCCGTACGGCCTGCTCGGGTTCGACGGGGAACCGATGCGGGCACTGCGGGCCGACGACCCCGAGGGCGTGGTCTACCTCGGCTCGTTCTCCAAGACCCTCGCCCCCGGCTTCCGCGTCGGCTGGGCCCTCGCCCCGCACGCCGTACGCGACAAGCTGGTCCTGGCGATGGAGTCGGCGGTGCTGTCGCACTCGTCCTTCACCCAGCTCGCCGTCGGCCAGTATCTCGCCACCCAGCCGTGGCGCGAGCAGATCAAGTCGTTCCGTGAGCTGTACCGCGAGCGGCGTGACGCGCTCCTGGGCGCGCTCGAAGTGCTCATGCCGCCCGGCTGCACGTGGACCCGCCCCGCCGGCGGGTTCTTCGTCTGGGTGACGCTCCCCGAGGGGCTCAACTCCAAGGCGATCCTCCCCCGTGCGGTCGCCGAGCGGGTCGCGTTCGTGCCGGGCACCGGCTTCTACTCCGACGGCGGCGGCTCGCGGAACATGCGTCTGTCGTTCTGCTACCCCGAGCCCGACCGCATCAAGGAGGGCGTGCGCCGCCTGGCCGGTGTGATCGAGCAGGAGCTCAGGCTGCGGGACACGTTCGGCACGGGCTCCATGCCGGGGCACGCCGGCGTCGACACCCCCGGCCCGGATCTCGCCTAGACACGTACGGCCGCTGCCCCCAACGTGACGGAGGAGCCGCCCATGGCACCGCTCATGGGCGGCTCCGGCGCAAGTACGACCTTGTCTGAGACGTGACGCGGCGACGCGGCGGCGCGGACGGGGCACTAGCCTGTTCAGGCTGGCCGTACTGACTTCTCGAGGCGAGAAAGGCCCTCTTCGTGAGCGAGCGAACGATGACCCAACAATCGCCCCCCGCGCGTCCGTGGAGGGGGACGCGAATCGGGCCAGGCGAGACCGTGGCGGAGCGCATCGGTGGTGAGGCGTCATGAGCGATCTGGGCCACGTGCTCATCCTCGCGGGAGGACTCTCCTACGAGCGTGAGGTCTCCATCCGGTCGGGACGTCGTGTCGCGGAGGTCCTGCGCGCGGCCGGTGTGGACGTGGAGACGCGCGACGCCGACGCCACCCTCGTGCCCGCCGTGCTGGCGGACCCGCCGGACGCGGTCTTCGTCACCCTGCACGGCGGCGCCGGAGAGGACGGCGCCATCCGCTCGGTGCTCGAACTCCTCGACGTGCCCTACGTCGGGGCGACCCCGGACGCCTGCCGGGTCGCCTTCGACAAGCCCACGGCGAAGGCGGTCGTCCGCTCCTGGGGGCTGAACACGCCCGACTCGGTGGCGCTGCCCAAGGAGACGTTCCACGATCTCGGCGCCACGGCCGTGCTCGCCCGCATCATCGACCGGCTCGGCCTGCCGCTCTTCGTCAAGCCCTCGCGCGGCGGTTCCGCGCTGGGCGCCTCCATCGTGCGCACGGCGGAGGAACTGCCCGCCGCGATGGTCGGTTGCTTCGCCTACGGTGACACCGCGCTCATCGAACGGTACGTCCAGGGCGTGGAGGTCGCGGTCTCCGTGGTGGATCTCGGCGACGGACCGGTCGCCCTGCCGCCGGTGGAGATCGTGCCCGACCGAGGCGTGTACGACTACGCGGCCCGGTACACGGCCGGGCAGACGGAGTTCTTCGCGCCGGCCCGGCTCTCCCCCGAGGCCACCGAGGCGTGTGCGGGTATGGCGGTCGCCGCCCACACCGCGCTCGGCCTGCGAGACATCTCCCGCACCGACCTCATCGTCGACGCCGACGGGAAGCCGTACTTCCTTGAGGTGAACGTGGCGCCCGGCATGACGGAGACCTCTCTGCTGCCGATGGCGGCCGAGGCGGCGGGCCGGGACCTCGGCACGTTGTGCAAGGGACTCTTGGAGCTCGCCGCCACCCGAGGCTGATCCCGCCCCCGTTTCACGTGAAACACTCCCCTCCAGGCTCGCCTGGAGGGGGCTGCTCCGACGAGTAAGCACCCGAGCAGCGAGGACGCTCAGACGCCAGCGTTCGGCGACCGAGCGCCACCAAGAAGCCGTGATCGATCTACAGTTCCGGGCGCCTAGTGGGGTCTCCACGATCCTTGGCCGGGTCCGGTCACTGCGCAGGAAGGAACCTCCGGTCCTCGCGAAGCCCGCTCCGCTGGGCCTTCGCTGCGGTCCTCGCTCCCTTCCGCTCCGCTCCTTCGGCCACGGCGACCGTTGGTGCAGCACACCAGGGGCGCCAGACGAGCATGACGCGCTCCCGCCGCCACGGCACGGCCGCCCCAGAAGGTCTATCTCCTCCCGATCGCCGCTTGCCGAGACGAGCGTGGCATTGGCGCTCACGCAGATGCCGTCGGGCGGACAGATGCCGAACTCGGTCGCAGCGGGCCATCACATCGGCGCGGCAGCCCCATCAGTAGCCCCCTCGGCCGCGATGTTTCACGTGAAACCGGCGGCTGATCGCCTGTGCTACCGCAGGCTCTGCGGTTACTCCGCCGTGATGCCCCTGGTGCGCATCGCGTGGGCCGCATCGGGGGCCATCGTGTCGGTGATGCGCTCCAGCGCTGATCGCTAATGCAGGCACACGATGCCCCCGGTTCCCCAGCTTCAATGGGGCCGAAGGAGAACATCCCGATGAGTCGCAGACGGCGAGGGAAGAAAGGGCTCGCAGGCCTCGGCGATTGGAGCCCGCTCGTGATCCGGGCGGCACTGATCGTGATCGACTATTGGCTCAATGACAGCGGGCCCAGGTAGGTGCACACCTGACCCAGGCCAGCAGCCACGCGCACAGCCAGGGCTCCGGGTTTCCATAGCAGGACCGGAGCCCTTCGCGACCGTCGCAAGCGTAGCGAAGAGCGTGGTGAACGATTTCTTGTCCGGAGGGTTTCCGATCCGGCCCCTCATAAGCCCGACCCTGTATCACGTCGTCGTCCAGCACGAACCCCCACCCCGCGCCTACGGCACGCGCTGCGCGCCCTGGCCGCCGGGCTCGGCAAACACACCTCCGCCGGCCGGACTGGAGGGCGAGGCCGACGTCGACCCCCTGACGTCCTGGTTCACCCCCCGCAGGGCGGCGGGCGCCGGATTCAGATCGGTGGACCGACGCCGCGGGCCTTACTGGCCTCCGCTGAACACTGCAGGAGACGGCCCTTGCGGAGAGACGGCGGATCTGAACCTACGGAGTTGGCTTGTGGGTCGATCGACGTTGTGCAGCGATCCGGGCTGGGAAGACGGGAAGAGCTTGCAACGAGCATGGGAGCGGGGCCCAAGGGCCCGCCCGTGTCCGCCCCGCTCTGCGCCGTCGACAGGGACGATGTTTCACGTGAAACCGGTGGCTGATCGCCTGTACCACCGCAGGCTCTGCGGTTACTCCGCCGTGATGCCCCTGGTGCGCATCGCGTGGGCCGCATCGGGGGCCATCGTGTCGATGATGCGCTCCAGGTCGTCGATCGTGGAGAACTCCACGACGATGCGCCCCTTCCGGCTGCCGAGGTCGACCTTCACCTTCGTCTCGAAGTGATCCGAGAGTCGATCGGCCAGGTCGCGCAGCGCCGGGGCGGTCGGCTTCTTCGCCCGGGGCTTGCGTGGAGCCGGCCCCGCGGTCGCCTCGCCCAGGGCCACGATCTCCTCGACGGTCCGGACCGACAGCCCCTCGGCCACGATCCGGGTCGCCAGCCGCTCCTGGGCGGCGGGGTCGTTCAGCGTCAGCAGCGCCCGCGCGTGCCCGGCGCTGATGACCCCGGCCGCCAGCCGGCGCTGCACCTCGGGAGGAAGGTTCAGCAATCGCAGGGTGTTGCTGATGTGCGAGCGCGACCGTCCGACCTTCCTGGCGAGCACCTCGTGGGTGGCGCCGAAGTCGTCCAGAAGCTGCTGGTAGGCCGCCGCCTCCTCCAGTGCGTTCAGCTGCTCCCGCTGAAGGTTCTCGATCAGCGCCTCGCGGAGCATCTCGTCGTCCTGGGTGCTCCGGACGATCGCGGGGATGCGGTCAAGCCCCGCGATCTGTGAGGCGCGCCACCTCCGCTCCCCCATGATGAGCTCGAAGCGGCCGTCCTCCACGGCGCGGACGACGACCGGCTGCAGCAGGCCGACCTCCTTGATGGACGCCGCGAGCTCGTCGAGCCGGTCCTCGTCGAACACCTCCCGAGGCTGCCGCGGGTTCGGGGAGATGGAGTCGACCTCGATCTCCTGGAAGTAGGCGCCCTCCACCGGACGCAGGCCCGCCACGTCCGTCCCCAGCGCGGCCGACAGCGGACCGGCAGGCGGAGCGCTCGCCACGGACGCCGGATCGACGATCGGTCCTGTGGGGATCAGAGCCCCAAGACCCTTGCCCAGTCCCCGACGCTGCTGGCTCACCGCTGCTCCTTCATACCCACACCCGCACAGAAGGCGGTGCCCAGCGACTCGGGGTCACTGGGCACCGGCACGCACACACCAGGAGAGAGTACCGCTGCGAAGCCCCGCCATGAGTCTCCGTGCATCCAGGCGTACACGTCCCACCGCCAGACCCTGGCACGGGCCGGGCGTAAGGAGCGGAGCGGGCTTCGCGAGGACCGGAGCTTCTGCCCGGCGCAGTGACGTCCGAAAGCCGTGACGCCCCGAAGTCGTGGCGTGTCAAAGCCGGCACTTGCGGAGGCCGTGACGTCCAAGCTGTCACGGCCCAGCCCCATCACGCCCCGACGCCACGACCTCCAAGCATGACGCGTCCCCGACGGCCGAAACCTGTGACGGGGTACCTGTGTGACGTCTCGCCGCACGCCCGCCGTCTCCCCGGCGTCGGCGTGGCTCGGTCAGGCGCCGGTGAGGGCCGCCGCCCGATAGGCGATCTCGCGAGCGGCGCCCATGTACGCCAGCGCGCCGCTCGATCCCGGGTCGTACGTCATGACCGACTGGCCGTAGCTGGGCGCCTCGGAAACGCGGACGCTCCTGGGAATGACGGCGTCGAGCACGGTGTCCCCGAAGTGGGAGCGCACCTCCTCGGCCACCTGGGAGGCAAGGCGGGTCCGGCCGTCGTACATCGTGAGCAGGATGGTCGAGACCGACAGCGTCTGGTTGAGGTGCGCGCGCACCAGTTCCACGTTCTGCAGAAGCTGCGTGAGCCCCTCCAGGGCGTAGTACTCGCACTGGATGGGAATCAGCACCTCCTGGGCCGCCGCCATGGCGTTCACGGTCAGCAGGCCCAGCGACGGCGGGCAGTCGATGAGGATGTAGTCGAACTCCATCGCGTCGAACGAGGCGAGCGCCCGCCGCAGACGGGTCTCCCGGCCGACCATCGGAACCAGCTCGATCTCCGCGCCCGCGAGGTCGAGGGTCGCGGGAGCGCAGTACAGGTTCGGCATGTCGGGGACCGGCTTCACGATCTGCGACAGCGGCATGTCGTCCACGAGGACCTGGTACACCGACGGCATCCCCGACCGGTGTTCCGTCGCCAGCGCCGTGGACGCGTTGCCCTGGGGGTCGAGATCGACCACGAGAACGCGCTGATCGTGCATGGACAGCGCCGCCGCGAGGTTGACGGCCGTGGTGGTCTTCCCCACGCCGCCCTTCTGGTTGGCCACCGTCATCACGCGACACCGGGAAGGCCGGGGCCAGGCCCCCTCGTCGCGCGTCGAGTAACCGACGGAAGGCGCAGCCGCCTGCGGGGGCGCGGCGGCTGTTTCACGTGAAACCACAGAACTCAGTGCCTCTCGTACCAGCGGCGAATCGCCAGAGTTAAGGGGGGTCTGGGACACGGTCGTCGTCCTTTCGACCGGCGAGACAGGGGGACGAGGCCAGCCCACCCCGGAGGACCGGCCTGCTGTCGCGATCTCCCAGCGTAGGGGGAGCCGAGTCTCCGGCCAACCCAGGCCCGCTGTCACACCGCCTGATCCGGCGTCCGCCACCGGCTCACCTCTTTCGTCGCCTCCGCGCGTCCGTTCGCGGAGACCGTCCGGCGACGACGCGAACGAGGGTCGCGGGCGGCTCGACCTTACCGCGCCCCACTGTGACCAACTCGACGTGCCTCACGCCGAACGACTCCAACTGGGGGCGGGTGGCGTCCAGTTCCTCCTGTGCCCGCTCCCCCTTCATCGCGAGCAACTCTCCGCCCTCGTGCAGCAGCGGCATCGACCACGACAGCAGACGGTCGAGCGGCGCGACCGCCCGCGCCGTCGCCACGTCGAAGACGCGCTTGCGGGCGAGCTCCTCGGCCCGCCCGCGCAGCACCTCCACGTTGTCAAGCTTGAGCGCCTCCACGCACTCGGACAGGAACACGGTGCGGCGCAGCAGCGGCTCCAGCAGCGTCACCGTCACGTCGGGGCGGACGATCGCGAGCACGAGGCCGGGCAGACCCGCGCCCGAACCGATGTCGACCAAAGTCGAGTCCGGCCGGACCGCCTCCTCCACGACCGCGCAGTTCAGCAGGTGTCGGTCCCAGATGCGGGGCACCTCGCGTGGCCCCAGCAGTCCCCGCACCACACCCGGCCCGGCGAGCAACTCGGCGAACACCCGGGCCCGCTCCAACGCCTCACCGGTGAAGATTTCCCGCGCCACCGGGGGCGCCTCGGGCAGCTCGTTGCTCTCCGTCATCACTCACTCATCCAGGAACGCTCTCGGCCAAGGGTAACCGTCCTTTCCCCTCGGCGACGGCCGGCCGTACATCCGGCGGCCGGCGGCCGTGCGGACCCGGCCGAAAGGGCAGGGCGAGAAAGGGACGTATAGGACGGAAAAGCCGCCGGTCCCAGAGGTCGGGACCGGCGGCTTCCCCGCGTCGGAACTGTGAAAAGCGGTCAGGCGGGCAGGACCACCACGAAGCGGCGGGGCTCCTCGCCCTCGGACTCGCTGCGCAGGCCCGCCGCGGCCACCGCGTCGTGAACGATCTTGCGCTCGAACGGCGTCATCGGCTTGAGCGCCTTCGGCTCGCCGGTGCGCTTGACGTCGTCGGCCGCCGCGGCGCCCACCTTGGTGAGCTCGGCGCGGCGCCGCTCCCGATAACCCCCCACATCGAGCATGAGCCGCGAACGCTCCCCCGTCTGGCGGTGCACGGCCAGGCGCGTCAGCTCCTGCAGCGCCTCCAGCACCTCCCCGCCGGGACCCACGAGCTCGTCGCCCTTGATGCCCACGATCGAGACCACCGCGCGGTCTCCCTCGACATCCATGTCGATGTCGCCGTCCAGGTCGGCGATGTCGAGCAGGCCCTCCAGGTAGTCCGCCGCGATCTCGCCCTCCTGTTCCAGGGCTTCGATGTCGGGAGCAGGCTTGAGGGTCTCCCCAGCTTCGGTCACGTCCGGACTCTCCTTCTCCTACGACTTCTTGCTGCCGGTGCGCTTGCTTCGAGGCTGGCGTGTCGGCTGCTGACGGACGATCTTGGGGGCCGGTTCCGGCTCAGGCTGCGCCGGCGCCTTGGGCTTTCCCACCAGCTTGGTGAAGATGCCGTTCGTCGGCTCGGGAGTGGTGACGTTGCCCTTCTCGTCCACGACCGGCATGGGATGACGGCTGTAGAACCAGTGCTGCTGGCCGAGCGTCCACAGGTTGGTGGTCACCCAGTACAGGATCAGACCGAGCTGGAAGTTCAGGCTGAAGACGGCGAACAGCGGCGAGATGTACATGAGGATCTTCTGCTGCTGCGCCATGGGGTTGTCCGGCATCTGCGCCATCGAGCGCTTCACGCTCTGCCGGACGGTGAGGAACGTGGTGCACGAGCTGATGGCCACGAAGCAGGCGAGAACGATCTTCGTCATCACCGGCTGGGCGCCGAGGCTCCTGATGACCTCGGAGCTGTCGAAGAACTTCGCCGCCAGCGGCGCGCCGATGACGTGCGCGGCACGCGCGCTGTTCACCAGCTCCTTGGTCATACCGAAAACGGCCCGGTCCTCGGCGATGGCCCGCAGCACGGTGAACATCGAGATGAAGATCGGGAACTGCGCGACGATCGGGAGGCAGCCCCCGAGTGGGTTGGCGCCCCCCTCCTGGTACAGCCGCATGACCTCCTGGTTCATGCGCTGCTTGTCGTTCTTGTACTTCTTGCGCAGCTCCTGGACCTTGGGCGCCAGCTCCTGCATCTTGCGCGACGAGCGCATCTGCTTCATGAAGAGCGGGAAGATCAGCAGACGCATCAGCACGGTCAGCGTGATGATGGTCAGCGCCCAGTTGAGACCGCTGCTGGAGGGGATGAAAGTGCTGTAGCCGGCGTGGATCTGGGTGATCACCCAGGCCACCGCCGTATACAGCCAATTCAGGAATGGCAGCTCCACCGAGCTAGCTCCCTTGCGTTTCGTCGTGAGACCGGACTCGGCGTGGGGGCACCGGGTCGAAACCTCCAGGATGGAACGGGTGACACCGTCCGATACGCCTGACGGTCAGCCATACCCCGCGCGCCGCTCCATGAACGGCGACGGCTTCCAGACCATAGGCGCTGCAGGACGGCTCGAACCGGCACCTCGGCCCCAGCATCGGGCTGATGAAGGCGCGGTAGAACCGGATGATCGCGAGCAGCACGCGAGCGACCGGCCCGGTCGCGGGCCGATCGGCCTCCCCGGGCACCACGGCCGGGGTCGGTTGCTGCGCTGTCATGACCGTCCATCCGTCGGGGTCCGGGAATCGGACCCGCGCCGCCGGAGTAAACGACTCAGCGCGACGTCGAGTTCGGCGGCCAGGTGCTCGCTGCGCGCGGACGCGGCCGGTGGATTGGCGCGTACCACCAGAAGGCTACCTCTCGGCAGCAGCGGCAGGCGGCTCCGCACGAGGTGTCTCAACCTGCGCCTGACCTGGTTCCGCACCACGGCGCCGCCGACCGCCTTGCTCACGACGAAGCCGACCAGCGGTGGCTCGTCGGCGTCACGCAGGTTCAGGTGTGCGACCAGGGTGGGACGCCCGGCGCGCCGCCCACGGCGAATCGCGTCGGCGAACTCGTCACCCCGCCGCATGCGGGACGCGGACGGCAGCACCAAGCCTTCCTCGACGTACGGCCGCCCGCTCCGCTCGGCACGGGCGGGCGGCGTCTGATCGTCAGACCGTCAGCTCGGCGCGGCCCTTGCGGCGGCGCGCGGCCAGGATGGCGCGGCCGGCCCGGGTGCGCATGCGCAGCCGGAAGCCGTGGGTCTTCGCGCGGCGACGGTTGTTCGGCTGGTAAGTACGCTTGCTCACGGGTGGGCTCCAGGCTTCAGGTACGTCCGCGGGATTCCGCGGGCGCTCTACATTCCATGGTCACGGCTCGTCAGATGCGCGGGCATGCGGAATAGCCGTCGCGTGATTAGCCGACCGGGACACGTTACGGGTCCACCGTACGTCAGGTCAAACCGGCACCCGTGACGGCAAGCGAGTACGGCGAGCGACCATGGCCCGTTAGGCTGTGGACAACGCCTTGAACGCAGGTTGCGCACACCGCTACCGTCGGCCGTCCGGCCCTTCCCCCCATCAGCGTGAATGTGCCCGGGGAGGATGCACGGGCTGTGCACATCATGTGGATCATATGTGGATGGCAGCCGGACGAGGGCCGGTGCGGCGAGGCGTACGGGACTGAGAAACGACACGGATCGCGGCGGGCGAGCGGGGCCGCGTAACGAGAGGAGGGGCCGAGCCATGGAAGGCGTCGATCTCAACGCTGTATGGGCTCGGGCGCTCAGGACCCTGCTCGACGAGGGCGTCTCGGGACAGCAGCGAGCGTTCCTCCAGATGACGCAGCCCTCCGGTCTCATCAACGACACGATTCTCCTGGCGGCCCCCAACGACTTCGCCAAGGAGGTCATCGAGGTACGGTTGCGCCCGCTGATCGTGCACGCGTTGTCGCAGGAGCTCGGCCGGCCCGTGCGGATCGCCGTGATGGTGGATCCCGGCGCCGGCCTGCCCGCCGCCTCCGACCCCGCCGCGGCGCCGCCGGCCGACCATCGTCCACAGGTGCCGTCCACAGATTATCCACAGGCTCGTCCCCAGGCTCCGCGCTTCCCCTTAGGCGAGGACGGCCCGATCCGGCGCGACGCCGAGCCGCACGTGCCGCACTATCCACAGGGCCAGCAGTATCCACAGCCGCCGCAGCACATGTCGCCGCCGGACCACCCGCAGCGGCCCGGCGGCTACCCCCCCGAGCCGCCCGCCGCGCCCAAGCCCGAGCCGGTGCCCGGCCCGGTGCCCGGTCCTGTGCCCGGCGCGGGACAGAACCGCTGGGACGCCCGCGGCGGCCGCGCCTCCGGCGAGCCGGCCCGGCTGAACGCCAAGTACACGTTCGAGACGTTCGTCATCGGCGCGAGCAACCGCTTCGCGCACGCCGCCGCCGTCGCGGTCGCCGAGGCCCCCGCCAAGGCGTACAACCCGCTGTTCATCTACGGCGACTCGGGGCTGGGGAAGACCCACCTGCTGCACGCGATCGGCCACTACGCGCAGAGCCTGTACGACGGCGCCCGGGTGCGCTACGTGAGCTCCGAGGAGTTCACCAACGACTTCATCAACTCCATCCGCGACCACAAGGCCGACGGGTTCCGTTCCCGCTTCCGGGCTGTGGACATCCTCCTCGTGGACGACATCCAGTTCCTCGAGGGCAAGGAGCAGACGCAGGAGGAGTTCTTCCACACCTTCAACACCCTCCACAACGCCAGCAAGCAGATCGTCATCTCCAGCGACCGGGCGCCCAAGCAGCTCGTGACGCTGGAGGACCGGCTGCGCAACCGGTTCGAGTGGGGCCTGATCACCGACGTCCAGCCGCCCGAGCTGGAGACCCGCATCGCGATCCTGCGCAAGAAGGCGATCCAGGAGGGCCTGGCCGCGCCGCCCGACGTGCTGGAGTACATCGCCAGCCGCATCGCGACCAACATCCGCGAGCTCGAGGGCGCGCTGATCCGGGTCACCGCGTTCGCCAGCCTCAACCGGCAGTCTGTGGACATCCAGCTCGCCGAGATCGTCCTCAAGGACCTCATCAGCGAGGACGCGAGCCCGGAGATCACCATCTCCCTCATCATGTCCACAACCGCCGAGTACTTCGGCGTCTCGCTCGACGACCTGTGTGGAAGCTCACGCTCGCGCGCCCTGGTCACCGCCCGCCAGATCGCCATGTACCTGGCCCGCGAGCTGACCGACCTGTCCCTCCCCAAGATCGGCCAGCAGTTCGGCGGGCGCGACCACACCACAGTGATGCACGCGGAGCGTAAGATCCGGTCGCTCATGGCCGAGCGGCGCTCGATGTACAACCAGGTCAACGAGCTGACGACACGGATCAAGCAGCGCGCACGCAACGCTTAGTACACAGCTGTGGATAACTCTGTGGATCAAAAATGCCGCCCTCGGCGGTCGCGCCGTGCGTTACCCCCACCCTCTCCGGCCCGCCAACGCGCCGTCCCCACTTGGGGAAAACTTTGGGGAGAAGCTGGGGATGGCTTAGGGAATACCCGTGGACGAGCTGGGGACGCCCTGTGCGTACTCGTCACACACAGCTCGGCTGTCCCATTTACCCCGTGGACAACCGGTGGAAACATCGTGGATTACTCGTGGACAGATGGCCCTTCGCCTGGGGAACGGGTGTGGGGACAGCGGGACCACCCACAGTCCACAGGGGGTCCGTCCACGTTTCCCCCACACCGGCAGTGGATGAATCAGCTCCGCTGAGCTGCGAAAATGCTCGACATCCACATATCCACACTGCCTAATGAGACGACTTGTATCTCTCTTCCTAAGGAACTCAAGAACCATAGAAGGGGTTCTGGAGGCGCACAGGTGCGGGAGAGTGAAGACTTGACGAAGCAGCGACACCCAGGAGGCTGATCCACGTGATGTTCCGGATCGATCGCGACGTGCTCGCCGAGGCCGTGGCGTGGACGGCACGGAGCCTTCCGGCCCGTCCCTCGGTGCCGGTGCTCGCCGGCATGCGGCTGGAGGTGACCGACGACCAGCGGTTGAAGCTCTCCGGCTTC
This sequence comes from Microbispora sitophila, assembly GCF_014892245.1. Taxonomy (NCBI): domain Bacteria; kingdom Bacillati; phylum Actinomycetota; class Actinomycetes; order Streptosporangiales; family Streptosporangiaceae; genus Microbispora; species Microbispora sitophila. The sequence continues at coordinate 128,729 of NZ_JADBGC010000007.1, read as the reverse complement.
GACTACGAGGTCTCCGCCGAGGTGACCCTCGAGGTGCAGACAGGGGAGCCGGGCGTGGTGCTCGTCTCCGGCAAGCTCCTCGCCGAGATCACCCGCGCCCTCCCCGCACAGCCGGTGGAACTGGTTGTGGACGGAGCCAAGGCCGTCGTCACCTGTGGCAGCGCCCGGTTCACACTTCTCACCATGCCTGTGGAGGACTACCCCTCCCTGCCGGCCATGCCGCCCGCCGCCGGACGGGTCGGCAGCGACGTGTTCGCCTCCGCCGTCGGCCAGGTGGCCGTCGCCGCGGGCAAGGACGACACCCTCCCGATGCTCACCGGCGTGCGGATGGAGATCGAGGGCGACACCGTGACCCTCGCCGCCACCGACCGCTACCGCCTCGCCGTACGCGAACTGAAGTGGCAGCCCGAGCAGCCCGACTTCCAGGCCGTGGCGATGATCCCCGGCCGTACGCTGGCGGACACGGCCAAGGCCCTGGGCGGCAGCGGCGCGGAGGTGGAGATCGCGCTGAGCTCGGCCGGCGGCACCGGCGAGGGCATGATCGGGTTCTCCAGCTCCGGACGGCGGACGACGACCCGGCTGCTCGACCCCGAGTTCCCCAAGTACCGCTCGCTGCTGCCCACGGAGTTCTCCGCGCGTGCGGATCTGTCCACAGCCTCGTTCGTCGAGGCCGTCAAGCGCGTCGCGCTCGTCGCCGAGCGCAACACCCCCGTACGGCTGGCCTTCCGCGGCGGAGAGGTCGTCCTGGAGGCCGGGAGCGGCGACGAGGCGCAGGCTGTGGAGGCGCTGCCGGTCGAGTTCGACGGCGACGAGATCAACATCGCCTTCAACCACCAGTTCCTGCTGGAGGGCCTGGGGGCGATCGACTCCGATGTCGCGCGACTCCAGTTCACCACTCCCACCAAGCCCGCCATCCTCACCGGGGGCAAGCCTGTGGACGACGGGGGGAGCGAGGACTACCGCTACCTCATCATGCCCATCCGCTTGTCCAGCTGACGCGGCCCCGGCACCCCGGGCGTACGATCTCCTGCGGGCATGGACCCCTGATGCATGGGTACGCGTGCCTCGGTGGACGACGCAGAGGTTGAGGGGTGGCTCAGATGCAGATCGGCATGATCGGGCTCGGCAAGATGGGCGGGAACATGGCCGAGCGGCTGCGGCGCGGCGGCCACGAGGTCGTCGGTTACGACCGCGATCCCTCCATCAGCGACGTCGGCAGCCTGAAGGACCTCGTCGAGAGGCTTCAGGCGCCGCGCGCGGTCTGGGTCATGGTCCCCGCGGGGGCGCCGACGCGGAGCACGGTCGAGCAACTGCGTGACCTGCTGTCGGAGGGCGACATCGTCATCGACGGCGGCAACTCGCACTATCTGGACGACCAGCGGCACGCGGCCGAACTCGGCGCCCACGGCATCGGCTTCGTCGACGTGGGCGTCAGCGGCGGCGTCTGGGGCCTGGAGTACGGCTACGCCCTGATGACCGGGGGCGACGAGGAGCACGTCCGCCGGCTCATGCCGATCTTCGAGACGCTCAAGCCCGAGGGCGAGGACGGCTTCGTCCACGCGGGCGGCGTGGGCGCCGGCCACTTCGCGAAGATGGTCCACAACGGCATCGAGTACGGCATGATGCAGGCCTTCGCCGAGGGCTGGGAGCTGCTGGAGGCCAGCGACGTCGTCACCAACGTGCCCGAGACGTTCAAGAGCTGGCGGCACGGCACGGTCATCCGGTCCTGGCTGCTCGACCTGCTGGTGCGGGCGCTGGAGGAGGACCCCGACCTCACCGAGCTCAAGGGCTACGCGGAGGACTCCGGCGAGGGCCGGTGGACGGTCCAGGCCGCCGTGGACCACGCCGTGCCCCTGCCGGCCATCACGGCCGCGCTCTACGCCCGCTTCGCCTCGCGCCAGGCCGACTCCCCGTCGATGAAGATGGTCGCGGCGCTGCGCAACCAGTTCGGCGGGCACGCGGTCGCCTCGGCCGAGGGCCAGACCGGCAAGGGCGCCGACGCCCCCGGAGCCGACGTCACCCCGCCGGTGGAGGCCGAGCGCTGACGCGCGGCCGGACCTCGGCGGTCGGGCGGCGCCGGCGCGGAGAAGTCCCGTAGCCGGCGGCGCCGATTCTCCACAGGCTGTGGACGAATCGGCGCGCATGCCCGCGCTCGACGGGAGGGGCACTAGCCTTGCGGGCGTGCACGTGGCGAGCCTGTCCCTCACCGACTTCCGGTCCTACCCCGAGGTCGAACTCGTGCTGGAACCGGGGGCGACGGCGTTCGTCGGGCCGAACGGACAGGGCAAGACCAACCTGGTCGAGGCGCTCGGCTACGTCGCGACCCATTCGAGCCACCGCGTGGCCACCGACGCGCCGCTCGTACGGCACGGTGCGCAACGCGCGATCGTGCGCGCGGCGGTGGTCAGGGACGACCGCCGCGCGTTGATCGAGATCGAGATCAACCCGGGCCGGGCCAACCGCGCCAGGGTGAACCGCTCGCCCGTCCCCCGGCCGCGCGACGCCCTCGGCCTGCTGCGGACCGTGCTGTTCGCCCCGGAGGACCTCGCGCTGGTCAAGGGCGACCCGTCCGAGCGCCGCCGTTTCCTGGACGACCTGCTCGTCGCCCGCGTCCCCAGGTTCGCGGGCGTGCGCGCCGACTACGAGCGCGTGCTCAAGCAGCGCAACGCGCTCCTGCGTACGGCCGCGGCGACGCGGGCGGGACGGCGGCGCGGCGGCCGCAGGCAGGAGGACGACGCGGCCTTCGCCGCCGCCGGCGCGGGAGACGTGCTGAGCACGCTCGAGGTCTGGGACTCCCACCTGGTGAGCCACGGGGCGGAACTGCTGGCGGCGCGGCTGCGCCTGGTGGACGCGCTGCGTCCGCTCGTGGCGAAGGCGTACGCCACTCTCGCGCCGTCGTCGGGACTCGCCGATCTCGAATACCGGCCATCGGGGTTATCCACAGATATCCCCACCCTGGGGACAAATCGGGAACTACTGGCCGAGCACCTGCGGGCGGGCCTCGCGGAGGCGCGCCAGGCGGAGCTCGAACGCGGCGTGACCCTCGTCGGCCCGCACCGCGACGACCTGCTGCTGCGGCTGGGCGAGCTGCCGGCCCGGGGCTACGCGAGCCACGGCGAGTCGTGGTCGTTCGCCCTCGCGCTGCGGCTGGCCGCCTACGACCTGCTGCGAGCCGACGGCGGCGACCCCGTCCTGATCCTGGACGACGTCTTCGCCGAGCTGGACGGCCAGCGGCGCAGGCGGCTCACCGAGATCGTCGCCCCGGCCGAGCAGGTGCTCATCACGGCGGCGGTGCCGGACGACGTGCCGCCCGAGCTGGCCGGCGCCCGGTTCGACGTGATGGAAGGGAACGTGACCCGTGTCCGATGAGATATCCACAGGCGGTGGACAGTCCCCGCAGGGCGCGGTCGCGCGGGGTGCCGCGCTGGCGCGGGAGAAGCTGGCCCAGGCGAAGGCAGACGCGCTGAAGCGGGGGCAGCTCCCGCGCACCGAGCCGCGCCGCCGCTCCGGCTCGGGCGCACCGCGGCGCGATTCCGGCGATCCGCTGCCGTTCGGCCGGGCGATCCGCGACCTGCTCGCCGCCCGGGGATGGGAGCAGCCGGTCGCGGTGGGCGGGGTCTTCGGCCGCTGGGCGGAGATCGTCGGCCCCGAGCTGGCCGTGCACACCAGGCCGGAGAGCTTCGAGGACGGCGAGGTGGTGGTCGCCGCCGACTCGACCGCCTGGGCGACCCAGGTCAGGCTCCTCGCGTCCACCCTGGTCAGGCGACTGAACGAGGAGCTCGGCGACGGCACCGTGACCCGCGTCAAGGTGCACGGCCCCGGCGCGGGTCACCGCCCGGAGGGCGGACTGCGCGTACGCGGGAGTCGCGGGCCGGGCGACACGTACGGCTGAGCGCCAGGTGGCGAGTGCCTCCCTGGGGCCCGCACCGGTCCGCGGGATCTCAGAACCGACCCGAGGGGACCCCGAACCGGCCCAAAATCGCGTCTGAGGCTCCCACCCCCATTCCGTGTGGGGGGTGCTCGGAAACATGATCGTCAAGCGACAGGGCATCACAGCCCCCGTGAATGCCACCTGATGTCCGTCGGACCGGTAGAATACAAACGGACTCAAGGACACGTCCGGTTTGCGTCACCCCGGTCCCATGGGCCGATTCCCCTGGGTGTGCGCATCGGGGCACTCACGACGGTGACGGGCACGGCAGGGGCAGCCAATCCACGGTGTCGCCCGCCGCGTGTCCGCGGCAGGAGGATTTCGCACTTGTCCTACGACGCTAGCTCTATCACCGTTCTCGAAGGGCTGGAAGCGGTCCGCAAGCGCCCCGGCATGTACATCGGTTCCACCGGTGAGCGCGGGCTGCACCATCTCGTCTACGAGATCGTCGACAACGCGGTCGACGAGGCGTTGGCCGGCCACAACGACCTGATCGAGGTCACCCTGCTCGCCGACGGCGGCGTGCGCGTGATGGACCACGGACGCGGCATTCCCGTGGGCATCGTCGCCGCCGAGGGCAGGCCCGCCGTCGAGGTCGTCTTCACCGTGCTGCACGCCGGCGGCAAGTTCGACAGCAAGTCGTACGCCGTCTCCGGCGGTCTGCACGGCGTGGGCGCCTCGGTCGTCAACGCGCTGTCGACGCGCCTGGAGGTCGAGGTCCGCACCGACGGCCACGTGTGGCGGCAGAAGTACCTGACGGCCAAGCCGACGGCCCCGCTGGAAAAGGGCGAGCCGACCGACGAGCACGGCACGACGATCAGCTTCTGGCCCGACCCGGACATTTTCGAGACGACCGCCTGGAACTTCGAGACGCTGGCGCGCCGATTCCAGGAGATGGCCTTCCTCAACAAGGGCCTGAAGATCACGCTGACCGACGAGCGGCCCGACCACATCATCGACGGCGCGCCCAAGGTGCTCACCTACCACTACGAGGGCGGCCTGTCCGACTTCGTCAAGCACCTGAACTCCAAGAAGGAGCCGATCCACAACTCCGTGATCGACTTCGAGGAGCACGGCGACGGCATCTCGGTCGAGATCGCCATGCAGTGGAACGCCTCCTACGCCGAGTCGGTCTACACGTTCGCCAACACGATCAACACGGCTGAGGGCGGCACTCACGAGGAGGGCTTCCGCGCGGCGCTGACCACCATCGTCAACCGGTATGCGCGCGAGCAGAAGTTCCTCAAGGAGGGCAAGGACGACAACCTCAGCGGCGACGACGTCCGCGAGGGCCTGGCCGCGATCATCTCGGTGAAGCTGGCCGATCCGCAGTTCGAGGGCCAGACCAAGACCAAGCTGGGCAACACCGAGGCGAAGTCGTTCGTCCAGAAGGCCTGCAACGACCACCTGCGTGACTGGTTCGAGCGCAACCCGGGCGAGGCCAAGGAGATCATCAACAAGTCGCTCCAGGCGGCCCGCGCCCGCATCGCGGCGCGGCAGGCCCGCGACCTCACCCGGCGCAAGTCGCTGCTGGAGAGCGGCAGCGGCCTTCCGGGCAAGCTGGCCGACTGCCAGTGGTCGGAGCCGGAGAAGTGCGAGCTGTTCATCGTCGAGGGCGACTCGGCCGGCGGCTCGGCCAAGGGCGGGCGCGACCCCAAGTTCCAGGCGATCCTCCCGCTCCGCGGCAAGATCCTGAACGTCGAGAAGGCCCGGATCGACAAGGTCCTCAAGAACAACGAGGTCCAGGCGCTCATCACGGCTCTCGGCACCGGCGTCCACGACGAGTTCGACATCTCGAAGCTGCGCTACCACAAGCTGATCCTGATGGCGGACGCCGACGTGGACGGCCAGCACATCACCACGCTGCTGCTGACGCTGCTGTTCCGCTTCATGCGCCCGCTGATCGAGGCCGGGCACGTCTACCTGTCCCAGCCGCCGCTCTACAAGATCAAGTGGGACCGCAAGGGCGAGGACGCCTCGTACGCGTACTCCGACCGGGAGCGGGACGCGATCATCGAGGACGGCGTCGCCCGCGGCCGGCGCGACCCCCGGCTCCACGACGGTGTGCAGCGGTTCAAGGGTCTGGGCGAGATGAACGCCTCCCAGCTGTGGGACACCACGATGAACCCCGACACCCGGGTGCTGCGCCAGGTCACCCTCGACGACGCCGCCCAGGCCGACGACCTGTTCAGCGTGCTGATGGGTGAGGACGTCGAGGCCCGCAGGAACTTCATCATCACCAACGCCCGCGACGTCCGGTTCCTCGACGTCTGAGCAGCGCGGCCAACCAGAAGGACTTTTCGTGACGGAAGTGAACACGCCGCCTGGGCCCCCCGCCGATCGCATCGAGCCGGTCGACATCCAGGCCGAGATGCAGCGCAGCTACATGGACTACGCGATGTCCGTCATCGTGTCCCGCGCGCTGCCCGACGTCCGCGACGGCCTCAAGCCCGTGCACCGCCGCGTGCTGTACGCGATGTTCGACGGCGGCTACCGGCCCGACCGCGGCTACTTCAAGTGCTCCCGCGTCGTCGGCGACGTCATGGGCTCCTACCACCCCCACGGCGACACGTCGATCTACGACACCGTCGTACGGCTCGCGCAGCCGTGGTCGCTGCGCTACCCCCTCGTCGACGGCCAGGGCAACTTCGGCTCGCCGGGCAACGACCCGGCCGCCGCGATGCGGTACACCGAGTGCCGCCTCGCGCCGATCGCCATGGAGATGCTCCGGGACATCGACAAGGAGACCGTCGACTTCCAGCCCAACTACGACGGGCGGTCGCAGGAGCCGGTCGTCCTTCCGTCGCGGTTCCCGAACCTGCTGGTCAACGGGTCCGCCGGCATCGCCGTGGGCATGGCGACGAACATCCCGCCGCACAACCTCCGTGAGGTCGGCGAGGCCGTCAAGTGGGCGCTCGACAACCCCGAGGCCACCGACGAGGAACTGCTCAACGGGCTGCTCGCGCGGGTCAAGGGCCCCGACTTCCCGACCGGCGCGCTGATCGTCGGCCGTCGCGGCATCGAGGACGCCTACCGCACCGGCCGCGGCTCGATCATCATGCGGGCCGTCGTCGAGGTCGAGGAGGACGCCAAGGGGCGGCAGTGCCTGGTCGTCACGGCCCTGCCGTACCAGGTGAACCCGGACAACCTGGCGCTCACGATCGCCGAGCTGGTCAGGGACGGCAAGATCACCGGGATCGCGGACGTCCGCGACGAGACGTCCTCGCGCACCGGCCAGCGGCTGGTGATCGTGCTCAAGCGTGACGCGGTCGCCAAGGTCGTGCTGAACAACCTCTACAAGCACACCCAGCTCCAGACCACGTTCGGCGCGAACATGATCGCGCTGGTGGACGGCGTGCCGCGGACGCTGCGGCTCGACCAGTTCGTCCGGCACTACATCACGCACCAGATCGAGGTCGTGGTCCGGCGGACCCGGTTCCTGCTGCGCAAGGCGGAGGAGCGGGCCCACATCCTGCGCGGTCTGCTCAAGGCGCTCGACCGGCTCGACGACGTCATCGCCCTGATCAGGCGGTCGCCGTCGGCGGCCGAGGCGCAGGGCGGCCTGATGACGCTGCTGGACATCGACCAGGTCCAGGCGCAGGCCATCCTGGACATGCAGCTGCGCAAGCTGGCCGCGCTGGAGCGGCAGCAGATCCAGGACGAGTACGACGGCCTGATGGCGCAGATCGCCGACTACCAGGACATCCTCGCCTCCGAGCCCCGGCAGCGCCGGCTCGTGTCGGACGAGCTCGGGGAGATCGTCGCCAAGTACGGCGACGAACGCAAGACCGAGATCACCGCGTACGAGGGCGACATGTCCATCGAGGACCTGATCGCCGAGGAGGACGTGGTCGTCACGATCACGCGCGGCGGCTACGCCAAGCGGACGAGCACCGACCTCTACCGGGCGCAGCGGCGCGGCGGCAAGGGCGTCAGGGGCGCGCAGCTGCGCCAGGACGACATCGTCGAGCACTTCTTCGTCACCACGACGCACCACTGGCTGCTGGCCTTCACCAACAAGGGCCGGGTCTACCGCTTCAAGGCGTACGAGCTGCCGGACTCGGGCCGGGACGCCCGCGGCCAGCACCTGGCCAACCTGCTCGCCATGCAGCCCGACGAGCACGTGATGGAGATCCTCGACCTGCGGGACTACAACGTCGCGCCCTACCTGGTGCTGGCGACCCGCAGCGGTCTGGTGAAGAAGACGCGGCTTTCCGAATACGATTCGCCGCGATCCGGTGGCCTGATCGCGATCAATCTGCGCGAAGATGACGAGGTGATCGCCGCCCGTCTCGTCTCCGAGGGTGATGATCTGCTGCTCGTGTCCAAGAACGCGCAGTCGATCAGGTTCACCGCCTCGGACGATGCGCTGCGCCCGATGGGCCGCGCCACCAGCGGTGTGATCGGCATGCGGTTCGTGGACGGTGACGAACTTCTCGCGATGAACGTCATGAGCGACGGCGATGACGTGTTGATCGCGACCGAGGGTGGGTATGCGAAGCGGACACCCGCCGACCAGTACCCGGTCCAGGGCCGGGGCGGCAAGGGCGTACTGACGGCGAAGATCGTCAGTGCTCGTGGCAAGCTGGTCGGAGCCGTCATGGTGCGTCCCGAGGACGAGGTCTTCGCGATCACCTCTGCCGGCGGGGTGATCCGTACCAGCGCCGGCGAGATCAAGCAGTCGGGCCGCCAGACCATGGGCGTCCGCCTGATGAACCTGGCCGAGGGTGACAGCGTTGTGGCCCTCGCTCGCAACGCCGAGTCGTTGGAGACCGAGGAGAACGGGGCAGGAGGCGAGGCATGAGCGAGCGAATCGTCATCCGCGAATGCGCACCAGGTGAGGGCGTGGCATGAGCGACACCGGTGGGCCGCGGACACCCGGCAGCAAGCAGAGACCCACGGGCGCCCGCCCGGCGTCGTCCCCGAACGGGGTTACCGCGCGGGCGCACGATGGCGGTAGCGTCGCCAAGGTGGCTTCCGAAGGAGATGACGTGACCGCCGCCGACAAGGCGAAGGCCGACGACACCATGCGCATCCGGACCTCGGCCGCTGACCAGCCGTGGAAGCGGCAGGCGGCCACGGACGGCGCGTCCGACAACGGCAGCAGGTCCGACGGCGGCGGGGCGACCGCGCAGTACCCCCGGCCCACCGGCCTCGGTGCGTCCACACCCGCTGTGGACAACGCCCGTCCGTCTGTGGACAACGGCCGGCCCTCGGCGGACGGCGGTTCCGTACGCGGCCTGAGCTTCGGCCCGGCCGGAGACCGCGCCGAGTCCTCCAAGAAGGACAAGGACAAGGACAAGAAGCTCGGCGTGCGTCCGCCGCGCAAGGCCCACCTGGTCCTGCGCAGGATCGAGCCGTGGTCGGCGATGAAGTTCAGCTTCGTCGTGTCGCTGGTGTGCTTCGTCGTGCTGTTCGTGGCCGTCGCCGTGCTGTACGGCGTGCTGTCGGCACTCGGCGTCTTCTCCTCGATCACCGACACCGTCAACCAGCTCACCAGCGGCGCCGGTGGCGCCGGGGCCGGCACCATCGACATCGGCAGCTGGTTCGAGCCGGTCCGCATCCTCGGGTACGCGGCCCTGCTGGGCGCGCTGAACGTCGTGCTCATCACCGCGCTGTCCACGCTCGGCGCCGTGATCTACAACATCTCCGCGGACCTCGTGGGCGGTGTTGAGGTCACGTTCAGCGAAGCCGAGTGACCCTACCGGTACGGCAGGCCGCCCACACGAGCGGCCCGCCGTACGGATGCGCCTCGATGGCACGACCACGGGCCCGGACACGGTAAGCTTTTCCTCGTTCGGAACGACGGATTCGCCACCGGAAACGGGATGCGGTAACGTTCGTTGCGCGGTGCGGGGCTATAGCTCAGTCGGTTAGAGCGCTTCCCTGATAAGGAAGAGGTCCCAGGTTCAAGTCCTGGTAGCCCCACCTCGATAAACGCCCCGAAGCGATCAAGCTCCGGGGCTCTTTGCTGCAACGGGTACTGCAACAGAGTCACTCGAATAGTCCCGTCACCCTCTTGAGGGCATTCTCCCGGCTCTCACCGTCCCCGTGCGTGTAGATCTCCATCGTCACCGAGATCCGGCTGTGCCCGAGGATTTCCATCGCGTCACGCGGCGCGACGCCGAGCTTCTTGAGCAAGGACGCGGCGGTGTGCCGGAGGTCGTGAACGCGGATCGGCCGGAGCTTGTGCGTCTCCACGATCCGGGCGAAGGACCGGGCGAGGTTGCGCGGCTCGATCGGCTTGCCCGATCTGGTCGTGAAGACGAGTCCGGTGTCCGTCCAGTCCTTCCCCGCCTCCTCGCGGAGGATCTGCTGGCCGTCCCGCTGGATCTCCAACGCCTCCCGCACGACGCCAAGGAGAGGCAGCGACCGGTTGCCTGGCCCTCGTCTTCACCGGCCCGTGGTGCAGCTCCTTGCCGACCCGGACGAGCTGACGCCGGATGTGGACGTGGCCCTCGTCAAAGTCGACGTCCACCCAGCGGAGCCCCAGAGCCTCGCCACGGCGCAGGCCGTACACGAGGAGGAGCACGAAGGCCGGGTACAGCGGGTCATAGCGCGCGACCCGCAGGAAGGCCCTCGCCTCGTCAGCCGTCCAAGGCTGATTCCGCTTGGCGTCAACTGCCGGAAAAGTCGCCAGCCGAGCGACGTTCCGAGAGATGATCTCTTCCCGCATGGCCCTCGTCAGGGCCGCACTCAGCACGTTCCGCATGACGTGAACCGTGCCGATCGCGTGACCCTCCCCATTGAGCTTGCTGTTGAGGAAGGTCTGAACCTCAGCGACGGTCAGCCGGTCGAGCTTCTTCCGGCCCAACGCAGGCTTGAGGTAGAGACGGACCATGGTCTCGTACTTCGCGTAGGTGGTTTTCCGGATCGAGTGGCGGGCGACGTCCTGCAACCAGTAATCGAGGTAGTCGCCGACCTTCCACGTACGATCAGCCGCAGGCACACCGCGCCGAGACTTGATCTTCATTTCCTCGATCTTGGCTCGCGCCTCGTCGGCCGTCTTGCCGTAGACGGTCTTCCGCTTCTCCGTGCCGTCAGCGGTGAGTACGTAGACCTGCCCGCACCACTTACCGTCCGCCCGCTGATAGACGGTGCCCTCGTTGTTGGCCCGCTTGCGACGGGTCTTCTTCCGGGGTTGATCGCCGGAGGTTCCGGCCGTACGGGTTGCCATCAAGGCGGCGGCGCGGCGCGCCGCCGCACCGCGGCGCATCGCCCGCCCGCCGTCCGGGCGTGCGGCCTGGGGGCCGGTCCCGGCCGGCAGCGGCTCGCGCCGCCCGCCGCACACCAGCCCGCCGTACCCAAGCCTCCCTCGGACGAGCGCCGCACCGCCGCCCGACGGCACGTTGCCCTCTACTTTTCACCGGTCAAGCACTGTCGGCCACACCGCCGCCTCCTCACCGTCAGCCGTAATCCGATCGGTGGAGCGGGCAGACTCACCTTAGTCCTTGGACCAGGTGAGGGTGATGCGGTAGCCCAGGTGGTCGGCGGGGACCTTGACCGGGTACATCACCCACATGTTCCCGAAAGCCTTGGCCTTCTTGACGTAGAGGGTCACCCCGACCAGGCCCGTGACGTGGGTCCTGGAGATGGGCATCACTTTGGTGGTGTGCTTGCTGTCTTGGGTGTAGTCCCCGTCCAAGGCGAAATTGGCCCCTTGGTCGGGATCGTTCCAGTAGCTCGTGCCGGTGGGGGTCGAGTCGCACGCCATGGCGCACAGCACAAGCTCCTTCCTCCAGGTGACCTGGGATGCGGTGGTGAGCACGAACTCCACCACGTCCTTGTTGGCGATCGGGACGGCCGAGGCGGTGACGACGTCTTCGCTGTCTTGGCTGTTGGGGGCGTTGTAGATGGTGAAGTTGGGTGCCGCAGCGGTCGCGGAGGGGGCCGCCAGGGTCACCGGGGTCGTCGGGGGCGCTGCGGCGGCGGGCGGAACCAGGGCGGCGATCGTCGCGACGGCTGCGGCGAAGGCTCGGGCGGGCTTGGCCATGGATGGTCCTCTCTCGGGGTGGCTGCCTGGATCGAGTGCCGATACGGGAGACGGTGGGCCCACAAAGAGAAACACTCAGAGTCACCATGTGATAACTCTCTGCATAGACAGGCAACTGTGGCCTATCGATGCCGGGCAGGCCACCACGGGGTTCGCGGGGATCAGACAGGTCGGCGCTACCCCTGGGCCACTTGTGGCGCAACATCCGCGCGACAAGAGTGGCGACGTCACCGTCAGTAATTGAAGGGAAACTCTATGGATACCAGTGCGTCGCCCCACCCCCGTCGAGCGGCCTGGAAGGTGACCGGCCTGCTGGCCGGAGCCTGCACGGTGGCCCTGGCCGCCCCCTTCGCTCCGGCCGCTGCGAGCACGAGTTCCGTCGCTGCGCCAGCGGCCGCCCCGGCTGCGGGGGCCGTCGCGCGCCGTGTGCCCGACTGGCATGCCATCACCGACAGCATGGTGTCCTCCGGCACGTTCACTCAGGCGGCGATCATCACGCGCGACGGTGCGCACAACCTCGCCCAGACCGGCGGCCTGTACATCACCGAACGCCAGACCCTGGCCCACGCCTTCGACTACCCCGGCTCGTACCAGGGCGACCTCATCACCATCGGCGGCAGAAGGTGGTACGTCCTCAAGGCCGACGCACAGGCGATGGCCGCGGAGGGAAACAACAAGATCTACTTCTGGGCCGAACCGACCGCGCAGACCATCGTCGTCGCCGTGTACGACGCCAACAAGACCAAACCGCTCGTCGCCAAGGCCGAACTCGACAAGGCCACGACCTCGATCCGCAACCAGGGGTACTAAGAGGCCCTCTTCACTCCTCCCCGCAATCGCGGGGAGGATCGAAGACAGCCCCTGAGCTGAACGATCGCTACCTCTCAAGTCGGCAGCAGGGTGGATGCGACAGCCTTTCGGCCCTGCCGTCGTGCATCAGCATCGCCTCACCGGCGCAGGCCGACTCAGCCTCGCGACTGTCCATAGCCGTGCTGTTAGCGGGTGACGCGCCTTCCTGCCTCCGGCGGGGGCCTCCGGCTCCAGGATGATCTCCCGTGCACAAGTGAGATCCGTGGGTGGTTGCGGTGCTGATCGTCCCGCCGCCGTCGCCCCCAGGACAAGCCGAGCAGACCAGGGCCACGGGGCCAAGGTCGTTCGTCCAGTGGGGCGCTCCACCTTGGCCCCGTGGCCCTGGCCCGCTCCCCTGACGGGTGGGACGACGGCGACGGGAAGATCAGCAGGGAGTACGTGCGGGCATCTGCCCAGGGCAGCGCAGTACTGCAACGGCTACTGCAACAGAGGTACACGACGGCTCACACCGACGACCGTCCAGCACTGGTCGAGAGCGCAACCCGAGCCCCTGATCGGGCAGTGAACAGTCCTGATAAGGAAGAGGTCCCAGGTTCAAGTCCTGGAAGCCCCACCACGAAGTACCAGCTCAGAGGCCAGTTCCCAAGACCAGGGACCTGGTCTTTTGATCGTTTGACCGTCATCTGACCGTCGCGCTGTCCGTCACCAACGGGCACCGACGCGTTCAAGTGAGTTTCCGGGCGGCATCTTGATCAGACGACAACTGCGTCGTAAGCGCAGAGGACAAGGACAAACCTCACGTCGCCCCGCGCGTGTGCAGCGACAAGCCAGGCGAGCAGAGCTTCGGCCCGAGGAGTGCTGCGATGGCGCGGCTGAGTTGCCTCTCGAAGAGGGGAAGCGCCTGGCAACCTCGCGCTAGCCGTGGTTCACTGCGCCGTAGCGCAACCCGTCGTACAGAAGCGTGGCGATGCGTAGCGCATCGTCCTTCCAGCCTTTGGCGCGCATCCCGCAGATGCCGCCAAGGGCGCGCAGCACGACGCGCCCGCTGATGCCATTGCGGACGAGGCCGGCTGCAACACCTGCGGCGAGAAGTTCGTCGAGGGCGCGGGCCATCTCGTCGCGCGCGTCGTCGAAGACCGGCGAATCGGTTGCCATGATGCTCTCCAGCGCCTCACCCATCCCTCTGCCTACTGCCGCATGCTCCACGAGCAGCAGCAGGAAGGTGCGCAGTGCTTCGTCCGGGGCGTGTTGCGCGAGCAGCCGGGCGGGGCTTGCGCAGAGCTCGGCGACCTCCTGGCGGTACACCTCCGCGACGAGCGCCTCGCGCGTCGCGAAGTGGCGGTACAGCGTGCCGACGGCCACGTCGGCTCGGCGGGCGATCTCCTCCACATGGGTGTCGTCGTCGGCGAGGAACGCCTCACGCGCCGCGGCTAGGAGCGCTTCGCGGTTGCGGCGGGCATCTGCGCGCAGTGGACGTGATGACGGCAACGGTCCTCCATAAGGTGAATCAGACTCCGTTTAAGTGTACAGTTTCCGGAGTCGGATTCACCTTACTGAAGGAGTACGCCCATGACGATCGAGCACGAACAGCTCGCCGGCCTGCGAGTGCTGGTGACCGGCGGTAGCCGAGGGCTCGGGGAGGCGACGGCCCGTCGCTTCGCCGCAGCCGGCGCCATCGTGCTGACGGCCTCGCGAACCGCGCCTCCGGAAGACCTGCCCGCCATCTTCATTCCCGCCGACCTGCGGTCGGAGGAGGGGGCGACGGAGCTCGGCCGACGAGTAGTGGACAGCGTCGGAGGCATCGACGTCCTGGTCAACAACGCCGGAGCCGCAACCGGACCGATGCCGACCCTGGAGCGGTCGGACGCGTCCTGGCTCGCCGACCTGGAGATGAACCTGCTCAGCGCGGTCCGGCTTGACCGGGCCCTGGTGCCCGGGATGGTCGAGCGTGGCTTCGGCGTCGTGGTGCACGTCTCCTCCATCGCCAGCCACCTTCCCCAGCCCGCCGAGGCGTCGTACGCGGCATCGAAGGCGGCGCTCAACGCCTATAGCCGCGAGTTGGCGACGGCGGTGGGCGAGCACGGCGTACGTGTGGTGTGCGTTCTGCCGGGCTTCGTCGTCACCGAGGGAGCGGTCGATCATCTTCAGCAGATGGCCGACAGCCAGGGCGTGGGCATCGACGAGGTCAAGCAGCAGATCGTGCACCACCTGAAGGTGCCGATGGGGCGCCCCGGCGAACCCGAGGACGTCGCCGAGATGATCGCGTTCCTCGCTTCCGACCGCGCTAAATGGCTCACGGGTGCTCAGTTCCGGGTCGACGGCGGCATCATCCCCGTGGTCTGAGCCGCACCCCCGTAGGCGATTCGAGGAGAAACACCATGACCTTCAGCCTGACGTCATTGATCGTAGACGCTACGGACCTGGACAGCGAGAGCTCGTTCTGGCACGGGCTACTCGGCGGCTTGATCACGAGGACGCCGACGCACCACTTTCTGCAGATCGACGGCTTCCCCGTGATCGTGATCCAGCACGCTCAGGGGCATGTGCCGCCGCAGTGGCCCGACGGCGCCCCCCAGCAGATGCACTTCGACCTCGCCACGGACGACGTGGCGACCGCGGACAAGCGGGTGCTGGACGCCGGCGGTCGACGGCTGCGACCGACTGACGATGTCGTCGCCTCCGCTCAGCAGGGCTCGCGGGTGTACGCCAGCCCGGCGGGACACCCCTTCTGTGTTCGCTCGGCCTGACCCCGAAACCGAGCACGAACAACCGCGCCAGCGCTGTTTCCGAGACCCGCTTTGCCGACGCCGCGCCGACCGAATCGTCGAAGCACGCGGCGACGTGAAGGCCTGATGCGGATGAGAAGGGCTGTGGAAACCCGACCGGCCGTCCAGTACGGGCAAGCCAGTGCGACCGGGTGCCGATTCCGAGGCCCCGAAAGTTGGCAAACCAAGTACATCGAGGTCAAGCAATAAGAGGCGACCGACGGCGGCCCGCTCTTCTTGGTGCCCGTGTCACAGCCTGATGGGTCGCCGTGATCATGCGGTTTCAGTTAAGCAGCCGCGACAGGAACAGCACACGGCCCGGCGGTCAGCGGCCGTACGCCTCCAGCAGGCGCAGCCACACCTCGCTGACGGTGGGGAACGACGGAACCGCGTGCCACAGCCGGTCCAGCGGAACCTCGCCGACGACCGCGATCGTCGCGGCGTGCAGCAGTTCTGCGACATCCGGACCCACGAGCGTGAAGCCGACGATCACTTTCCTGTCCTCATCGACGACCATGCGGGCGTGCCCCCGGTATCCGTCGGCGTGTAGGGCGGATCCGGCGATGGCGCCCAGGTCGTAATCGACCACGCGGATCCGTATCCCGGCGGCCTCGGCCGCGGCCGCGGTCAGTCCCACCGACGCGATCTCCGGTTCGGTGAAGACCACCTGGGGCACCGCGCGCTCGTCGGCCGTGGCCACGTGCCGGCCCCAGCGGCCGTCCTCGACCGCTTCGCCCTTCGCCCGTGCCACGATGACGTCGCCGACCGCGCGGGCCTGGTATTTGCCCTGGTGGGTCAGCAGCACTCGCCGGTTGACGTCACCGGCGGCGTACAGCCACCCATCACCGATCGGCGCCCCGTCCTCCCCGACCACGCGCAGCGTGTCGTCCACCGTGAGCCAGGCACCCGGTGTCAGGCCGACGGCGCCGAGACCGATGTCCTGGGTGTTCGGTGTCCGGCCGATCGCCACCAGCACCTCGTCGGCCTCGACCTGCTCGCCGTCGGTCATCGTGATGTGCACCGTTCCGGCCTCGTCGCGGTGCACCGATGCGGCCTCCGCACCGAGGCGTACCGACACACCGGCCTCCCGCAACGACTCGGTGACCCGCTCGCCGGCGAACGGCTCGGCCAGCGGCAGCACACCGTCGCGAGCCAGCATCGTCACCGAGGACCCCAGGGCGGCGAAGGCGGTCGCCATCTCCGACGCCACCACGCCACCACCGATGACAGCGAGCCGACCGGGGACCGCGCTCGCGGCGGCCGCCTCCCGGCTGGTCCACGGCGCGGCCTCGCGCAAACCGGGAACGTCCGGCAGCAACGCGCCGCTTCCGGTCGCGACGACCACCGCATGCCGGGCCGTCAACGTGACCGGGACGCCGTCGTCGCCGGTCACCTGGACCACGCCCGCGGCCACGATCCGGCCCTGACCACGGTGCAGAGCGATCCCGGCCGAATCGAGCCAGCCGACCTGACCATCGTCCTTCCAATGCGAGGCGAAGGAATCCCGGCGGCCCAGCACCGCGGCCGCGTCGAGACCATCGGTCACCGCCTCGCGCGCCCCGGGCACCTGGCGTGCCGCCCGCAACGCCGCCGCGCTGCGCAGCAATGCCTTGGTCGGCATGCAGGCCCAGTAGGAACATTCCCCACCGACGAGCTCGCGCTCGACGACGGCGGCGCTCAGCCCACCCTGCACCACCCGGTCGGCGACGTTCTCCCCGACCGGACCGGCCCCGATGACGACGACGTCGTAGGTGTCGTCGTAAGTGTTGCTGTCCATGTCAGTTTCCCTTCGCGGCGCGGCCGAGGCGGAAGGCCGAGATGAGGAAGAAGATGCCGCCGGGGATGGCGTAGCCGGCCGCGTTGGTCAGCGTCGGGTTGGCTGCGGAGGCACCAAGGATGAACGACGCGCCGGCGAGTACCGAGATGGCGCCGCTGATGATCATCGGCCACTGACCGCCCATCTTGCGGCGGGTGACGCCCACGATCAGCTGGACCAGCCCGGCCACGATTGCCCAGGCGCCCCACACGCGCAGCACAGCCGGGATGCCGGACGCGCAGGCGATGGCCACACCGATGGCGGTGATCAGGCTGACCGCGATGTTGACGTACAGCAGGGCAGGTGATCCGGTGGCGCGCGACGCGCGGGCGTCGATGACGGCGGCGGCCACGTCGAACAGCGGATAGAGCACAAGCAGGGTGACCGCGAGCGAACCCAGGTTCGAGGCGGTCGTGAACATCGCGAGGGCCCAGACGATGGCGAACGCGAACCGGACGAAGTACAGCCGCCGCAGTGCGGACGCGGTCCCGGAAATGCCGGGCGAAGCAGCGATGGAGCTCATAATGATCCTTCTCGGAGTTTGAGTGACGAGGAGACCGCCTCGCTCGTTCCGGGAAGGCACTCCCGGCGCACCGGCGCTACTGACGGCCATGGTCGCGGCAGATGCTCGACGGAAATCCGGGCCGGCTTCACGAAGGACGGAAAGTACGAGGTCCTCCGTGCCGCGGACGCCGGACCCGCCGCCGACAGGCCGACCGCGGCGACCACGGCCGTACCGATGAACAGCGGGGCGGTGCGTACGTAAAGACGACGACCCACTGGAACAACTCTCCCGCAAGACAGAACGTTCTACCTCGCATAGCCTGCAATCTGCGGCGCGAACTGTCAAGACCGAACGTTCTACCTACTAGGATGGTCGCATGCGTAGCGAACCCGAAGGCCGGCCGTCCGAAGCGCGGTCCCGGCTGCTCGACACGGCCACCCGGCTCTTCTACGCGGAGGGCATCCACGCCGTCGGCATCGATCGCATCGTCGCCGAAGCGCAGGTGACGCGGGCCACCCTCTACCGGCACTTCCCCGGCAAGGAAGACCTTGTCCTCGCCTACCTGAACGAGGTCGACCGGGCCATGCGGGGTCAGGCGGACGAGGCCGTCGCCGCCGGACTACCGGCCGCCGACGCCATCCGGGCCCTCAGCAAGTCCATCGCCCAAAACATCCAGTCCCCCGGCTTCCGGGGATGCGCCTTCCTCAACGCTGCCGTCGAGTATCCCGACCCCGAGTCCTCGGTGCACAAGGCCGTGCTCGCCCACCGCCAATGGTTCCTGGAAACCATTACGGAACTGCTGGCCAAGATCCAGGAGACCGGCGCCGAGCCCGCCGCCCGCCACTTCGTGATGATGCGCGACGGCGCCATGGCCGCCGGCTGCCTGTTCGACCCGGTGCTGATCTGCGAGACCTTCCTACGCGGAGTCGAGAGGCTCCTGCAGGTCTATGCCGCCACCGACTACAGCGGACCGGCGGGCGCCTGAAGCCCCAGGCGCCTCCGCTCAGGAATGAAGCGGTCGAGCCCTTGCCGCCGATTGCCGGCCGGACGTCTCGGCCGACACCTCTTGTCTATGATCACGAAGTCGGCGATGTCGCCGATCTTCTTCAGGATCCGCATGAGCGCCATGAAGTTCGCCGTCCGCCACGCTCGTGGCCGCCCTGCTCGCCGTTGTCACGCTCGCGTCCCCTGCCGCTGCCAACGGCCCGGACTGGCGCGACGGCGACAACCGGTACCGCTACGTCCAGGTAACCGCCGACCGCAAGCACATCACCGTCTGCGACAGCTACGCCGACAAGACGTCCGTCTACGCCGAGTACGCCACCACGTGCGAACGGCGTCCGGCTGGTCGCCGGCAAGCTGCGCTTTGATGTTCTTCACCACGATGTCGGCACGTGTCATCTTCGGCGCGCTGCACGGCTTTCTCCCACCTATGGCATCGATGCCGCAATACAACCGTTTCGTGCCTTGCGGGCAGAAGCCCGTTCCGGGGAGCCGTAGCCCCACCAGATGTCCGGCCTCCGCCCAGGGCGTTTCCACCCGATCGCCCTCATGCCCGGAACCAGATGGTCAGAATCAGCTGCGCAGGGTCCACCGCTGGTTGGCCTGGCCGTTGCAGTCCCAGATGATCACCTGGGTGCCATTGGCGGTGCCCTGCCCGTAGGCGTCCAGGCACTTGTTGCCGTACACCTGCAGGCTCTTGCCCGAGGTGTAGGTGAACCGCTGGTTGGTGCCGCAGTCAGCGGCCGACCGGTACGGGCGGCGGCGTCCGGTTGAGTGCGGTGGAGCGGTTCAGCCCTGCTGTTGGTTCAAGGTCTTCTCAAGGGTTTGTAGCGCCGCGACACACCGTGCCTGGGTCGGGTTGCCGGCGCGCAGCGCGGTTAGCGCCCCGTCGATCGCGTTGTCCAAGGCGTGCCAGTCCTGTGGGGAGCGGGGCTTGAGGCCTGCCTCTGCGGCGTCCCAGGCCACCTCGAGGTCTTTGATCCGCGTTTTCGCGCCGGCGAGGTCGCCCTTGGCGATCAGCGCGTTGACGTCGTCGACGATGACCGCGAAGGAGGACAGATCCCCGAGCTTGGCTGACACCACCCGCCGTGCCTTTGCAGCCCCCGCCGCTGTCGAGTTCCCTGCTGCCGCACCAGGGGAGCCAGCGGATCCGGTCGCCGCCACCTTTGAGCCCGGAGTCTGGCCGGCGGCTCCGGCCGATAGCCAGCTGCCGATCCCCACGACGGCGGCGATGCCGGCGGCAGCCCACATCAGATCCGACGGCCGGCCCAGGCTCGCCCGGCCCGACTTGCCCCCGATATCCGCCGAGTGCGCGCCCGCGCGGCGGGCCCTGGTTGTGGCCACCTGCTCGCGCCCGACAAGCACGACGATAACGGCGAAGAACAACACGCTGGTCCGGGTGGCGCCGAGACCCAGACCACCGAGCGAGTGGTCCTGGGTGAGCAGATCACCGACCGCGGCGCCCAGCGGGCGGGTCAGGATGTAGGCGGCCCAGAACGCGGCCACCTGCCAGGCCTCGATCCGCCACAGCACCAGCGTGACGAGGAAGGCGCCGCCGAAGATCAGCGCACCGTTGCGGAACCCGAGACTCAACGCCTCGGTGGACAGGTCGCCGGCCGCGGTGCCCAGCGCGAAGGTGGTCAGAATGGCGCCCCAGTAGAACGCTTCCCGCCGGGGCGTGTTGATCGCCGTTATCGACAGAGTCATCTCCTGCCGGTACCAGACGGTGAAAACCACGGCGAGGAGCACCGCGAACAGCGCCGTGCTGACGTACAGACTGACCCCGAGGGTGTCGGTGAGGAAGTCGGTGATCTGCGTCCCCGAGATGCTCACCAGTACCACGGACAGCCAATAGATCCACGGGGTGTAGCGGCGGGTGGAGGCCTGCAGCACCAGGGCCGCTGCCAGGACGACGGACACCAGACCATCGGTCACTACCGGGCCCAGCCCGACATTGACTGACAGGTAGTCCGCGAACGTCTCCCCGACCGTCGTCGAAAGAATCTTGATGACCCAGAAGGTCGCGGTGACCAGGGGCACCTTGTTCGTCATTTGTCGCAGCCGAGGGGGAGCAGAGATGGTTACCATGCGCACGCTCCAGACAGGAAAGTGGACGCCGTCATCGGCAGGGTTCGTTGGTACTGCACCCAGCAGGACTCGCCAGACCAGATGCCGTTCGCGCGAGTAGTGGTAAGCGAGTGGAAGCCGCCTCGTGTTTCTCCGGTGAGCAACTCGATCCGCTTCGCGTCAGGGCGGAGGAAAGTAGCTGAACGACGAGGCTTTCTGGCCGCGGTTCCGGTTTTCTTCACGATCGAGCACCGTGGCGCCTGGCACGAGTGCCGAGCGAGTTGGTCAAGGTGCCCACTCTGACGATGCCCGCCAGGACGCACAGTGTCAGAAAGCACAGTGTCAGGCATTGGCGTGAACGCATGGGGCAACGGTAGGAGGGCGATGATTAACGCCCGCTTAGCGCGAGATAAGCCGCGTTCTTACCCCATGGGTGCCGTTCAGGCCGGCGTCAGCAGTCGCCGGCGGTTGAGGAGGGCCACTCCCAGGGCACACCCGCATCCCAGCGCCACGAAGGCCGTCCACGGCAGCCATCTGTACGGGGATTCCCAGATCAGACCGGTGAGCAGGTTGCCCACGGCGGTCGCGACGCCGGACACGGTCGAATAGAGGCCGTAGTGCGTGGCGACGAGACGCCCGCGCGACAGCCGTACGATGACGTCCATCTCGAACGGGCAGATCAGCATCGTGCCCACGGCCAGTAGGGCCGCGCCGGCCAGCATCGGCAGCATCGCGAGATGTTCGGCCACCTCCTCGTCGAGGACGGAGGGCACGACGGGCTGCGGAAACGCGACCAGAGGCACGAACGCCAGCGCCATCACCACGAGACCGGCCGCCAGGCAGCGCGGCGGTGACCACCGCTTCGCCGCCCACGCACCCACCCGTCCCTGCAACGCGATCGCCAGCACCGCCGACAGCGCGAACAGCTCGCCCATCCCGAAGTCCTGTTCGGGCCCGAGCGTGCGGCCCATGACCAGCGGCACTGTGACGTAGATCTGAAACGGCAGCAGGTACGATCCGGCCATTGCGAGGGAGAAGACGAGGAAGCGGCGATCCCGCAGGACGCTTCGCCATCCGGCGCGGTCCTCCCTGGGGGCCGTGGCGGCGACGGCGGGTAGCGCGACCGCCTGGACCATGGTGAGGACGGCGAACACCGCGGCGGCGACGAGCGCGACCAGGCGGAAGTCCAGCGTGGCCAGCACCAGCCCGGCCAGCGGGCCGAGCAGCAGCCCGGCCTGCCCAGCCACGTTGAAACGGCCGAACAGGATGGTCCTGCGGTCACCGGCGACCGTCGCCAGCATGGTGCGTATCCCCGGGTCGAACAGCGCGCCCGCGAATCCGGTCGCCGCCGAGGCCAGCACCAGCGCCGGCACCCTGTCGGCGAACGCGAGCAGTCCGAACCCCGCGGACCTCAACGCGCAGCCGGTCACGACGGCGGCTCGGCACCCGAACCGGTCGGCCAGATGCCCGCCGACCAGCGCCAGCCCGCGCTGGCTCGCGTTGCGGATCCCCAGGATCAGTCCCACCGCCGACGCGGTCAGGCCGAGGCCGTGTGTGAGGTGCCCCGCGAGGTACGGCATCAGCAGGGTGAAGCCGAACTTGATGGAGAACTGGCTGGTCAGCAGGAGCCGGACAAGATTGCTGTCACTCATAGTGATAGGGAGGTTACTCATCGTTCGGTTAGCGTCCCGCTTACCTTCGCGGGGCCACCATGGGCGGATGAGGTCGTTGCGCAGCCGTCTGCTCACCACGATCACGGGTGTGGCCGTGCTGGCCGTCTCCTTGTTCGCGGTGCCGCTGGCCGTGGCCGTCGCCCGGCTCTACCACGACGGAGCGATCGAGTCACTGGAAATGGAGGCGACGTGGGTGGCCTCCACCTTCTCCGGCCCCGCCCCGGTTTCGCTCCCCACCGGTCTTCCCTCCGATATGACCGTCGGCGTCTACACGACAGATGGACGGCGGATCCTGGGCTCGGGCCCTGCCCGGTCGCCGCTCAAAGAGGGTGTCGAGGGTGATGCCCTCATCGCCACCGCGCCCATCCCGTTCGACGAGACGCCGGGGGTGGTGAGGGTCGCCACCTCGTACGACACGGTGGTCGGCAAGACGCACATCGCGTGGCTCGTCATGGCCGGGCTGGCCGTATTCGTGATCGGGTTGGCCGTCGCGTTCGCACGGCGTCAGTCGGCGAGGCTCGCCGCGCCGCTGGAGGATCTGACACGTTCCGCGCAGGCCCTCGGTGACGGCGACTTCACGATCCGGGCGCCGCGATCCAATGTGCGGGAGGCCGACCAGGCCGGGCTCGCGCTGGAAGCCACCGCCCGCAGGCTCGGTGACGTGCTCGATCGTGAGCGCGCCTTCAGCGCCAACGTCTCCCACCAGCTCCGCACCCAGCTCACCGGGATGATGCTCGGGCTGGAGGCGGCCCTGGCCCGGCCGGACGCCGCCCTCGCCGACGCCGTCCACACCGCTCTCGGGCGAGGCGAGCGGCTGCAGACCGTGATCGACGACCTCGTGCGGCTCACTCGTGACAACCGGACCGGGTCGGCGCCGCTCGACGTCCCCGCCGTGCTCGATGAAGTCAGGGAGTGCTGGCAGGGCCCGCTCGCCGCCCAGGGGCGCCGGCTGACGGTCAGCGTGCCGGATGACCTGCCCCCCGTCGACGCCTCCGCCGCGGCGGTGCGGCAGATCTTGCGCGTGCTGCTCGACAACGCTCTGGTCCACGGCGAGGGCGAGGTCACCGTCGAGGCGACGGACCTCGCCGACGGCATCGCGATCGAGGTCGCCGACCGCGGGCCGGGAGTCCGCGAGGGTGTGGACGTGTTCGCCCGGCGCGCGGCCGACGGGCACGGCATCGGCCTGGCGCTGGCCCGCTCACTGGCTGAGGCCGAGGCGGGCCGCCTGGTCCTGCGCAGGACCGCTCCGCCGGTCTTCAGCCTTCTGCTGTCTCCGGCAGCTCATACCGGTAGCCCCGTCCCCGTACCGTGACGATCCGCTGCGGATCCTCGCCGTGATCGATGAGTTTGCGGCGGAGCGCGAACACGTGCACGTCGAGCGTCTTGGTCGGCCCGAACCAGTTGACGTCCCACACCTCGTCCATCAAATCCTCGCGGGAGACGACCTCACCGGCGCGGGATGCCAGCGCCGTCAGCAGGTCGAACTCCTTGGGCCGCAGCGCCACCTCGTCGCCCGCGACGTACGCCCTGCGAGCCGGCAGGTCGAGACTGAGCCGCCCCACCTTCAAGGTCCGATCGTCGTCCCGAGGCGCCGCCTGACGACGCAAATGGGCTCGAATCCTGGCCAGCAGCTCGGTCAGCCGGAACGGCTTGGTCAGATAGTCGTCCGCCCCCGCGTCGAGCGCCACGACCACCTCGAACTCCTCGGTGCGCGCAGTCAGCACCACGATCACCGCCTGCGGCAGAACCGCCCGCAACCGGCGGCACACGGTGACACCGTCATCGTCCGGCAGCCCCAGGTCCAGCAGCACCAGATCGGGCATCACCGCAACGCCCAGATCGAGCGCCCTCGCCCCCGTGGCCGCGAGGTCGGTGCGGTAGCCCGCGACGGTCAGCACCGACTCCAGCTCCGGCCCGATCACCGGATCGTCCTCCACCACAAGCACCCGTGCCATGCACCCAGCCTTACACCATGTCAGACGCCGATGAACTCCAACAGCAGGTGTAGGTCATCCAGGGCGGCTCTGCCGACAGTTCGTGTTCGATGACGACCAGGTCGTCATGGGCGGGCATACAGGCGGCCCGCTGGGCCGCGGCGGCCAGTGAGCGGGCGCGGGTCCACAGCATGCGGCCGGCGGCGAGTACGGCACCGCCGAGCAGAAGACCTGCGACCACGGCGACCGACGCCTGGGTGGGGTCGTCCCGCTGGACGGTGTTGACAGACCAGTGCCCGAGGTCGGCGTCAGCCCTCGTAGGGCTGCATCAATGCCGAGCAGCTCTACCAGGAGATCAAGACCATGGGCTACCGCGGCAAGGCCACCATGGTGCGCCAGCTCGTGCGGCCCTGGAGGTCTCAGACCACCTTGCCCTGCCGCCGCCATCCCCGCCGACCGTCCGCCAGGCCACCGGCTGGTTCCTCCGCCACCCCGACACCCTCGAGGTCGACGAGCACCAGCACCTGCAGACCTTTGCAGACGCCTGTCCGGGGGCGCGTCGCGCCGGTAGCGCTGCCCCCAGTTCCCGCCTCGTTGTCGTCCTTCGAGTGCAGGCGGGCGGCGTACGGGACTGCGGGTTCCGGTTGCTGCGGCGATCACCTTCATCGCTACCGCATGGTTTTGGTCAGGCGGTAGCGCGAGGGCGGGATGCCGTACCTATCGAGGAAGTTCTGACGGAGGCTTTCCGTCGTGCCGAAGCCGCAACGGGCCGCGATGGCGGCCATGGGCAGGGAGGTGGAGACGAGGAGATGGGCGGCGGCCTCGGTGCGGGCCCGGCGTACGAACCGGCCCGGGCTCTGGCCCAGGTGCCTGAGGAACAGGCGGGTGAGATGCCGCTCGCTCACGCCCGCATCGGCCGCCAGGGAGGCCGTGGTCAGGTCGCCGTCCAGGTGGCCCGTGATGTGGTCCACGACGCGCTTGACCAGGCTGTCGCTTGGCGGCGGGCCTTCTGTGAACATACTCATCTGGGCCTGGTTGCCGGGTCGCTGCAGGTAGGCCACCAGGTAGCGGGCCACCTCCCGGGCGAGCGGGGTCCCGTGATCCTCTTCGATGAAAGCGAGGGTGAGGTCGAGGGCGCTTGTGACCCCGGCGGCCGTGACGATGTTGCCGTCGCGGATGAAGATCGGCTCAGCGTCGACGGTGATTTCCGGGTGACGGGTGGCGAGCACGTACCCGTACTTCCAGTGAGTGGTGGCCCGACGCCCGTCGAGCAGGCCCGCGGCGGCCAGTACCGCCGCGCCCGTGCACACCGAGGCGACGCGGCGACTCTCCCGGGCCAGGCGGCGGACGTGGCCGACGATCACTTGGCTGGCGGCGGCGTCTTCGTGCCCGATTCCTCCCGACACCACGAGTGTGTCCAGCGGTCCGGTGATGTGCTCGAGGGCCTGCTGCCCCTGCAGCGTCAACCCGCTCGCGCACGTGATGGGCAGGCCTGACGGGGTGGCCAGGCACACGTCGTAGAGCGGTACGGCGCCGTGCAGGTTCGCCATTATCAGGCTGGACGTCACGCATGAAATGTCCAGCAACTCCGCCGCATGGTATCCGAGCACGACCACACGTCGTTGCGTCATGGCATGACTCTACGTCGGAAAGACACACAGCCAAGACTTCCGGACCTGTTACCGGCGCCCTCATTGGCGCTTTCTCAAGCCGCCGGGAGAGTTGAGCCAGGCCTCGGACGGAGCCCAATACGCGCCCTGGTGCCGAGTCTCTGGAATGGGAATTCCAAAACCCTCCGAGAAAGGACCGAAATGTCAGCTGAGTCGCGATTCCAGGTAAGCACTGGATCCGCACGCCGCGCTCTTCGTTCGAGTGTCGCCGCCGCGCTGGGACTGGCCGTACTCCTCATCGGCCCTCCTGCTGCCGCAGCGCAGGGCGACCCGATCGCGGATGCGCTCGCCCGAGTGGCGGACGGTACCTACACGAACGAGGATCTGGAGTTGCTCAAATCCGATCCGGAGATCGCCGCGCAGGTCCCGGATCCCACGAAGCCTGACGAGTCCAGTACATCCACGAACGACGACGCGAGCACGCACGCCATTTGCGGTGCGTACGCGGACGTCTGGTTCCGCAAGCGGAGCCTGCTCGGGTCGACCATATACGTGTGGCATCACCGCGTCGTCTACTGCCGCGACGGCTCTCGGGTGACCTCCTGGCAGAATCGCTACGACTACCTGAGCGATGCTCAGAGCATGGTTTATATGCGGGAGTTGCAGGTCAACCAAGCGGGTGGGATCGGGACGACATCGGCATGGTCGCATCTGCAGCGCCATCTGGAGTACTGCGTGATCAAGTACGGATGCTATGCCAGCATGAAGCCGTGGTCGCGTATCACCGTCCACGGGAACGCGACGTACAGCTACACGGGTTCGGCGGGATGAGCCGGCGATCGTCCGGGCGCGACGGGGTGAGCGTCCGGCTCTGAGCGGCGCTCCTGGCGGAATCGCGACCGGTCAGGACATCAGGCGCAGGTGAACGCCGGCTGCCTTTGTTCGCTTTGCAGCGGACCTCGGCAGCCGGCGTTTCCGCTCGTCCCGGGAATGCTCCGCGCCGACGTCAGCCGGCTTTCGAGGAAGCTAACGGCGGCCCGGAGGACTCGCCGTGGTCGGTGTGGCCGGCGCCGGTTAGCGGCCGAGGGCGGGTAAGGTCGGCCCACTGCAACGGCCACGGCGGGTACGTGGACTCGCTGGGGTGGTGCTCGTTGCAGCGACTACGGTGCCCGTGATGGAACTGGAGCGTGGCCAGGCGAGGAAACAGAGCGCCTCGGCGGTCTGCGCGGGCTGGGCCACCCGGCCGAGCATGGGTGGGGTCATGTCCGCACGATGCACGCGAGGAGCGCCAGCTTGTCGGCACTGTCGGTGCCGGGGTCCGGGTGGAGGACGACGAGTGTCTGGCCTGTCGCGCCGCTGACGCCCAATCTCTCCCGGTTCAGCCACAGGCCACCGACCTGGGGGTGGTCGATGTGCTTGGGTGTGCCTTCGCACGTGTTCACGTCGTGGCGGGCCCAGAGCCTGCTGAAGCGAGGGCTGGCGAGGGAGAGTTCGCCGACGAGTTCGATGAATCGGGGGTCGTCGGTGTCGGTGCCGACGGACTCGCGGAAGCCGGCGACCATGCCCTGTGCGGCGTCCTCCCAGTCCGGGTAGAGGGCCTGCTCGGCGGGGTCCAGGAACACGTCCCGCAGGCGGTTGCCCCCCGCCACGAGTCGCGGCGACAGAGCGGTCGCCAGCGCATTGGCGGCGAGGACGTCGAAGTAGCGGCCCTCGACGTACGCGGGGAGCGGGAGCGTGGCGACGAGCTTGGCGATGCCGGGAGGGACGGTTTCCTTCCGGGGCCGCCGTCGCCGCCGGGGTTTTCCCGCTCCAAGGCGTAGCAGGTAGGCCGTCGCGTCGTCGTCGAGCAGCAGCACGCGGGCGAGGGACTCGAGGACCTGCGCGGAGGGGTTGCGGTCGCGGCCCTGTTCCAGGCGCAGGTAGTAGTCGGCGCTGATGCCGGCGAGCATCGCGACCTCCTCCCGGCGCAGGCCCGGCACGCGCCGTACGCCCACGGAGGGGATGCCGGCCTGTTCAGGAGTGACGAGCTCCCGGCGGGCGCGTACGTAATCGCCCAGAAGGTTGGATTCGTCGCTCATGTCCTCACTGTAATTCGCGCACTTTCGTCGTGCCTGGTCCTGTCACCCCCAGGATCGTGGGGGCTCTGGCTCTGTCGGCGGGTGAGCGGAAACCTCACTTCCCGGGACGAACGCCGGCGAAATCGGCTGGTGGTCCCTTCGGCAAACGAGGAGCTACACCATGTCAACATTTCTGCTCGTACACGGGGCCTGGCACAGCGGGCAGTGCTGGGAGCGGGTGGTCCCGTTGCTGGCATCGGCCGGGCATCGGGTGGTCGCGCCGTCGCTGACCGGCTTCGGCGACAAGGCGCATCTGCTCGGCCCCGAGGTAGGGCTGGACACGCACGTCGACGACATCGTCAGGCTGATCACCGAGGAGGACCTCGCCGACGTGATCCTGGTGGGCCACAGCTACGCCGGGCTGGTCATCTCGTCCGCCGCCAACCGGATCCCGGATCGGATCGCCCATCTGGTCTATCTCGACGCGATGGTCCCGGAGGACGGCGAGAGCGCGGTCGATGTGCATCCCATGACCCAGGCCCTCATCGACCGCGCCGCGGAGTCCGAGGTCGGCTGGCGGATCCCGCCGATGCCCGAGTTGCCGCCGCCCCTGGGCCTGTTCGGGGTCACCGACCCGGCGGACATGGCGTGGCTGCGGACGATGTTGTCGGATCAGCCGGTGCTCTGCTTGCGGCAACCGGTCCGGCTGGACAACCCGGCCGTGCACACGATTCCGCGGACGCACATCCACTGCGTCGCCGGCGTGCCGGAGGGCATCGAGCGGCGGCCCGTCCCGGCGATACAGCCCAACGGCAGCCCGGCACAGGTGTGGGAACTGGAGACGGGCCACGACTGCATGATCACCATGCCGGCCGAGCTCACCGAACTGCTGCTCAAGCTGGGCTGACCCGCCCGTTCGAGCCGCGCGGGCCGCTTCCGGCAGCCCCGGCCCGGGTCGGTGTGGTCACTCACCCTGCGCCTGACGTGCGGCCTGCTCGGTGACGCGTTCGATGGCCTGTACGGCGACGTCGGGCTGGTCGACGTAGATGTAGTGGCCGCTGTTCTTGGCCGTGCTCAGCTTGCTGTCGCTGGACAGCGCGAGCCACTTGTGCTGGCCCGCGGCCCACGCCTTCTCCAGGCGCGGCCCGTACTTGGGGACGGCCGCGAGGTACTGCTTGCCGTGCTGGATCACCTCCACCGGGATGTTCCCGGCGGAACGGACCTCGCCGTCGGTGACGACGAGCTTCTCCGGGTTCTCACCCTTGAACACCGCGAGGTTCTGTGCGCGCAACTCGGCCGCCGGGCCCGTGGCGGACTCGGGGATCGCCTTCGTGATGTCGTCCAGCATGGTGGACGGGGTGGCGTCCATCAGGACCAGCCCCTTGACCCTGTCCTGGTGGTCGGGCGCGTACCTGGCGGCGATCAGCCCGCCCAGCGAGTGCCCGGCCAGGACGACCGGGCCGTCGCCGGCGACGCGGTCGAGCACCCCGGTCAGGATCTTCCCGGTGCTGGAGAAGCTCTGCGGGCCCTCGGGCTGGTCGCTCGCGCCCGCGCCGAGCCGGTCGTAGGAACAGACCCGGTTCTGCTTGCTCAGCGTCTTCTGGATGGCGGCCAGCTTGTCCAGCCCATCACCTGCCCCGTGCATCAGGATGATGACCGGCCTGCCCTTCTCCGGGGTGCCCGAACAGGACACGTTCACCGACCGGCCCGCGACATCGATCTTCTCGGTCCCGGAGATCGGGGCGGCATCGGCCGTCCGCGTGGCGGGGGCGAGGGGATCCCAGTTCTCCAGCGAGTCGCCGTCGCAGCCCGCAACCGCCACACCGAGCACGGTGCAGCACAGCGCGGCCACAACGGGTGTCTTGATCCTGCCGAGCATGAGGTCCTCCAGTGAGGGGGTCGACGCCGGGGTGATGATGCGCACGGCGGTGTAGCGGGAGAAGTGAACGGGGCGCCGTGGCTGCGTCGTAACGCTACGGATCGGGGCGGTCCGGGATCGTCCCCGCACGGTGGACATTCGCCGGTAGCTCGCGCGGGGGACAAGCGTGGTCTGCCGGGGAGGGCCCGGGGCCCTTCTTGCCGGACACACACCGGGTGCGTTACCAGTGTGACGCGACATGTTGGGTGTGACTTTTCCTCGCCCCCTATATATGGTGGTCGCTGCAGCTGGTTCGTCCGTCCATCCAGGGCGGCCGAGGCAAGAGGGAACCCGGTGGGAGTCCGGGACTGCCCCGCAGCGGTGAGTGGGAACGACCGTTGTCACACGCACTGGATCCGGCCTACGAGCGGATCTGGGAAGCGACAACCAGTAGGCAATGCGGCAACCTGGCCGCGCCGCCCACGAGTCCGAAGACCTGCCAGCGCGCCGCGCACCGCGTGAACGGGTGTGCGGCTGGTCGGAGGCCGCGCGGGACGGCCGATGGCTCTGGCGCGCCGCTTTCGCGTGCTCGCGCCGGCATGCCTCCTGCGCGCTGCCTCGGACCTTGGGGACCGAGCGCGAGGAGAGAGCTGTGACGGTCACAGGGGTGTCACCGGACGGGGTGTCGTCGGTGGACGCCGAGCGGCAGGTGTCGATGCCGCGACGAGTGCAGATGCACGTACGCAAGCGCAACGGGGCGAGCGAGCCGGTCGACGTCAACAAGATCGTCCGAGCGGTGGAGCGCTGGGCGGACGATCTCACCGACGTCGATCCGCTCCGTGTGGCGACCAAGACGATCAGCGGCCTGTACGACGGGGCCACCACCGCCGAGCTGGATCGGCTGTCCATCCAGACCGCGGCGGAGATGATCGGCGAGGAGCCGCAGTACTCGCGGCTGGCCGCCCGGCTGCTGGCCGGCTACATCGACAAGGAGGTCCGCGGCCAGGGAGTGGCCTCCTTCAGCCAGGCGATCCGGCTGGGACACGCACAGGGGCTGATCGGCGATGCCACGGCCGACTTCGTGGCCGCGAACGCCCGCAAGCTCGACGACGCGATCGACCCCAGGGGCGACCTCCGGTTCGAGTACTTCGGCCTGCGCACGGTGTACGACCGTTACCTGCTGCGCCATCCCTCCACCCGGCTGGTGCTGGAGACCCCGCAGTATTGGCTGCTGCGCGTGGCGTGCGGCCTGGCGACCACACCGGCCGAGGCGATCGGGTTCTACCGGCTGATGTCGTCGCTGGCCTACCTGCCCAGCTCGCCGACGCTGTTCAACTCGGGGACGCGGCACACCCAGATGTCCTCCTGCTACCTGGTCGACTCCCCACGCGACGAGCTGGGCTCGATCTACGAGCGGTACGCGCAGGTGGCGCACCTGTCGAAGTTCGCCGGAGGGATCGGCATCTCCTGGTCGCGGGTGCGTTCGCGGGGGGCGCTCATCCGGGGCACGAACGGGCACTCCAACGGCATCGTGCCGTGGCTGCGCACCCTCGACGCGTCGGTGGCCGCCGTCAACCAGGGCGGCCGCCGCAAGGGCGCGGCCTGCGTCTACCTGGAGACCTGGCACCCCGACATCGAGGAGTTCCTCGAACTGCGCGACAACACCGGCGAGGACGCCCGCCGCACCCACAACCTCAACCTCGCCAACTGGATCCCGGACGAGTTCATGCGGCGGGTCGAAGCCGACGCGATGTGGTCGCTGTTCGACCCGGACGAGGTCCCGGAGCTGCCCGATCTGTGGGGAGAGGACTTCGACGCCGCCTACCGTGCGGCCGAGGCCGCCGGCCGGTACGTCCGTCAGGTCAAGGCCAGGGACCTGTACGGCAAGATGATGCGCACGCTGGCCCAGACCGGCAACGGCTGGATGGCCTTCAAAGACGCGTCCAACCGGCTGTGCAACCAGACCGCCGAGCCCGGCAACGTGGTGCACCTGTCCAACCTGTGCACGGAGATCCTCGAGGTGTCCAGCGACACGGAGACCGCCGTGTGCAACCTCGGCTCGGTCAACCTCGCCGCGCACCTCGCCACGCACCGGGCCGGAACCGAGATGGACTGGGAGCGGCTGCGCGCCACCGTGCGCACCGCGGTCACCTTCCTCGACCGCGTCATCGACATCAACTACTACCCGAGCCCGCAGGCCGCGGCCAGCAACCCCCGCTGGCGCCCCGTCGGCCTCGGCGTGATGGGCCTCCAGGACGTCTTCTTCGCGCTTCGGATGCCGTTCGACTCTCCCCAGGCGAAGGACCTGTCCACCCGCATCGCCGAGGAGATCTATCTGACGGCGTTGGAGACCTCGGCAGACCTGGCCGCGAAGGCGGGCCCTCATCCGGCCTTCCAGCAGACCTGGGCCGCCCGCGGGCTCCTGCAGCCCGACCTGTGGAAGGTCACCGGTGCTCAGGACGAGCGCTGGACGGCGCTTCGTGAGCGGATCGCCGAGCACGGGCTGCGCAACTCACTGCTCATCGCGATCGCGCCCACCGCGACCATCGCGTCCATCGCCGGCTGCTACGAGTGCATCGAGCCGCAGGTGTCCAACCTCTTCAAGCGCGAGACCCTCAGCGGCGAGTTCCTCCAGATCAACAGCGCGCTCGTGGCGGAGTTGAAGGCGCGCGGCCTGTGGAACGAGGAGATCAGGACCGCCATCAAGCGGGCCGACGGCTCGGTCCAGGGGATCGAGGCACTCCCGGCGGAGCTGCGCGAGCTGTTCCGCACGGCGTGGGAGCTGCCGCAGCGAGCGCTCATCGACATGGCCGCCGCGCGGGCGCCGTACATCGATCAGAGCCAGTCGCTCAACCTGTTCATGAGCGCGCCGACCATCGACAAGCTCTCCTCGATGTACCTGTACGCCTGGAAGAGCGGCCTGAAGACCACCTACTACCTGCGGTCGCGTCCCGCCACACGGATCCAGCAGGCGACGGTGTCCCTCGCGTCGCAGAAGGCGCAGCCGGAGCGAACGGTCTCCGGGAAGGCGGCGATGACCGCTGAGGCGCTCGCCTGCTCGCTGGAGAACCCGGAGTCGTGCGAAGCGTGCCAGTGAGCACGCCCCCTGGAAATCCAGAACCGCCACGCATTACCCGAAAGGCGAGAGTCATGACCACCAACCCCGAGACTCTGATGCTGCTCGACCCGGGAATGAGCCTCACCCTGAGGCCGATGCGCTACCCGCGCTTCTTCGACCGCTACCGGGACGCGATCAAGAACACCTGGACGGTGGAGGAGGTGGACCTGCACTCCGACCTCAAGGACCTGGACCGGCTCTCCCCCGCCGAGCGGCATCTGGTCAGCCGCCTGGTCGCCTTCTTCGCCACCGGCGACACGATCGTGGCCAACAACCTGGTGCTCAACCTCTACCAGCACATCAACGCCCCCGAGGCCCGCCTCTACCTGTCCCGGCAGCTGTTCGAGGAGGCCGTCCACGTCCAGTTCTACTTGAACCTGCTGGACACCTACGTACCCGACGAGGACGAGCGGTTCGCGGCGTTCGCGGCGGTCGAGAACATCCCCTCCATCCGGCGCAAGGCCGACTTCTGTTTCCGCTGGATCGACTCGATCTTCGAGCTGCGCGAGCTGCGTACCCGGGAGGACCGGCGGGCCTTCCTGCTCAACCTGATCTGCTTCGCCGCGTGCATCGAGGGTCTGTTCTTCTACGGGGCCTTCGCCTACGTGTACTTCCTGCGCTCGCGTGGCCTGCTCAACGGTCTCGCCTCGGGCACCAACTGGGTGTTCCGCGATGAGTCCATGCACATGGCCTTCGCCTTCGACGTGGTGGAAACGGTCCGCCAGGAGGAGCCGGGGCTGTTCGACGAGGAGATGGCGAACCAGGTCCGCGAGATGCTCGCCGAGGCGGTGGAGTGCGAGGTCCAGTTCGCGGAGGACCTGCTCGGCGGCGGAGTGCCCGGCATGTCGATCGCCGACATGCGGGCCTATCTGGAGCACGTCGCCGATCGCCGGCTGGCCCAGCTGGACATCCCGCCGCTGTACGGGGCGAAGAACCCGTTCGCCTTCATGGAGTTGCAGGACGTCCAGGAGCTCTCGAACTTCTTCGAGCGGCGGGTGTCGGCGTATCAGGTGGGCGTGACCGGCACCGTCAGCTTCGACGCCGACTTCTGATCGCCTCAAGGCGCGCGACGCCACGTGGCGGCGCCGCTGGCGCAGCGCTTGTGGCGTCTCTATGGCGTCACATCAGTAGGCATATCGGGATTGATATGACGCCATCGTGATGTCATGATGGCGTCATGGATCTTGCGCCTTATGTCGATCACCTCCGGCGCGAACTCGCGATGGTTGCCGGAGCGGGCGGCGAGGAAGCTCGTGCTCTGGCCGAGCGCCTCGCCGCGACGCTCGAATCGGCCACCCGGCTCGCGCTGTTGGAGGCTCTGTCCGCCGCGGCGGACGAGATCACCCAGGACCTCGCACCGGGCTCGGTCGAGGTGCGACTGCGCGGGCGCGACCCTGGTTTCGTCGTGACGCCGCCCCCACAGAGCGCCCGCTCGTTCGAGGGGGAGGGAGAGACCGGGCAGGTCGAGAGAGCGCCCGCCCCTCCACCACCGCCGGACGCCGACGAGGGCGGGACGTCCCGGATCTCACTCCGGATTCCCGAGCACCTCAAGCCGCGCATCGAGGAGGCGGCGACACGTGAGGGGCTGTCGGTCAACGCCTGGCTGGTCCGCGCCGTCGCCGCCGCCCTCGATCCCGGCAACGCCGGTCGCCGCTCCGGCCGGCGCCCGGCACAGCAGACCGGCAACCGCTACAGCGGTTGGGTGCGCTGATGACCGGCGACAAGGAGGCCCGAATGCGGACCTTCGAGACAGCACGCCCCATCCTCGCCGTCCTCGACATGGCGACCGGCACCGTCCGGATCAACGCGAGCGACCGCACCGACACCGTCGTCGAAGTCCGCCCGAGCGACGAACTCAACGACGCCGACGTACAGGCCGCCCGGCATACCCAGGTGGACTACGCCGATGGCAGGCTCCTCGTGCGGACCGACAAGGAGCACGCGGGCTCCGCCTCCGGCTGGGGCCTCTCGCTCGGCAAGCTCGTCGAATCGCCCACGAACTGGGCGCGTTCGCTGCTGCTCGGCCCGGGCTCGGCCGACGTGACGATCGACCTGCCGGCCGGGTCCCGTCTTGACGCCAAGACGGCGGGAACCGTCCTGTGCCGGGGACCGCTCGGCGAGGTGACGCTCACCACCTCCTACGGCGACATCCGGATCGAACAGGCCGGTCGGCTACGGGTGAAGAGCACCCACGGCGACATCTCGGTCACCCGCGTGTCCGGGCACGCCGAGGTCACCACGACCCACGGCAGTATCCACATAGGCGAGGTCGACGGCACCGCCGCGGTCAGGACCTCCCACGGCGCCGTCCGCATCCGCGAGGTGACCGGCGAACTGCGGCTGAACAGCGCCCACGGCGACATCACCGTCGACCGCGCCCTGGCCGGCGTCGCCGCCAAGACCGCGTACGCCGGTGTGCGGATCGGCGAGGTGGTGTCCGGCTCGATCGTCATGGAGACCACCGGCGGCGGCCTGGATCTCGGGATCCGGGAGGGCACCGCCGCCTGGCTGGACGTGAGCTCCACGTACGGCGCCGTGGACGTCTCCCTCGACCCCAGCGACGGCCCCGGCCGGACAGACCGGATCGTCGAGGTGCGGACCCACACCACCTACGGCGACGTCGTCATTCACCGTTCCTGACAACCGAGGAGATTCCCATGCCAGACGCGATCGTGGCCGAGGGCTTGGTCAAGAGATACGGCGACGTGGCCGCCCTCGACGGAATGGAGCTGACCGTTCCCGAGGGGGCGGTGTTCGGGTTGCTCGGCCCGAACGGCGCCGGCAAGACCACCACGGTGCGAATCCTCACCACGCTGCTCAAGCCGGACGCCGGACGCGCCATGGTGGCCGGGTTCGACGTCGTCCGTGACGCCCACCGGCTGCGTGCGCACATCGGTGCCTCCGGCCAGTACGCCGCCGTGGACGACCACCTCACCGGCGCCGAGAACCTGGAGATGGTCGGCCGCCTCTACCACCTGGGCACCAGGAACAGCAGGCAGCGCGCCCGCGAGCTGCTGGACCGCTTCGATCTGACCGACGCGGCCGACCGGCCCGTGCGAGGCTACTCCGGCGGCATGCGACGCCGGCTCGACCTGGCCGGCGCGCTGGTCGCCAACCCGCCCGTGCTGTTCCTCGACGAGCCCACCACCGGCCTGGACCCCCGGGCCAGGATCGGACTGTGGGACGTCATCGCCGAGCTCGTCGCGGGAGGCACGACGGTTCTGCTCACCACCCAGTACCTGGAGGAGGCCGACCGGCTCGCCGACCGCATCGCGGTGGTCGACCACGGACGCGTGATCGCACTCGGCACGGCCGACGAGCTGAAGGACCAGGTCGGCGGCGACCGGATTCAGCTGTCGGTGACGAGCACGGCGAACCTGGAGAGCGCCGCCAGGACGCTGGCGCCGCTGGCCGTCGGGGACATGCAGATCGACGCCGCCGCTTTGCAGGTGACGATTCCGGTGGCCGGTGGCGCGGCCACACTGACCAAGGCGCTCGGCCACCTGGCTGCCGAGCGGATCGCCGTACGCGATGCCGGCCTGCGCAGGCCGACCCTGGACGACGTGTTCCTGAGCCTCACGGGACACCAGCCCGACGAGAAGACCAAGGAGACCGCTCGATGAACACCCTGCGGCTGGCCGTCGCCGACGGCGTGACGATCACCAAGCGCAACGCCCTGAAGATCCGGCGAGCCCCCGACCTGCTGGGCGGCGTGGTCATGCTCCCGATCGTGTTCGTGCTGCTGTTCACCTACGTCTTCGGCAGCATGATCAGCCTGCCCGGTATGTCGTACGGGGAGTACC
Organism: Microbispora sitophila; assembly: GCF_014892245.1. Lineage (NCBI taxonomy): Bacteria > Bacillati > Actinomycetota > Actinomycetes > Streptosporangiales > Streptosporangiaceae > Microbispora > Microbispora sitophila. The sequence continues at coordinate 91,787 of NZ_JADBGC010000007.1, read as the reverse complement.
TGCTCCCCGGGATCTTCGTCATGACCATCGTGACCAGTGCCCAGATCACCGGCTACACGCTGACCCAGGACCTGCAGAAGGGCGTCTTCGACCGGTTCCGTACCTTGCCGATGTCGCCCACGGCAGTGCTGACCGGCCAGACCGTCAGCGACGTGATCATGAACGTGACCAGCATCGCCACCATGGCGCTCGTGGGGCTGCTCGTCGGATGGCGCGTCCACAGCTCGCCCTTCGAGGCCGCCCTCGGGTTCCTGATGCTGCTGCTGTTCGCGTACGCCTTCTCCTGGGTGACGGCCACGGTCGCGCTGGCCCTGCGTACGCCCGAGGTCTTCAACAACATCGCCACCATCATGTCGTTCCCGCTGGTCTTCCTGTCCAACGCCTTCGTCGACAGCACGCGGCTGCCCGGACCGCTGAAGCCGATCGCCGAATGGAACCCGGTCTCCACACTCGTCCAGGCCGCACGCGAACTGTTCGGCAACACCAGCCCGGCCATCCCCGTGCCCGGCGCATGGCCGCTGCGGCATGCGGTGCCGGTGTCGCTGCTGTGGTCGGTCCTGCTCCTGGCCGTGTTCGTGCCGCTGGCCACGCGGCTGTACAAGAGAGCCGTCAGTCAATGAGCCACGCGATGGGACACGTCCCCGACCGGGAGCGTGACAGGGCGGTGGAGCTGGTCCAGCAGGCGTACGCGGACGGCCGGCTCGGTCCCGCCGAGCTGGAGCAGCGGCTCGAACTGGCGCTCACCGCCATCTCCTCCCACGAGCTGGAGCCGGTCGTCGCCGACCTGCCGGACGAAGTGGTCCACATCGCTTCCACGGGTGGGCGCATCATGCGGACGGGCGACTGGCACGTCCCGCGCCGGCTGCGCATCGACTCCGAGTACGGCAAAGTACGGCTCGACCTGTCCCGGGCCCACATCCCGTATACACGGATCGACATCGAGCTCTGGCTCGCGTACGGCGGCGCCACGATCACCCTGCCCGCCGGCGCGAGCGCGAACGCCGACGGGGTGCGCATCGGCTGGGGCAAAGTGACCTGCACGGCAGCGGGCCGCCAATATCCCGGCAGGCTGCACGTCCAGATCACCGGCGAGCTCCCCTACGGCAGCCTCACCATCCGCACCGCGCGGAGGTGACGCGGCACCCGTGCCAACGCGGAGTAGAGACGATTTGGGGTCGTTCGGCTCTATCGGTCGGTAGGGCAGGGCGGTCGTATTGAGGGCAGCACTCTCATCGTCTCGTCATTGTGGAGGCGCGACATGCTGCGCTCTCTTGGCGCCGTGAGTGATCGGTGGCGCAAGCCGGTGTTCCTGGCCGCGACCGGTGGCGCGCTGGTCGGCCTGCTACCCCAGCGCGGCGGACCGGTTACGCGCCGGAGGAAAGCATGGCGGGGCTGACCACAGCCGAGGTCGCCGAGCGGATCGCCCGCGGCCAGGTCAACGACGTTCCCGCCCGGTCCTCCCGGTCCACCGGGGAGATCGTGCGGGCCAACGTCTTCACCCGATTCAATGCGATCATCGGCGCCTTGTTCGCCGTCATCGTGGTCGTCGGCCCACTGCGGGACGGTCTGTTCGGCCTGGTGGTCATCGCCAACACCGGGATCGGCATCCTCCAGGAGCTGCGCGCCAAGCGCACCCTCGACGCCCTGGCCCTCATCGGGCAGACCAGGCCCGTGGTCCGCCGCGACGGCGTGCGCGTCACCGTTCCCGTCTCACAGATCGTCCTCGACGACCTGATCGAGATCGGCACCGGAGACAAGTGCGTCGTCGACGGCACCGTCACCCAGGCGGACGGGTTGGAGATCGACGAGTCGCTGCTGACCGGCGAACCGGAGCCGGTGCCCAAGCAGCCCGGCGATGCCGTGCTGTCCGGCAGCTTCGTGGTGGCCGGCAGCGGCGCCTTCATCGCCACCAAGGTCGGCCGCCACGCCTACGCCGCCCAGCTCGCCGAGGAAGCCAGCCGCTTCACTCTGGTCCACTCCGAACTGCGCTCCGGCATCAGCCGCATCCTCAAGTACGTGACCTGGATGATGGTTCCTGTCGCGGTCGCGCTGATCGTCAGCCAGCTGTATCTGCAGCACCACGACTGGCCCGAGGGGGTGCGGCGGATGGTCGCCGGCATCGTGCCCATGGTCCCCGAGGGGCTGATCCTGCTGACCTCAGTGGCCTTCGCCATCGGAGTGATCAGGCTCGGCCGCAAAAGGTGCCTGGTCCAGGAACTGCCCGCCATCGAAGGACTGGCCCGGGTGGACATCGTGTGCCTGGACAAGACCGGCACCCTCACCCAAGGCGGCATGCGCGTCAGCGACCTCATCACCTTCGACCGCGCACGTTCAACGCACCCGGCCCAGGCCCTGGCCTGCCTCGCTGCCGCCGACCCACGACCGAATGCCAGCCTGCAGGCCATTCTCGACGCCTACGGGACCAGTGAGCACAATGGCTGGCGCTGTATTGCCGTGCTGCCGTTCTCCTCCGCCCGAAAGTACAGCGCGGCCGTACTGGACAGCCCGGACGGCGCGCGCGGCACCTGGCTGCTCGGTGCTCCGGACGTCCTGCTGCCGGCAGGCGATCCGCACCTGGCCACGGCCGACACCCTCGCCGCGCGGGGCCTACGTGTCCTCCTCCTGGCCACCAGCGGCAACGACCTGAACCATCCCGCACTCACCCAGCACACCAACCCCGTCGCCCTGGTCGTGCTCGACCAGCGTCTGCGCTCCGACGCGGCCGCAACGCTGCGCTACTTCGCCGACCAGGGCGTCGCCGCGAAAGTCATATCGGGTGACAGCGCGGTCTCGGTCGCCGCCATCGCCGCCCGGCTCCACCTGCCCCACGCCGAGCATCCCATCGACGCCCGGCGGCTCCCCACCGAACCGGACCGGCTGGCCAGGACACTGGAGGAGACGACGGTCTTCGGACGCGTCACCCCTCGGCAGAAACGCGAGATGGTCGCCGCCCTGCAGGCGCGCGGTCACACGGTCGCCATGACCGGTGACGGGGTCAACGACGTCCTCGCGCTCAAAGACGCCGACATCGGTGTCGCCATGGGCACCGGCAGTGACGCCACCCGCGCCGTCGCGCAGATCGTGCTACTCGACAACGACTTCGCCGTCTTGCCGGCGGTGGTCACCGAAGGCCGGCGCGTCATCGGCAACATCACCCGCGTCGCCAACCTCTTCCTCACCAAAACCGTCTACTCGGTCCTGCTCGGCCTGCTGGTCGTCATCTGGCGGGTGCCCTACCCGTTCCTGCCCCGCCACTCCACCCTGCTGTCCGCCCTCACCATCGGGCTGCCCGCGTTCTTCTTGGCTCTGGCTCCCAACACAGAACGCGCCCGGCCCCACTTCGTCCGCACCGTCATGCGGTTCGCCCTGCCCAGCGGGCTCATCGCAGGGACCGCCACCTTCGCCACCTACATGATCGCCCGCCATCACTACGGCGCCCCGAGGCTCGGCGCCGCGACCAGCGCGGCCACTCTGACGCTCTTCCTGATCTCCTTGTGGGTCCTGGCCATCATCGCTCGCCCCTACACCCGATGGCGGGCAACCCTCGTGATCGCGATGGCCGTGTTCTTCATGGCGGTGCTGGCCACCCCATGGCTCCAACATTTCTTCGCCCTGAAACTGGTCGGCTTCCCGATCCCCTGGACTGCGGTCGGCGTCGCCGTCGTCGCCGCAGCCGCGCTCGAACTGGCCTGGAGACACACCCGCACAACCCCGACGAGTCGCCCTTCCCCGCCCACGTGACCCGGAGGGCAGGCTGGTCAGAGTCCAGGGCAGGTGCACGCCGTCGGCGCCCGCGCCCGGGGCGGCTCCTCGCCACGGTAGATCACGTCACACGCGCAGCAGGGCCTTGATGGCATGGCGCTCGTCCATGGCCTTGTACGCGTCCGCGGCCTGGTCGAGCGGGAGGTGGAGGTCGAAGACCTTGCCGGGGTCGATCCGGCGGTTCCAGATCAGGTCGATCAGCTCGGGCAGATACCGGCGCACCGGAGCCGGGCCGCCGTGCAGGTGGACATGGGAGAAGAACAGCTCCGCGCCGTCCAGCAGGACACCGTGGGCCACTCCCACGTAGCCGACGTGCCCGCCCGGGCGGGTGGAGCGGATGGCCTGCAGCATCGACTCCTGGGTGCCGACCGCCTCGACGACCGAGTGGGCGCCCAGCCCGCCGGTCAGCTCCTTGATCCTCGCCACGCCGTCGTCGCCGCGCTCGGTGACGATGTCGGTCGCCCCGAACTCCAAAGCGAGCTTCTGCCGCGGCTCGTGGCGGCTCATGGCGATGATCCGATCCGCGCCGAGCTGCCTGGCCGCCAGCACCGCGAGCAGGCCGACGGCGCCGTCGCCGACGACCGCCACCGTCTTGCCGGGGCCGGCCTGGGCGGCCATCGCGCCGAACCAGCCGGTGCCGAGCACGTCGGACGCGGCCAGGAAGCTCGGAATCAGGTTGTCGCCGGGGACCTCCGGCGTCGCGACGAGCGTGCCGTCGGCGAGTGGGACGCGCAGCCGCTCCGCCTGGGCGCCGAGTGGCCCGATGAGTTCCCGCTGGACGCAGGAGGGCTGGTAGCCGGCCCGGCAGATCTCGCAGGTGTTGTCCGAGGCGAAGAACGAGCCGACCACGAACTGGCCGGGTCTGACCGACGTCACCTCGCCGCCGACCTCCTCCACGATGCCCGCGTACTCGTGGCCCATCGGAGACGGGCCGTCGACGGCCTGGATCCCGCGATAGGGCCACAGGTCGGAACCGCAGACACAGGTCGCCGACAGGCGGATGACCGCGTCGGTCGGGGCGATGATCCTCGGGTCCTCGCGCTGCTCCACCCGGACATCGCCGGGGGCGTGCATCACGACACCACGCATTCGATTGCTCCTTACGTGCCGGGGTCGTACGGGTCCGTCACGGCGGACCGGATCGGGCATCCCTTCGCACTGCGGTCACGGCAGGGAGGGAAGTGCCACGCCATCCAGGTAACCGGCTTCCCGCCTGGCCAGGGAGTGCCTGGTGAGGGGTGTACTGGCAGTACATCCCTTCCACCGGGCGCGAGCGCGTACGGTCGAAGCGTGGACAACCGCGAAGAAATCCGCGAGTTTCTCGTCTCGCGGCGCGCCAAGATAACCCCCGAGCGGGCCGGGCTGCCCGCCGGCACCAGGCGCCGCGTACCCGGGCTGCGCAGGAGCGAGGTCGCGGCGCTGGCCGACGTCAGCGTCGAGTACTACGCCAAACTCGAGCGCGGCAACCTCGCCGGCGTGTCCCCCAGTGTTCTCGAAGCCGTCGCCCGCGCGCTCCAGCTCGACGACGCAGAGCGGGCCCACCTGCTCAATCTCGCACAGGCGGCCGACGGCTTCGACGCGCTCGCCCGGCCCCGGCAGCGCGCCGGCAGGCAGTGGGCGCCGCACCGGAGCCTGCAGTGGACCCTGGACGCGGTCACCGCCGGGCCGGCGTTCGTCCGCAACGGCCGGATGGATCTGCTGGCCGCCAACCGGCTCGCGCGTGCCTTCTACTGCGACATGTACGCCACCGGCCAGCGGTCGCCGAACCTCGCCCGATACACCTTCCTCGACCCGGCCTCCCGCCGCTTCTACCCGGACTGGGACCTGGCCGCCGACATGACCGTCGCAATTCTTCGCACCGAGGCGGGCCGCGATCCTCACGACAAGGAGCTCCACGACCTGGTCGGCGAGCTGTGCACCCGCAGCGACGCGTTCCGCACCCGCTGGGGCGCCCACAACGTCCGCCACCACGGCACCGGTGTGAAGAGGTTCCACCACCCCGTCGTCGGCGACCTCACCCTCGCCTACGAGGGTCTGGCAATGGTCGCCGCTCCGGGCCTCACCCTCACCGTCTACACCGCCGAACCGGGCTCGTCATCGGAGGAAGGACTGCGCCTGCTCGCCTCCTGGTCCGCCACCCAGGAAGCCGGCTCCCGCACGCAGCCGCTCCCCTCCGGCTGAACGGCCGGCTTTCCACTACACGCTCCGGGGCTAGGCGTCCGACTCGTCGAAGAGCTGAGTCATGTACCGGTGAACGCGCGGGAGCCTTCGGGCCGTTTCCTCCCAGGAGTCGAGTTCCCACTCCTCGTCGGTGGGCCGAGGATCCGAGTAAAGCCGGTGGCCACGCGATTCCATCGCGTCGTACAGCCCTTCGCGGTCCGTTCCTGTCGCCTGCTCCCAGGCGTCGCCGGCGACGTAGTCCAGGCATTCGAACTCCGGCCAGTCATCGGCGGTCCAATACGGGAGGTCCATGTCAGGCGACCGCAACCCCTCTCGCTGCTTCATGACCAGCCGCCGGACCTCGGGGAGATCGGCGAGAGCGTCCGGCTCGCTCGCCACCCGTTCGAACGCCTCGCGGCCCAGGCCGACGAGCCACATCTGGAAGTACCAGAAGCCGTCGTTGGAGCCGAAGAAGAAGAGGGCTCGCATGGCACCCCACATCAGCCAGGTGTCCACCTTCATACGAGCCCTCCAGAGCCATTCCTCGAAGTCGGCGATCTCTTCGGCGGAACGCCGCGCCAATCTCTCCCGAAGCCAGGCCAGGCGAGCTTCCTTTCCCTCGCTCTCACGCCCGGACTGCTCGATCAGGTGCCAGAACTCGTCGATGTCCACGAGCCGTGAGCCTGTCAGGCGGGTGACAACCCGCCAAGAGCCCGCGAGACAGGTGCGCCGCCGTACGATTCATCCGGTTCGCCTGGCGGAGTATCCTGCTGCGCACGTGTCACCGACCTTCCCCCACGCAGCTCGGGGCCCGCCGTGTGGAACGAAAGGGTGTCAAGTGACCCGCTGTGAGGACGCTGAGCAGGGGCCGCTGACGGCGCCCAGAGCCGGGGTGTTCGCCGCCGACGACGAGATCGGCCGGCACCTGGCGCTGGTGGACTGGCGGGCGACCCCGCTCGGGCCGCCGGAGGAGTGGCCGCAGAGCCTGCAGACGGCGGTGAGCATTCTGCTGTCGTCCCGGTTCTCCATGTGGATGGCGTGGGGGCCGGAGCTGACCTTCTTCTGCAACGCCGCCTACCGCCGCGACACGCTGGGACGCAAATACCCATGGGCGTTGGGCCGGCCCGCCAGCGAGGTCTGGGCGGAGATCTGGGACGACATCGGCCCGCGGATCGACACCGTGCTGGCCACGGGGAAGGCGACCTGGGACGAGGCGCTCCTGCTGTTCCTCGAACGGTCCGGCTACCCGGAGGAGACCTACCACACGTTCTCCTACAGCCCCCTCCGGGACGACTCCGGCACCGTTGTCGGCATGTTGTGCGTCGTCAGCGAGGAGACCGAGCGGGTCATCGGCGAGCGGCGAATGGCGACCCTGCGGGATCTCGGTTCCGATCCCAGCGTGGTCCGCACCGAGCAGGAGATGCTGGCTTTCGCCTGCCGGCAGCTCGGCCGCAACCTGCACGACCTTCCGTTCACGGTGACGTACCTGTTCCAGGACGGCGGCGGCGCACGACTGGCAGGGGTGACCGGGATTTCCGCCGGGCATCCTGCCGCCCCTCTCACGCTGCCGGTCGACGACCGGGACGCGGTGTGGCCCGCGGCGGCGCTGGCTCGCGGAGAGTCGGCGATCGTGCCGCTCGAGGGCACGCCGTTCGCCGGTCTCCCGACCGGAGACTGGCCGGAGCCGCCCACGCAGGCACTGGTGGTGCCGCTGCTCCAGCAGGGCAGTGCGCCGTACGGGTTCCTGGTGGCCGCGCTCAACCGATACCGCTCACTGGACGAGGCGTACCGCGGGTTCGTCGAGCTGGCCGCGGGGCACGTCGCGGCGGGCGTCGCGAGCGCGCGCAGCTACCAGGCCCAGCAGCGGCGGGCGGAGGAACTGGCCGAGCTCGACCGCGCGAAGACCGTCTTCTTCTCCAACATCAGCCACGAGTTCCGCACCCCGCTGACCCTGATCATGGGGCCGGTCGAAGAACTGCGCGGCCGCCTGCAGGGAGCCGACACGCAGGTGCGCGAGGAGCTGGAGGTCATCCGCCGCAACGGGTTGCGGCTGGGCAAGCTGGTCAACACCCTGCTGGACTTCTCCCGCATCGAGGCCGGCCGCATGCAGGCCAGCTACGAGCCGGTCGACCTGGCCGCGGTCACCGCCGAGCTGGCCAGCCTCTTCCGCTCCGCCATCGACAAGGCGGGCCTGGCCTTCCGGGTCGACTGCCCTCCCATGGACAAGCCGGTCTACATCGACCGCGGCATGTGGGAGAAGGTGGTGCTCAACCTGCTCAGCAACGCGCTGAAGTTCACCTTCGAGGGCTCGATCGGCGTCACCGTGCGCGGGGAGGACGACCACGCGGTGGTGACGGTCACCGACACGGGCATCGGCGTCCCGGCCGACGAGGTGCCGCGGTTGTTCGAGCGGTTCCACCGCATCGAGAACGCGCACTCACGGTCCAACGAGGGAAGCGGCATCGGGCTGGCCCTCGTGCAGGAGCTGGTCGGCCTGCACGGCGGCACCATCACCGCCGACAGCACCGAGGGCGAGGGCACCCGCTTCACCATCCGCCTGCCGTACGGCTCCGCGCACCTGCCCGCCGAGGCGATCACGACGGCCCGAACCGGCGCAGGCGCCACCGCCGCGGACCCGTACGTCGAAGAGGCGCTGCGCTGGCTGCCCGCGGACGACGGCCGCGAGCCCGCCGGGGACACGATGGGCATGCCGTCCCACGACGGCTCCGCCGCCCGGTCCGGCGGCTCGGCCGCTCCGGCGCGTGTGCTGGTCGCCGACGACAACGCCGACATGCGTGAGTATCTCGTGCGTCTCCTCAAGGGCGCCGGCTACCTCGTCAGCACCGCGGTCGACGGGATGGAGGCCCTGGACGCCATCCGCGAGGACGCCCCCGACCTCGTGGTCAGCGACGTGATGATGCCGCGCCTGGACGGCCTGTCCCTGGTCGCGGCGCTGCGGTCCGATCCACGCACCGCCGCCGTGCCCGTGGTGCTGCTGTCGGCCCGGGCGGGCCAGGAGGCGTCCATCGAGGGCCTGCAGGCCGGAGCCGACGACTACCTGGTCAAACCCTTCGCCGCCGCGGAGTTGCTCGCGCGGGTGAGGGCGAACATGGACATGGCGCGGCTGCGCCAGCACCAGGCGCGCTGGCGCAGCGCATTGGTGGACTCGCTGCAGGAGGCGTTCTTCGTCTGCGACGAGCAGGGGGCCGTCGTCGAGATCAACAGCGCCTTCACAGACATCCTCGGCTACGGCCCCGAGAACCTGCCCTACACTCCGATCCACCCGTGGTGGCCGGACGCCGCCACCGATCCCGAGGCATACCAGCAGGTCGCCGACGCCTTCGGCGGCCTTCTCGGCCCCGGCCAGGGCAGCTACACCATCCCCGTCACTCACCGCGACGGGCACCGGATGTGGGTCAGCGTCACCTTCAACCAGGCGCAGGATCCCGACACCGGGCGCCGGGTCGTCGTCGGCACCTTCCGCGACGTCACCGCCGAGCATTACGCCATCCAGCGCGAGAGCGCCCTCGCCTCGCTGAGCACCAGCCTGTCCCAGGCCGGGAGCCTCTCCGACGCGCTGACCGGCGCCCTGCGGGAACTGCAAAGCCTGTGGCGCGCCCAGTCCGTACTGGCCGCCGTCTTCGACCACGGCGACGAGCCGACCCTGACCGCCGCCGGTGAGCCGGTGGACTGGCACGGGCTGCCCGGCGAACGCCGCCGTATGCTCACCGATCTGCGGCGGCGGCCTCTGCTCACCCCGGTCGCCGGCGACGACGGGGTCGGCATCATGCTGGAGCACCCCGAGGGCCAGCTGGCCCTGTGGGTCGACCTGGGCGACCACCGGCCTTTCACCGGCGAGGACCAGGTGCTGCTGTCGCTGCTGGCCGGGCGTCTCGCCCAGGGACTGGTGCGCGCCCACCAGATCGACCAGCAACGCGAGACCGCCATCGCGCTGCAGCGCGCCATCCTCGGCCCCGCCCAGCTGCCCGAAGGGTTCGCCGTACGCTACGAACCCGCCACCCGGCCCCTGGAGGTCGGCGGCGACTGGTACGACACCATCGCCCTGCCCGGCGGGCGCATCGGCATCGTCGTCGGCGACTGCGTCGGGCGCGGGGTGAAGGCCGCCGCCGTCATGGGACAACTGCGCAGCGCGTGCCGCGCGCTGCTGCTGCAGGACGACAGCCCGGCCCGCGTGCTCATGGCACTGGACCAGTTCGCCGCCGGCGTCCCCGGCGCCAAGTGCACCACCGTCTTCTGCGCCGTCCTCGACCCGGAGACCGGGCGCCTGTCCTACTCCAGCGCCGGGCATCCGCCGGGGATCCTCGCCCACCCCGACGGCAGCACGGGCCTGCTCGACGGCGGACGTTCCGTGCCCCTTGCCGTACGCCCGGGCGCGACCCGGCCGGAGAGCGAGACGATCATCCCCGCCCGCGCCACGCTCATGCTGTACACGGACGGCCTGGTCGAGCGTCGCCGCAACTCGCTGTATTCGGGCATCGACCAGGCCAGTCAGGCCGTACAGGACGGCAGGAACGTGGCCGTCGACGACCTCGCGACCCAGGTGATGATCCGCCTGGCGCCCGCCGACGGCTACGACGACGACGTCGCTCTGCTGCTCTATCGGCATCCGGCCCCGCTGGAGGTGACCTTCCCCGCCGAGTCGTCCCAGCTGGCGCCCGTCCGGAAGGCGCTGCGGAGCTGGCTCGGCCAGTGCGACCTGCCGGCCCAGATCGTGCAGAACATCCTGGTCGCCGCCGGTGAGGCATGCGCGAACGCCATCGAACACGGCCACCGTCACACCCCCGGCGACATCGTCCGCCTGCGTGCCGAGGCGTCGGTCGACAACCTGCGCCTCACCGTCGCCGACACCGGCCGCTGGAAGTCTCCCGAGCCCGAGGCCAACGCCCACCGCGGGCGTGGGGTCGCGCTCATGCGCGCCATGATGCAGCAGGTCACCATCACCCCCGGCCCGTACGGCACCACCGTCGACATGCAGATGAGGATCGCCTGATGACCACGCCCCTGACCCTTACTCCTGGGGTTCGCCCGGACGGCGTCGCTCTCCTGATCGCGGCGGGTGAGATCGACATGAGCAACACCGACACCCTCGCGGCCGCTCTCGAGAGCACCCCGGGGCCCGTCGTCATCGACCTGACCTCCGTCGAATACCTCGACAGCGCGGGCCTGAGCGTCCTGTTCGCCCACGCCGACCACATCACCCTCATCGCCAACCCGCTGCTGACTCCCGTCCTGACCATCTCCGGGCTCGCGGACCTCGCCACCGTCCACGACGGCGACCCCGACGTCCGTTAGGGCAGGCGTTTCGGCCTCCTCCTGCGGTCACATCGCCTCAGGTGAGATTTTGCTCTCGCTTGCGTTGATCTCTTTACACGAGTCATGTGATAGTTGACTATCAAGTGGCGACTCGACGGCTCGTGCTTAACGACGATCCGCTCTGGAGGCATCATGACCACTGTCGAACCCCGGACCTTCCCCTTCGGACAGGTGGAGCGGCTGGAGGTGGACCCGCTCTTCTCCCGGTTGCGACAGGAGGAACCGCTGTGCCGGGTCCGGCTGCCCTACGGTGAACCCGCCTGGCTCGCGACCCGTTATGAGGACGTCAAGGTCGTGCTGGGCGACGCGCGGTTCAGCCGGGCCGCGGCGATCGGCCGCGACGAGCCGCGGATGCGGCCCCACCGGTCCCGCTCAGGGAGCATCCTGAGCTTCGACCCGCCCGAGCACAGCAGACTGCGCAGGCTGGTGTCGAAGGCGTTCACCGTACGGCGGATCGAGCTGCTGCGGCCACGGACCCAGGAGATCGCCGACGGTCTCGTCGACGCGATGCTGGCCAAGGGCGCTCCGGCCGACCTCGTCGAGGACTTCGGGCTGCCGCTGCCCATCACGGTCATCTGCGAGTTGCTGGGCGTGCCCGTCGAGGACCGGGCCGACTTCCGCACCTGGTCGGACGCGCTTCTGTCCACCACGCGGTTCACCCCCGAGCAGGTGGTGCACTGCATGGACCTGCTCCGGGAGTACATGGCGGGGCTCATCGCCCAGCGCCGGCAGACCCCGAAGGACGACCTGCTCAGCGCGCTCGTCGCGGCCCGCGACAACGAGGAGCGGCTGTCGGAGGAGGAGATGCTGTCGCTGGCCGAGGCGCTGCTGGTCGCCGGTCACGAGACCACGGCCACGCAGATCCCGAACTTCGTCTACGTGCTGCTCACCCACCCCGAGCAGCTCGCGGCGCTGCGCGCGGACCTCGACCTGATACCCAGGGCGGTCGAGGAGCTGATGCGCTTCGTCCCGCTCGGGAACGGCGCTTCCATCGCCCGCTACGCGCTGGAGGACGTCGAGCTGGGCGGCGTCACGGTGCGCGCCGGAGAGCCGGTGGTCGTGAGCCTGGTCTCGGCCAACCGCGACGAGTCGGTCTACACGAACCCCGACGACCTCGAATTCGACCGTCAGCAGTCCTCGCACGTGGGGTTCGGGCACGGGGCGCACCACTGCCTCGGCGCGCCGCTCGCCCGTATGGAGCTGCAGGTCGCCTTGCGTACGCTGCTCACACGGCTGCCGGGACTCCGCCTCGCCGGCTCGCCGGACGACGTCGTGTGGAAGACGGGGTTGTCCACCCGGGGACCCGAGCACATGCTTGTCACCTGGGACCAGCCCTGACGGGCGTTCGGAGCTAATCGATAGTCACCTATCACTTGGTTATCCTGTGATGGTGACCACCGAGACCTCGCGGCGGCTGCGCGCCGACGCCGCACGCAACTCCGGCAGGATTCTGCGCGCGGCCCGGGAGGTCTGGGCCGAGCAGGGGCCCGACGCGCTGCTCGAAGACATCGCCCGCCGCGCCGGGGTCGGCATCGCGACGCTCTACCGTCACTTCCCCGACAAGGCAGGCCTGGTCAGGGCGGCCCTCGACCAGAGCTTCGCCGAGGACATCGCCCCCGCCATCGAACGGGCGCTCGGCGACGACGATCCCCGGCGAGGCCTGGCCACCGTGCTCGAGGCGGCGATGTCCACGGCGGCCCGCGAGCACAACACCCTGGCCGCCGCACGAAACTCCGGCGCCGTCACCGCGGAGGCCAGCAGTCCGTTCATCGAGTCGCTGACCCTGCTGGCCCGGCGCGGGCAGCAGGCCGGAGTCATCCGTGCCGACCTCGTTCCCGACGACCTGCCCAGGATCATGGTCATGCTGATGGGCGTGCTGTGGACGATGGATCCCGGCAGCGACGGCTGGCGGCGCTACATCGCGCTCGTCCTCGACGCCCTGCCGCCTGACGCGGCTTCCCCGCTGCCGGCCGCCGTGCCGCTCGGGTCACCGCGCAAGCGGGGCGGCTGGCCCGTGTGACGCGCGCACGGGCGTAGGGTGCGTGAGCGACGGCCTGTGTCGGAACAGTGCTCGGAAGGACTCCGGGTACCCACAGGCCGTCGCCGGTCGCGGATGGCCCCAGCCGGGGCCGGCGGTTCAGGCCGCGGCGCGGGCGGCCTCGAACCGGGCGATGACGTCGTCCCAGTTGACCAGGCTCCACAACTTCTCGACGTAGTCCGGCCGGACGTTGCGGTACTGCAGGTAGTACGCGTGCTCCCAGGCGTCGAACACCAGGAGCGGGGTGGTGTTCATGCCGACGTTGCCGTGGTGGTCGTACACCTGCTCGATCACCAGGCGCCGGCTGAGCGGATCCCATGCCAGCACACCCCAGCCCGAGCCCTGGACCGTGCTCGTCGCCGTGGTGAGCTGCTTCTGGAATGCCTCGAACGAGCCGAAGTGCTCGTCGATCGCCTCGCCCAGCGCGCCGTCGGGCCGGTCACCGCCGTCCGGCGACAGGTTCTGCCAGAAGATCGAGTGCAGGACGTGGCCGGACAGGTTGAAGGCGAACGTCTTCTCCAGCCCGACCAAGCCGCCGAACTCACCCTTGTCCCTGGCCTCGGCGAGCCGTTCGAGGGTGTCGTTGGCGCCCTTCACGTACGCCGCGTGGTGCTTGGCATGGTGCAGTTCCAGGATCTCGCCCGTGATCGCGGGCTCGAGTGCCGCGTAGTCGTAGGGCATGTCCGGCAGCGTGTACCGAGTCATCAGACGCTCCTTATTGCAACGTCAGCCGGAAGCTCTCGCCGTGATGCGGCACGGGGGCGGTGAGCCTGGAGAGGGCGGCGGCCGAGGGGGTGCCCGGCTCGGCCTGGTAGGCGATGACGACCTGGCCGTCCGTCCCGCCGACCGTCAGGCTGTGACGCCGTAGCACGAGCGGCCCGACGACGGGATGGCTGAACTCCTTCGTCTCGTCGCGCGTCGGGCGGACGTCGTGGCGTTCCCACAGGCGGCGGAAGTCGTCCGAGGCCGCCGACAGCTCCCCGACCAGCTCGCGGAGGGCCGGGTCGTCGATCTCGGCGCCGGCCACGGCCCGCAGCGCGGCGACCGAGTCGGCCGCGACGGCGTCCCACTTGGGGAACAGCGCCCGCGCGCCGGGGTCGAGGAAGACGTCTCTGACGAGGTTGCGGCCGGGCCGATACATGGGCGCCAGCGCGATCGCCGTCGCGTTGGCGGCCAGCACGTCGAACCGGCGTCCTCGCAGGTAGGCGGGCGTGCCCACCCACGTGTCGAGGAGCCGCTGGGTGCCCGGGGCCGGTCGTTCCTCCGGCCGGTGGGGTGGCCCGCCGTTCCGTCTCGGCGCTTCGCGCGCCAGGGCGTGCAGGTGGGCCGTGAGGTCGGCGTCGAGGCGCAGGGCGGCGGCGAGCGCGTCGAGCACCTGCTCGGAGGGGTTGCGGTCGCGGCCCTGCTCGAGCCGGGTCAGGTAGGGGAGGCTGACGCCCGCGAGCGCGGCGAGCTCGTCGCGGCGCAGCCCGGCGACCCGGCGCCGCCCGGTCTCGGGAAGCCCGGCGTCCTGCGGGCGTACGAGCGCGCGGCGGGCCTTGAGGAAGCTGCCGAGAGCGTTGTTGCCGGCCATGTCATCCGCCACTCTAGGCAGGGCCCGCACGCGATGGTGACCCTGTCACGGTGATGGCTGTTCCGTCCCGTGCCGGGCACAGTCGTAGGCATGAGTACTGAACACATGCTCACCTGGTTCATCACGGGAGCATCCCGCGGCTTCGGGAACGTGTGGACGCGGGCGGCGCTGCGGCGCGGCGACCGGGTCGTCGCGACGGCCCGCGACGTGTCCGCGCTGAAGCCGCTCGCCGACGAGTTCGGCGACGCGGTCCTCCCGCTGACGCTCGACGTCACCGACCGGGAGGCGGCCTTCGACGCGGTGGCCCGGGCGGCCGAACGCTTCGGCGCTGTCGACGTCGCCGTCAACAACGCGGGGTACGGCCTGTTCGGCGCGGTGGAGGAGGTCACCGAGGCGCAGGCGAGAGCTCAGCTGGAGACCAACCTGCTCGGCGCGCTCTGGGTCACCCAGGCCGTGCTGCCCGGGATGCGGGAACGCGGACGCGGGCACATCCTGCAGGTGTCGAGCATCGGCGGCGTCGCCGCCTTCCCCATGCTCGGGCTCTACAACGCGTCGAAGTGGGGCCTGGAGGCGTTCAGCGAGTCGCTCGCCCAGGAGGTCGCCGCGCACGGGATCAAGGTGACGATCGTCGAGCCCGGTCCGTACGGCACCGACTGGAGCGGATCGTCGGCCGTCCACGCCGAGCCGCTCCCCGCGTACGACGACGTCCGGGAGGCCCGCCGGGCCGCCGCGGCGGGCAGGGTCCCGGTCGACCCCGAGGTCACGGCCGAGGCGGTCCTCGCGGTGGTGGACGCGGAACGGCCCCCGCTGCGCCTGTTCCTGGGCGGCTACTGCCTGCCGATCGCGGAGCGGGTCTACACCGAGCGCCTGGACACCTGGCGGGAGTGGCGCTCCCTCTCCGAGTCCGCCGACGGCTGACCCCCGACGGCTGACCTCCGGCGGCTGGGCCTCGGCCGCGACGAGGTCGACGCGATGGTCGAGTACTGGGTCCGCAATGGGCGCCTCTCGTCCGACGACATCGCGGCCGCCTACCCGGCTCTGGCCGCTTCGGTGTGCAGTTCGGTGAACAACCGCTCCCAGGCCAGACGTATCCCGTCCATGTCGTACCGCGTGACCGACGTCCTGGCCGCCTCGCCCAGCGCGTGCCGTAGTGACGGGTCGCCGATCAGCGCCTTCATGGCGGCGGCGAGCGCGCCGACGTCTTCGGGGGGAACCAGCAGCCCGTCCCGGCCGTGCGTGACGATGTCCGAGGGCCCGTGGGTGCAGTCGAAGCTCACGACGGGCAGCCCGTGGGCCATCGCCTCGATGAGCACCATGCCGAAACCCTCGTATCGCGAGCTGAGGACGAACATCGCCCCCTTGGCCAGCTCCTGTTCGAGCGTGGTGGTGCCGCCCATCAGGAAGGCGTGGTTGTAGAGATGCAGACGGTGGATCAGGCGCCGTAGCCTGCCGTGCTCCCTGCCGTCGCCGTGGATGCGCAGCTGCCAGTCGGGGTGTTCGGCGACGACCTCGGCGAAGGCCTTGAGCAGCAGGTCGAACCCCTTCTGCCGGGTGAGCCGCCCCGCCGCCACGATGATCCTGCCGTCGAGCGCGGCGGGAGGCCGGTCCGCGGGCGTCAGGCCGTTGGGGATGGTCGCCAGGCGGGTCCGCGCGCCGTCGAGCAGTGCCGCGTACTCGCCCAGGTCGGCGTCGGTGAGGCTGACCACGGCGTCCAGCCGCGGGTACCAGCGGGCGATCTCGGCGACGAGTTCGGGCTTGTGGGAGCGCAGATACATGTGTTCCTGGGCGACCCGTACGACGTTCCGCGGAGCGTAGCGGGCGGAGAGCAGGTTGAGCGCGGGGCGGGTCGTGACCAGAACGCCGCCGTCGAGCGAGCGCAGATATCTCACGACCTTCTGGTCGCTCAGCCGGTTGAAGGCGGCGTAGCGCACCTCGGTGGGAGGAACGAGCAGGCTCGGCCGGTGCCGGAGCCAGTCGCGGGCGGGATGCCGCCAGCGCGGGCCGCGCAGGTCCGCGAGGGCGCGCACGCGGACCCGGGGATCGATGGGGAACCTGGGCCGGTCCCTGGTCTGGAAGACGCTGACCAGTTCCACGTCGTGTTCGGCGGCGGCCATGACGTTGACCTGGTTGATCACGGTGCGGATGGTGCCGCCGACCCCGTAGGCGTTCATGATGAGGTAGCGAAGTTTCATGCCGGGACCGGCCTGGAGATCAGCGACAGGTTCTGCATCACCGTGTAGTACGGCTTGACGCTGACGGCGCCCGTCCGCGCCTCGCCCGTCTGCGCCGGGAAGGTCATGACCTTCTTCTTGTCGGGGATGTCGTCCAGGTGGCGTCCCAGCCGGAGCGGCTCCGGATCGCCGGGCAGCCTGAGATGGAGATCCCAGACCTGGCGGCCCTCGATCCGGCGGGATGTCGCGGCCGAGACGACCAGTTCGACGGCGAAGGCCGCCTGGAACCGGCCGTCGTCCACCGTCGCCGGGCAGCTCAGCACGAGACCCGGGCGGTCCCGGTTGGTGAGGGTGAGGGTCGCGGTCGTCCGCCCCGGCGGAGCGGGGGCCGTGCCGACGATGCGGCCGATCACCAGGACTCTTCCGTCTCGCGGCCAGACCTGCTCCACCTCGGCGTGCCTTGATGTCATCGGCCCTGCTTCCTGTGCGTTCCGCTTTCGCGGGGTAGCCTCGACCTACTAGCTCGATAGTAACTACTACTGTGATAGTAATTCGTGCTCAGGGAGGTTGGGTTGACCGACACGGGACATGGCGACAGACGCCCGGCGGGCATGCTGGAAGACGAGGTGCTCGCGGTGTTGTGGTCGAAGACGGCGCCCGTGAGCCCGGCCGAGGTGCAGGCCGAGCTCGGGGGCTCCCTGGCGTACACCACGATCATGACCACGCTCGCGCGCCTGGAGCGCAAGGGCCTGGCCAGCCGGCGGCGCTCGGGCCGGGGGTTCGTTTACGCCCCGGCGGTGGACGAGGCGTCGCACACCGCGGAGGCGATGAACGAACTGCTCGCCCGCAGAAGCGACAGGGCGGCGGTGCTCGCCCAGTTCGTGTCACGGCTCAGCGCGGACGACGAGCAGATCCTGCAGCGGTTGCTCCGGGAGATGGACGACTGACATGCGAATGATCGTCTACCTGCCGTTCGTCGTGTCGGCGCTGCTGGGTCTCGCGATTCCGCGATTCGGGCGCCGGCTCGCGCCGGCCACCGCCACCCGGCTCCTGGTCGCGGCCGGCGTGGCGTGCGCGGCCAGCTCGGTCCTCGCACTCGTCTTCCTGGCCAGCACCTACCTCGGTCAGGTGCCGCTGGTCGCGTCCTTCGGCGACTGGTCCGTGGGCCTGTTCGAAGCGCTCGACCCGGTGCCGCGGCCTGCCGCGCAGCTCGCGCTGCTGGCGCTCGCGGTCGTGGGGGCTCTCGCGGTCAGGACCGCGGCGCGGCAGGCCCTCGCGTTGCGGCGCGCGTCGCGGACCTGCCGCCGCGCGTCCGCCGCCTCCGGCGGTCTGGTGGTCGTCGACGACCCGGTTCCGCACGCGTACGCCGTGCCGGGGGGCTTCCGCGATCCCGGTCGTGTCGTGGTGACGACGGGGATCCTGCGTGCCCTCGGCGCCGAGGAGCGAAGGGTCCTGCTCGCCCACGAGCGTGCTCATCTGCGCCACCGCCATCACCTCTACCGGACGGTGGCGGCCGTGGCCGCAGCACTGAACCCGCTGCTGGCGTCCCTGCCGCGGGCGGTGGAGTACACCACCGAGCGCTGGGCCGACGAGCGGGCGGCCGAGGAAGTGGGCGATCGGAGGGTCGCGGCCCGCGCCATCGTCAAGGCGGCGCTGGCCGGCGGGGAGCGTCAGCGGCGGTCAGGCCTCGCCGCCCTCGCCTTCGGCCATGGCGACGTGCTCCCCCGGGTCAACCATCTGCTGACCGCGCCGCCGCGCCGCCGTCCTTTGACGGCGGCCGCACTGATCGTGGCCGTGGCCGCCTGTCTCGTCGCGACCAACGAGTCCCGCGCCGATACGGAGTCCCTGTTCGAAGAGGCGGAGACCTCTCCACCGGTCGTGCACGTGGTCACCGGCGGGCACCACGCGGACGCGGCGCAGGTGCCGGCTCTGCGTGGTGCGCCGCTTCGGACGGGATGCCCGGCCGGAGCCGGAGCCGGGGTCGACGCCGCGGCCGGACGTCCGTGCGTTTCGCTGATGGAAGGAGTCCCGTGATCCTCAGGCGCCTTCGCCTGCCCGCCCTGCTCGTCGTCGTCACCGGCCTGCTGGGAGCCGCCGCGAGGACCGCCACGGTGACGGGCGCGGACCTGAACGCCGACCTGGCGGTGGAGGCGCTGCGTACGCCCGACCTGACCCGGGTCGCCGACATCCTCGACGTCGTCTTCGGGCCGGTCGCGGGTGTCCTGATCATCGCGCTTCTCGCGGCCGTGCTCACCCTTACGGGACGCGTGCGCGCGGCCGTACTGGCGACCTTGGTGGTCGCGGCCGGCTGGACCACCAGTGCGATCTTCAAGCAGATCATCGCCCGGCCCCGGCCACCGGTCGCGGACCAGCTTCTGTTCGAGACCGGCCACGACAGCTTTCCCAGCGGGCATGTCGCGCTGACGCTGTCCCTGGCGGTCGCCGCCGCCTTCCTCGTCGCCCGCACGCGTTGGTTCGCCCTTGTGGTGTGCGCCGGAGGCGTTCTGGTCGTGGCGCAGGCGTTCGCCCGCATGTACCTCGGGGTCCACTACCCCACCGACGTGGTCGGCTCCATGCTGGCGGCCACCGCGGGCACCTCGGCCGTCATCGCTCTGCGGAGGCCTATCGGCAGCGTTGTCGACCGCCTCCCGTTCCTCTCTGCACGTGGCGCTCGCGACCACGGGTGAAGGGCCCCACGGGGGCCGGACCGCCTGTCCTGGCGTCGCCGAAGTCCTCATCCCTTCGTACAGGCAGCTCTGGCTGCGAAGGTACGCGACTTTTACCGAAAGTGGAAGGAGTAACTTCGTACTTGAGTTGAACTGTGGACCTCCGGTCGAGCTCTTTTGTCGATTCATATGGAAAGTCAGGCTGATCGTTGACAAAGTTCCAAGGTCAAGCTCACACTTCCCAGAGTCATCGCGTTGGGCTGGGATGGGGCTCGTGGGTCGGCGTCGCAGCGCGATGGGCTTCTGTCCGACCGACAAGAGGAGTGACATGCCATCCTCTCGACCACGTCCCAGGCCACGATCTCGTTCCGCCCTGGCCTCCGCCGTGCTCACGGTGCCGGCCCTGTTGCTCGGCGCGCCGGGTGTGGCACTCGCCGCGGAGTCCGGAGCGGCGCCCGTCCTCGACACGGCCACGCTGTCGCCGGTCGCCGAGGTGCTGAACTACAACGGCGCGACCACCACCGCGTACACGCCGTCGAGCACGACCGGGACCAACGGCTGGTTCACCGGCGACGAGGTGACGTTGCGTCTGTCCGCGACGGACGACGACGCCGTCGCGTCCTTCCGGGTGACGGTCGGGTCGGACCCCGCCGTGGAGGTGCCGGCCGTACGGAACGGCGCGCGCGGAACGGCCGACTTCGTCATCAAGGGCGATCGCAACAGCACCGTCCGCTACAGCGCCGTCGACGCGGCCGGCAACGCGTCGGCCGTCAAGACGGTCACGGTGAGGATCGACACCAAGCCGCCGGTCGCCGCCTGGCCCGGTGTCGCGAACGGCAAGGTGCCCCACAGTGCGCTCGCCTCCTCCATCACGCCGACGCGTACCGACCCCACCCCGGGCTCGGGCGGCGCCGCGGTGCGGGACATGTGGATCGACGGCACGTGGACCTACCCGCTGCCCCTGGACCCGGCCACTCTGTCCGTCGGCGGGCACACGTGGGCGGTCAACCTCGGCGACTCCGCCGGCAACGGGGCCAAATACACCCTGACCTTCCAGATCACCACTTCGGTCGCGGACCTGCGCGCCCTGGTCCAGCGCTACGTCGCCGCGGGCAAGGTCTCCTCGCCGAACGGCGACCGCCTGCTGGCCCTGCTCGCCGAGGCGGACGGCGGCGACGCCCAAGCCGCGCTGACGCGCTTCGGCCGGCTCGCCGGCGAGGTCGTGCCCGAGGGCTACATGCGCGACTCCCTCGTGAAGGACGCCGCCTACCTGGTGGAGGAGCTCCGGGGAGTCGAGCACCCCGACATCGCCACCGGCGTCACGGTGAGCGAGGGGCAGGGCATGGCCCGGTATCCCTTCCGGGTCCCGGCCGAGCCGGTGCGCAACGAGAAGCCGAAGTTCAAGATCCTTCTCTTCGGGCCGAAGCCGGGCGCCTTCCGGCACGAGCACATCCCGCTGACCATGTCCGTGATCCAGGACATGGGCCGGGCCAACAACTTCGACGTCGACGTGTACGACTACCTGAGCCCCGACGTGTCGGTCCCGAACCCCTTCGAGAGCATCGAGCGCCTGTCGCGGTACGACGCGATCGTGGGCGTCTCCAGCGTCGGCAACGACACGTTCTCCACGGCGCGTCCCTCGGCGGCCGATCCGAACGTCAAGGTGAACGAGCAGGCCGTCCTCAAGCAGTACATCAACGACGGCGGCGGCTTCGTCGCCCTGCACGGCGCCACCGACTCCATGCACCAGTGGGACTGGTACAAGGGTCTGGCCGGCGGCGAGTTCGACAACCACGGGTCCAACGGCGGCGGCATCCAGAACACCTGCGGGGCCTGCAACATCGGCGAGCTGGTGACCGAGGACGGCACCAACCCGGCCACCCGGCAGTTCCCGGAGAAGTTGAAGATCGTCGACGAGCTGTACAACTGGACCTTCCTGCCGCGCGAGAAGGTCCACGTCCTGCAGACGCTGAACGAGTCGACTTACGTCGGCAGCATCGGCGCCGGTGCCGGCCGGATCGAGGGCGCCGACCACCCGATCTCGTGGTGTCAGAACTACGACGGCGGACGCTCGTTCACCCAGGCGCTCCTGCACAACTGGGAGAACACCCTCGACCCGTTGTTCCAGAAGAACATCCTGGAGGGCGTCAAGTGGGCGGCCGGTCAGACCGAGGCGAACTGCGTCACGCATGAGGAGCTGCGCAAGCTCGTCGCCGCCGGTGCGGCGGACGGGTCCGTCGGCGCCGATCTGGCCTCCGGGCTGAACCAGGCGCTCGGCGCGTCGTACGACGCGTACCGCGTCAAGGACTACGCCGACGCCCTCGCGCAGGCGAAGACCTTCCGCCATCTGGTCGACGCCAACCTCCACGGGCCCGGCCAGGCCACGCTCCGCAAGCGGGCGGACGAGCTGGTCTCGTGGATGAAGGTGCTCGACGACAAGGGCGCGGGGCTGCGGTTCACGTCTCAGCCGAAGTCGAGGGCCGTCGGCACCGGCGAGGACGCGGTGTTCTCCGCCCCCGCGGAGGGCCGGAACGTCGCCTACCAGTGGCAGGTGAAGTCGCCGGGCTCGGCGGAGTGGACCGACGTGCCCGGGCAGACGTCCTTCGCGATCGTCGTCACGGCGGCGCCTGAGCTCTCCGGTTCGGAGTACCGGGTCCGCGTGTCCGACCCGACCGGCGAGCTGTTCTCCCGCTCGGCGTCCCTCAAGGTCAGCGGCCGCTGACCCGGACCGGTCGCGGTGGCCCGGGCGTGATCGGCGCCCGGCCCATCGCGACGGCGGTTCCGCCGGCTTGGGCCGGCCACGGAAGGCCGGCCCGAGCCGCCGAGTGAGCCCGGGCGGGGTGCCCGCCCGCCGACCGGACAGGAGTGGATCGATGCGTCATGCCCTCGCACGGGCCGCACTCGCCCTGACGTCGCTCGTGTGCTGCGGCGCGTGCGGTGCGACGTCCGCCGCCGCACTCGGCTCCCGGCCGGACGGCTCACCGCAGGCGGCCGTGTCGTCGGCGATGCCGTCGCTCCCGGCCCCTGTGTCGGGCTCTGTGTCGGACTCTGTGTCGGACTCGGCGTCGGACTCGGCGTCGGACTCGGCGTCGGACTCGGCGTCGGACTCGGCGTCGGACTCGGCGTCGGACTCGGCTGGGACGGTGTCGTCGCCGGTCGACTGCCGCACCGGGCCGCGCGCGCCCGCCGGCGGGGCCGGTCCGTGGACGCATCCGGCCCAGTCCTTCTACGGCCCGTCCGACAAGGACAGGCCGACGAGGGCCAGCCTGGAACACCTGCTGGTCAGTGACAACGCCGTAGTGATCGAGTACTCGCCGCGGCTGCCGGAGGCGTCGATCCAGGCGCTTCGCGAGTGGACGTATCTGCAGACCGCGACGGTGGCCGTGCCGGGCGGACGCGAACCGGCCGTGCGTGCCGTGACCGCCGCGGCAGAGCTCACGTGCGACGGCGTGGACACGATCCGGCTCTCGGCGCTGGCCGGGACGAGAACCTTCGGCCGGGTGACCGAACACGGCGACGCCGATGAAAAGTGATCCGGCGCCTTCCACGAGCCGCTGAGTTCGGCCGAGTTGTCAATGAAAGTTTCATTACCGGGCGGTGCCAGGATCCGGCCGGGCTTCCGCACAAATCCTTCTCCGATGAGTGGGAACGGCGAAATTCGGGCCGGTGCCGGGTTCGTAAGGATGACGGATCGGGCGTCACCCGGTGAGAAACTTGGGAGATGGAGACTTCGGTGCCAGGGCGAGCCGAAACGCGGCTCCAGGCCAAAATACTTACGCGATTGCGTGACAGCGGTCCGCAATCTCGCATTCAGCTGTCGGACCACTTCGAAGTGTCACGTACGACGATCGGGGTGGAACTCGGCCGGCTCGTGGCGCTTCAACTCGTCGAGGAAATCGGCCCGGCCGCGTCTCGTGGAGGCCGCCGGTCGACCGTCATCGATCTCGCCGGCCGGGTTCGATTCGTCGGCATCGCCATCGGCGCGACCTCGGTGTCCACGGCGGTGACCGACGGCAGGCTGCGCGTCCTCGCGTTCGAACGCACGGAATACGACGTACGCCAGGGCCCCGAGCCCGTGCTCGAACTCGCCATGGAACAGAGCCGCCGACTGCTCCTGAAATTGGGAGTGGACCAGCCGATGGGAGTCGGCGTCGGCGTGCCCGGCCCGGTGGACTTCTCCCGCGGTATCCCGGTGTCGCCACCGATCATGCCGGGGTGGGACGGTTATCCGGTCCGCGATGTCCTCGGCGGGCAGTTCGATTGTCCGGTCGTACTGGACAACGATGTCAATGTAATGGCCCTGGGCGAACAACACGCCGGTGCGGCGAGCACGGTCGAGAACTTCCTGTTCGTCAAGGTCGGCACGGGCATCGGCTGCGGAATCGTGGCCAAGGGTGAGCTCTATCGCGGCATGGACGGGTGCGCGGGGGATATCGGACACATACCGGTCGCCGACTCCGGCGAGATCTGCACCTGCGGCAACACGGGATGCCTGGAGGCGTCCTTCGGCGGCGAGGCGCTGGCCCGCGAAGCGCTCGCCGTGGCCCGGTCGGGGGGCTCGCCCCTGCTCAGGGAACTCCTCGAACGCGATGGCACGCTGACCGCCGCGCAGGTGGGCGAGGCGGTCGCCGCCGGTGACGCGACGTCCGTCCAGATGGTGCGCGACGGCGGACGGCGCGTGGGCGAGGTGCTGGCGGGCCTGGTGTCGTTCTTCAACCCGAGCCTCATCGTGCTGGGCGGTGGGCTCACGTTACTGGGTCACGTCCTGCTCGCCGAGATCCGCGGCGCCATCTACCGCCGCTCGCTGCCCCTCGCCACCAGGAATCTTCCGATCATGATGAGCGACCTCGGCCCGCAGGCCGGTGTCATCGGCGCGGCCAGGCTCGTGAGCGAAGAGGTCTACAGCTTCCCCCGGTGATCGGCGCTCGCCCCCGGACGGCCCGCCGATGAGGACATCCGGCCGGACGGGATTGCATGATCATGCATTCCCGTGTATATATTCTACTCGTGTCCAAGGTGCTCACTTCTCTGCCTGTCGGCGAGCGTGTCGGGATCGCCTTCTCCGGTGGCCTCGACACTTCGGTAGCGGTCGCGTGGATGCGGGAGAAGGGTGCAGTGCCGTGCACCTACACCGCCGAAATCGGCCAGTACGACGAACCTGACATCGCCTCGGTGCCGGGGCGTGCCACCGCGTACGGCGCGGAGATCTCCCGGCTGGTCGACTGCCGGGCGGCCCTGGTCGAGGAGGGACTCGCGGCCCTGGCCTGCGGGGCGTTCCACATCAGGTCCGGCGGCCGCACGTACTTCAACACGACCCCGCTCGGGCGGGCCGTCACCGGCACCCTGCTGGTGCGCGCGATGCTCGAGGACGGCGTGCAGATCTGGGGAGACGGCTCCACCTTCAAGGGCAACGACATCGAGCGGTTCTACCGCTACGGCCTGCTCGCCAACCCCTCCCTGCGGATCTACAAGCCGTGGCTGGACGCCGACTTCGTCAACGAGCTCGGCGGGCGCAAGGAG
Source organism: Microbispora sitophila (assembly GCF_014892245.1). Taxonomy (NCBI): domain Bacteria; kingdom Bacillati; phylum Actinomycetota; class Actinomycetes; order Streptosporangiales; family Streptosporangiaceae; genus Microbispora; species Microbispora sitophila. Next base: position 66,563 of record NZ_JADBGC010000007.1, on the reverse strand, counting down.
ATGTCCGAGTGGCTGCTCGCCCACGGGCTGCCCTACCGGGACAGCGTGGAGAAGGCTTACTCCACCGACGCGAACATCTGGGGCGCGACCCACGAGGCCAAGTCGCTCGAGCACCTCGACACGGGCATCGAGATCGTCGATCCCATCATGGGTGTGCGCTTCTGGGACCCGGCCGTCGAGATCGTCACCGAGGACGTCACGATCGGCTTCGAGCAGGGACGTCCGGTGACGATCAACGGCAAGGAGTTCCCCTCCGCCGTCGATCTGGTGCTGGAGGCCAACGCCATCGGCGGCCGCCACGGACTGGGCATGTCCGACCAGATAGAGAACCGGATCATCGAGGCCAAGAGCCGGGGCATCTACGAGGCGCCGGGCATGGCGCTGCTGCACGCGGCCTACGAGCGGCTGGTCAACGCGATCCACAACGAGGACACCCTCGCCAGCTACCACATCGAGGGGCGGCGGCTCGGCAGGCTGCTCTACGAGGGCCGCTGGCTGGACCCGCAGGCCCTGATGCTGCGCGAGTCGCTGCAGCGCTGGGTCGGCATGGCGGTGACCGGACAGGTGACCCTGCGGTTGCGGCGCGGTGAGGACTACTCCGTGCTGGACACGTCCGGACCGGCGTTCAGCTACCACCCGGACAAGCTCTCCATGGAGCGCACCGAGGACTCCGCCTTCGGCCCCGTGGACCGCATCGGGCAGCTGACGATGCGTAACCTCGACATCGCAGACTCTCGCGCCAAGCTGGAGCAGTACGCCCGGCTCGGCATGGTCGGCAGCCAGCAGCCGGCGCTGATCGGCGCCGCCCAGGCGGCCTCGACCGGGCTGATCGGCGCGATGCCCGAGGGTGGGGCCGAGGCGATCGCCTCTCGCGGCGAGGCCTCCACCGAGGAGGAGCTCCTCGACCAGGCCGCCATGGAGCTCGGCACCGACTGACAGCCACGACCGGGGCGCCCGGCCCGCCGGGTGCCCCGGCGGATGAGGAGACGCACCTCCCGACCGCGGCGGCAGGACGGCGCCCCTCCGGTGGCGGTGTTGTCGTCGCGGGTGGCCAGGGCACGGAACTGTTCGAGCCGGTTGAAGCAGCGATGCGTCCGCCGACGCTCGCTCAGGGGACCTCGGACGCGGCCGGCGCGGACGCGCGGAGCGCCCGGGTGACCGAGTCGGTCCGCCGCGCGGTGCCCCACATCCACTCGACGCTCGCCTCACGGCGCCGAGCGGTCAGCCAGCGATCGAAGATCCGCTGCTCGATCGCCCGCCGGGTCTCGTCGTCGAACACGGCGGGCCGGACCCCGAGCACGCAGGTGACCACCGGCTCCCCTCCGGCCCGGTGGAGGACGTCCCCGGCCCCGGCCTCGGCGGCGTCCGGTCCGAGGTCGCAGCGGTACGTCGGCGCCAGGCGGACGTCCGCGCCGTGCTCGAACGCCTCGGCGGCGGCCACGGCGAGCAGATCCTCCGTCGGTGCGGACCGTCCCGCCTCCCGGAGCCGGGCGACCCCGGCCTCGGCGTCCTCCGGGCGGGCGTAGCGCGATCGCACCACACGCAACCGGTCGTAGTCGCCCGGAGCGGCGGCGAACAGCTCGGCCGCGTCGCCGGTCACGCGCCGGCGCAGTCCGGCGATGGCGGCCTCCTGGCGGACGATCTCCTCCAGCGCGGCGTGGTCGAGCCCGCGTTCCGCCATCCACTCCCGCGTGGCCTCCACCGTGAGCAAACCCCGGGCCCGCCGGAAGGCGTCCACGGCGTTCTGGAGTTCCTCCGCGGGCAGCTCGACCGGATCGCGCTCCAGCTCCTGTTCGACCAGGGCGGCGTTCACGAGCCGGACCGCCAGGGAGGAGTCGCCCCAGAGCCCGTCCAGCACGGCCATGGCCTGCTCCATCTTGACGTCCACACCGTCGACGCGGACCACGACCTGCTCACCCGCGTTGTGGCTGCCCCGCAGCGGCCACGGGATCGCGCGGGCGGGCGCGAAGGCGACCGACACCGTGCCGTCCGGCGCGGAGATCAGCATGTCGTAGTGGCGGCTCCCGCCGGGGAAGTCGCGCTGCCACACCAGACGCATGGGCACGCCCGGGTGCTCGGCGCGCAGGCCGCCGAGCAGCCGCTTCGCCTCGGCCGGCTCCGCATCGCCGATTCGCCACAGGAAGGCCAGGACGTCGGTCAGCAGGTGGTCGGAGAAGATCGGCACGTCAGGCTCCTTGGAGGAGGTGGTCGCAGACGGCCTCGCTGATCGGCAGGCCGGTGAGGTACTCCACCCACAACCACTGCGCGTTGGGGTTCACCTCGAGGAACACGTGGCGATCGTCCGGGGTGAGGATAAGGTCGATCGCGCCGTACTCGAGGCCGAGACGCTCCATGAGGGCGAGGCAGCGGGCGGCCACCTCGTCCGGCAGGCGGTGCGGGCGGTGCGGGGTGACTCGGGTGTCGTAGCGCCGCCAGTCGACGCTGGACCGGTTGGACACCTGGGAGTGGATCTCGGCGGCGAATATCCGGCGGCCCACGATGGTGACGCGCAGTTCCAGACGCTTCGGCACCTGCTCCTGCACGATCATCGGGCAGAACCGCAGCCCGTCGGCGTACGCCAGATCGCGCGGCGACACGGGATCGCTCAGCCGCGTGACGGTGAGGCCGTCCCCGACCCCCTCGATGAAGGGGATGTGGAACGACTTGGTGATGATCCGGCCCTCGTGCCGCTCGTGGAAGTCGAGGAACGACTCCGGGTCCGTGGTGATCAGGGTCTCCGGTATGGCGAAGCCGAGCTCGGCCGCGAGGGCGAGCTGGGACGCCTTCTGGCCGGATCGGCGCCAGACCGACTCGCGTGCGGGCAGCTGCGGGCACGGCAGGTGCTCCCACAGGTCGCCGAGCAGGCTCTGACACTCCTTGCCCGCATGCGCGGCGACCGCCGGGTCGGCTATCTCGGGGTGCGGCGCGGGCGGGGTGGGGCGGCGCCACCACACCGCGGTGACCGTGTCGAGGGCGATCTCCCGTTTCCCGTCGCGCAGGACGCGCCGCAGGAGGCCGTCCGCCGCGTACGTCAGGTCCACCCGCCAGGTGACGGGGAAGTCGCCGGGGTCGAAGACGGTGACCCGCGCTCCGCGGCCGGTGAGCATCGCGCCCACCCGATCGGCGTGGGGGTCGTCCGCACCGGTGAGGATGAGGACGTGCGGGGAGGGCATCGCGGGGCCTTTCGTGGTCGTCGGGGAGGGTGGGAGCACCACAGGGGTGCTCCCACCGCCGGTGCTCAGAGGGCGATGTCGTCCCAGGAGCACATGTTGTTGGCGTACGAGCCCGTGTTGTATTCGGGCCACATGCCGCCGCTGATCCCCCGCAGGGACTCCTCGTTCAGCTCGGCGCCGATCGCGTCGATGTCGGCGAGTACGGTTCGCGTGGTCATGTCGATGTCTTCCCCGTCCTAGCAGTACACGTCGTCGCGGGTGCCGGCCCAGCCGGTGAGGCTGAACGCCCCGTCCGAGTACATCCCGCCGTTGATGCCCTGAAGCCGGCTCTCGTCGAGCTCGGTGCCGATCTCCGAGATCTCGCGCAGTTCCGTGCGCGGCGCCTTGCCCATGCGGGCCACCTCCTTTTCCCCGGGAGCCGGGCGGCTCCCGCCGATCTCAGGCTCGGCGGAAGATCTTGTGATCGCCTTGCGGGCAGGCTGAGTGTGGCTTGCGGGCGACTGCAATCCGAGGTGGAGTCCGGTTTCCGGACCTTCACATCGGGCCGCGCCGGTGCGCGGACCGTGAATTTCCCGCGAGGCGATGCAAGCGGATCCCCAGTGGGCCGGGGAACACTCCGGGGTCCATGAGGTTCATTCGCACGAGAGTTCCGCTGAAGTATCAGGACTCCATGACCGAATGCGGCGCGGCCTGCCTCGCCATGATCCTCGGGACGTACGGGCACCACACCACGGTCCGCGCGCTCGCCGACGAGATGGGCGTCGGGCGAGACGGCGCGAACGCCCTGTCGATCATCGAGGCGGCGCGCCGGCGGGGCCTCACCGCCCGGGCGTTCTCCCTCCCGGCGGACAGGATCCGGCACGTCCCCCTCCCCGCCGTGGTCTATTGGGAGTCGCGCCACTTCGTCGTCCTGGAGGGCGTGCGGCGCGGCCGTGTCGAGGTCGTGGACCCGGGAGCGGGACGTCACCGGATCAGCGAGGAGGAGTTCGCCGAGTCCTTCGGCGAGGTGGCGCTCGTCTTCGAACCGGGGCCGGGATTCGCGCGCGGGCGGTTCGGCGACAGGCCGGGCCGCGCGTGGTTCCAGCTCGTCCGCACCGCCTTCGCCGCCCGGCGGTCCCTGGTCGCCCTGCTGGCACTGCTCAGCGTCGTGGTGCAGGGGTTCGGGCTCGCGCTTCCCATCCTGACGGAACTGATCGTCGACCGGGTGGTCCTCGCGGGCGAGCGGGACCTGATCGCCGCTCTCGGGGCGGGCGTGGTCGCGGTCTTCGCCGCGCACGCGGCGATCGGGGTCCTACGGGCGGTCACGCTCGCGGCCCTGCGCGTCCGTGCGGACGCCGACCTGCTGGAGACCACTGCGACGCGGCTGCTCGCGGCGCCGTTCCGGTTCTTCGCCGGGCGGAGCTCGGTGGACCTGTCCAACAAGGTCATGGGAACCGTGCTGATCCGGGAGATCGTGATCGGCCAGGCCCTCCTCGCGGTGTTCGACGGGCCGCTGGCCCTGGGATACCTGGCGACGGTGGCCGTGCGCAATCCGCTGACCGGCGCCTGCCTCCTGGCCTTCGCGGCGGCCCAGGTCACCCTGTTGCTGGCGACCCGGCAGCACGTGGGCGACCTCGCGCGCCGCGAGGCGGACACGCGCAGCGACGTCCAGGGCCGGCTCGTCGAGGTGGTGCGGGGCATCGAGACGGTGAAGGCGTCGGGCTCCGAACCCCGCATCCGGCATCGGTGGGCGAGGCTGCTCGGGACGTACGTGAACCGGGCCAGGCGCAGCGGCCGGGCCCAGGGCCTGCAACAGGCGGTGCTGGACGCGCTCAGGTTCACGGCCCCGCTGGTCCTGGTGTGGGTCGGGGCCCGGCAGGTCGTGGCCGGGGAGATGTCCCTGGGAGAGATGCTCGCGCTGCAGGCGCTGGCGGCCGTCGCGCTGTCCCTGCTGTCCTCGCTCGTCGGCGGCCTCCAGGGGCTCCAGTCCGCGCGCCCGTACGTCGAGCGCCTGGCCGGCGTCTGGGGGGCCGAGGCGGAGCCCGTCCCCGCGAACCCGGTGACCGCCCGGGTGAGCGGCCGCGTCAGCGCCGGAGGCGTGGGCTTCCGCTACGCGGCCGGGGCGCCGTGGGTGGTGCGGGACGTCAGCCTGGAGGTGGCGGCGGGCCAGAAGGTCGCCCTGGTGGGCCGGTCCGGCTCGGGCAAGACGACCCTCGCCCGGCTGCTGCTCGGGCTCTTCACCCCCGACGAGGGGGAGATCCGCTACGACGGCCTCCCCGCCTCCCGGTTCGACCCCGGCGCGCTACGCCGCCAGTTCGCGGTGGTGCCGCAGGATCCCGTGCTGTTCACCGGCACGATCGCCGAGAACATCGCGCTCAACGCGCCCGACGCGTCGGCGGAGGACATCGCCGAGGCGGCCCGGCTGGCGTGCGTCCACGACGACGTCATCGCCATGCCGATGGGCTACGGGACGATGCTCGCGGAGGGAGGCGGCCTGTCCGGGGGGCAGCGGCAGCGCGTCGCCCTCGCGCGGGCTCTGCTGTCCCGGCCGAAGGTGCTGCTCCTGGACGAGGCCACCAGCCACCTGGACACGACGACGGAGGCGGCGATCGAGGCCAACCTCGCCCGGCTGGACATGACCCGCATCGTGATCGCGCACCGGCTGAGCACCGTGCGGGACGCCGACCTCATCCTCGTCATGGACGGCGGCCGGGTCGTGGAGGCCGGCACGCATGCCGGCCTGCTGCGCGCGGGGGGACCGTACGCGCGTCTGGTCGGTTCCGACGCCGCCTCGGGCGTCCCACACGGCTTCGGCCTGTCCCACCTCGGCGACTGACGCAGTCCCCGTGGTGCGGGATGGTGGGAGGGAGGAGAGGAGAACCGCCGTTGACGCTCCCTACGGCCCGTCCGGCGTAACGGCGGGAAGCCGGGTCAGGCGCGGGCGCGGGGGTTCAAGATCTCGGTGATCCGGATGAACCCGTCGGCGCCGTGGCCCTGCGCGATGACGCGGCGGGCCCAGCCCTCGGCCGCCCGCATCACGCCCGCGTCGATGCCGTGGGCCTCCGAGGTGTGGACGATGTGGGCCATGGACGAGGCCGCCGAGGTGATCGGGTTGCCCTCGCCGGAGAACCCGCCGCTGTCCACCTCCTCCGCCGCCTCCTCGAAGATGGGCGGCAGGATCGCGCCGATGCCCTTGGCGTACGGCGCCAGCTCCCGCGCGGTCACTCCCTCGGCCCGCGCCACCGCCAGCGCGTGCGCGTAGCCCGCCATCGCGGTCCAGAAGACGTCGAGCAACGCGATGTCGTAGGCCGCGGCCCGGCCGGCGTCCTCACCGAGATGGGTGTGCGTGCCGCCGAGGGCGTCCAGCACCGGCCGGTGCCGCCGGTAGAGCTCCTCCGGGCCGCTGTGCAGGAACACCGCGGCCGGGGTGCCGATGGTCGTGGTCGGCGTCATGATCGCGCCGTCGAGATATCCGATGCCGTGCTCGGCCGCCCAGGCCGCGGTGCTCCGGGCGCGGTCGGGGGTGTCGGCGGTCAGATTCACGAGCGTGCGTCCCCGGAGCGCGCCGGCGACCACGTCACGCCGCACGACGGCGTCCGCCGCGTCGTAGTTCACCACGCAGATCACGGTCAGCTCGCTCGCGGCGACCGCCGCCTCGGGCGTGGGGGCGACGTACGCGCCCCGCTCGGCCAACTCTCGATCTCTGCCCGGCGTCCGGTTCCAGACCGTGGTCCGGATGCCGGCGTCCAGGAAGGCCCCGGCCAGGGCCCGGCCCATCGGCCCCAGGCCGAGCACCGTGACGGCAGACTGGTGGGCGTGCTGGCTCATGTCTCAACTCCTGCGTGCATGACGGCGATGGCGCTGAACGGGATGGAAAATGACGCGTAGCCGTGCCAGAGACCTGAACGTCTGCGGGGTCACCGCCGCGATCGCCGTGATCGACGGCAAGTGGAAGACGATCCTGCTCTGGCTCCTGGAATCCGCTCCGCGTCGTCCCGGCGAGCTGGTCCGGCGGCTGCCGGGCCTCACCGAGAAGGTGCTGACTCAGACGCTCCGGGAGATGGAGGCCGACGGGCTGGTGCACCGTGAGGTGCACGACGGCCGTCCGTTGAAGACCGTGTACTCACTGACCGATTTCGGCCGTGAGCTCTCCGAGGCGCTGGCGCCGCTGTCCGACTGGGGACATCGCCGTCTGGAGAAGCTGGCCCGGGAGACGCCGGCCCGGGAGACGCCGGCCGGGGAGGCGCAACCAGAGCCCCTGCCGGTCTCCTGACACACCGCCGTCACCCCCGTTCCCGCCTGAATCCGGCGGCCTTCCGGCCGCCCGGAACCAAGCTTCACGCCGCTCGGGCCCGGCGGACAAGTACCCACAAAAAGGTGGGTATCCGCGAAGCCGGCGGACGACTTCTTTGCACAGTGCATACGTTTCCTTTGCTCGGGTAGCGCGGCCCTTGTTCGCGAGATCGACCGCCGGAGGGGGAGGCGCGGTGGCACTGCGGATCGAGGACTACGGGCTGCTCGGCGACCTGCACACGGCGGCGCTGGTGGGGCGCGACGGGTCGATCGACTGGTTGTGCCTGCCCCGTTTCGACGCCCCCGCGTGTTTCGCCGCCCTGCTGGGCGACGACCGGGCGGGGTTCTGGCGCCTGGCCCCCGCGGCCGGCGGGCTCTGCGCGCGCCGCCGCTACCGCGGGGACTCCCTCGTCCTCGAGACGGAGTGGGACACCCCCGAGGGATCCGTACGGGTGATCGACGCGATGCCGCCGCGCGGCGCGGCGGCCGACGTGGTGCGGGTCGTGGAAGGCGTCAGCGGACGGGTGCCGATGCGGATGGCGCTGCGGTTGCGGTTCGACTACGGGCACATCGTGCCCTGGGTGCGGCACCAGGACGGACGGCTCGCGGCGGTCGCCGGGCCGGACGCCGCCTGGCTGAACACACCGGTGCCGCTCCGCGGCGAGGACATGACGACCTACGCTGAGTTCGAGGTGGTTGCCGGGCAGCGGGTGCCGTTCGTGCTGACCTATCGGCCCTCGCACGAGCGCATGCCGCGTCCGGTGGACGCGGAGAAGGCCCTCGCCGACACGGAGGCGTTCTGGACGTCGTGGATGCGCGGCTTCCGATACGAGGGCCGGTGGGAGGAGGCCGTGCGCCGATCGCTGGTCGTGCTGAAGGCGCTGACCTACGCGCCGACCGGCGGCATCGTGGCCGCGGTCACCACGTCGCTGCCGGAACAGCCGGGCGGGCCGCGCAACTGGGACTACCGGTTCTGCTGGCTGCGCGACGCGACGTTCACGCTGCAGGCGCTGCTGGGCACCGGCTTCGTCGCCGAGGCCAGGGCCTGGCGGGAGTGGCTGCTGCGGGCCGCGGCCGGAGACCCGGCCGACCTGCAGATCATGTACGGCATCGACGGCACGCGCCGTCTGCCCGAATACCCGCTCGACTGGCTGGCCGGCTACGAGGGCTCGGCTCCGGTGCGGGTGGGCAACGCGGCGTCCGGGCAGTTCCAGCTCGACGTGTGGGGCGAGGTCCTCGACGGGCTGCACCTGGCCAGGACGGCCGGCATCCACGCCGACGAGCCGGCATGGGACCTGCAACGGGCGTTGCTGGACTTCCTGGAGGGCCACTGGGACGACCCGGACAACGGGCTGTGGGAGGTGCGCGGTGACCGCCGCCACTTCGTGCATTCCAAGGTCATGGCGTGGGCGGGCCTGGACCGGGCCGTGCAGGCCGTCGAACGCTTCGGCCTTGACGGGCCCGTGGATCGGTGGCGCGCCACCCGCGACAAGATCCACGCGGAGGTGTGCGACCGCGGCTACGACCCCGAGCGGGGCACCTTCACCCAGTTCTACGGATCGAAGGGGCTGGACGCCGCCCTGCTGCTGATCCCTCGGGTGCGGTTCCTGCCCTGGGACGACCCCCGGGTGGCCGGCACCGTCGAGGCGGTGCGACGCGAGCTGTGCTCCGACGGGTTCCTGCTGCGTTACCAGCCACGGGCGGACGGCAAGGTGGACGGCCTTCCCGGCACCGAGGGGGCCTTCATCACCTGCACGTTCTGGCTCGCCGACGCCTTGTACGGCATCGGCCGCCACCGGGAGGCGTACGAGCTGTTCGAACGGCTGCTGGGACTGCGCAACGACCTCGGCCTGCTGAGCGAGGAGTACGACCCCGTCACCGGACGGCAACTCGGCAACACCCCGCAGGCGTTCAGCCACGTCGGGCTGGTGAACGCCGCCCGTCACCTGTCCGGCACCCGGCCGGCCGAGCACGTCGCGCACGGCCACGAGCACGTTGGAGGTGAGCGCTGATGCGCGCTCTCACCGTCATTCCGCTGCAGAAGGACTCCCTGGCCGTCACGGAGGTCCCCGATCCCGAGCTGGGCGAGGGGGACCTGCTCGTCGACGGTCTCGCCGTCGGCGTGTGCGGCACCGACAAGGAGATCGCCGCCGGGGAGTACGGCTGGGCCCCGCCCGGCCGCGACCGCCTGGTCATCGGCCACGAATCGCTGGGCAGGGTGCGGCAGGCGCCTTCCGGCAGCGGCTTCGCCCCCGGTGACCTGGTCGTCGGGGTGGTCCGGCGGCCCGACCCGGTGCCGTGCGGCGCCTGCGCGCACGGGCAGTTCGACATGTGCCGCAACGGCCGCTACACCGAGCGCGGCATCAAGGAACTGGACGGATACGCCAGCCAGAGCTGGGTGATCGAGCCCGGTTACGCCGTCAGGCTGGACCCCGGACTGGCCGACGTCGGAATGCTCCTCGAACCCACCAGCGTCGTCGCCAAGGCCTGGGACGAGGTCGAGAAGGTCGGCGCCAGGGCCTGGTTCGCGCCGAAGACCGCGCTGGTCACCGGCGCCGGGCCGATCGGCCTGCTCGCCGCGTTGCTCGGCGTGCAGCGCGGACTGGAGGTGCACGTCCTCGACCGGGTCACGGAGGGCCCCAAACCGGCCCTCGTGCGGGACCTCGGCGCGGTCTACCACGCCGAGGACGCCGGCGAGGTGGCCGCGAAGGTGCGTCCCGACGTGGTCATCGAGGCGACCGGCGCCGGACCTGTCATCTTCGCCGTGGCCGCCAACACCGCGCCGTACGGCATCGTCTGTCTCACCGGCGTCTCCTCGGCCGGGCGCCGGATCACGCTCGACGCGGGCAGCCTCAACCGCGACATCGTGCTGGAGAACGACGTGCTCATCGGCTCGGTCAACGCCAACCTCGGCCACTACGCCGCCGCGGCCGACGCCCTGGCCAAGGCCGATCTCGCCTGGCTGAACCGGCTGATCACCCGCAGGGTGCCGCTGGAGTCGTTCCGCGACGCCTTCACCGCCGGGCCGGAGGACGTCAAGGTCGTCGTCGAGCTGTGACGGTTCTCCCGCTCACAGCAAGACGACCAGCATGACGGTGAGGCCGAGGGTCACCGCCACGAAGCCGGCCGTCCTGGGCTGCCGGGCGGCCTCCCGGCGCGAGGAGATCACCAGCACGGCGCCCACGGCGAGCGCCGCAAGGAGGTGCAGGCCGTACCAGACGGGGATCGGCACCCTGGCGAGGAAGGTCCCGGACAGCAGGTCGTCGGCCGACCCGTAGCCGCCGAGTGCGGCGACCGCGGCCAGGCCCAGCACCGGGAGCGCGTACCGAAACCGGCCGAGCAGGGCCCAGACGACGATCCCCAGGCCGAGCAGGATCGCACAGCGGTGGTGCAGTTGCCGTGCGAGCAGGCCGCCGCGAACGTCGAAGCTGATGTCGAGGATCGAGTGGTAGGCGGCGCTCGTCCGCACGCCCCGCAGCGGCTCGTAACTGCCGGTGTAGGCGACCGTCTCGCCGCTCGGCACGTAGGAGAACGCCAGGACGCCGCCGGTGATCAGGAAGACCGCGAAAAGGTAGACGAGCATCTCACCCATCGCCTGCCTCGCCCGATCCATCGGCATATTTCAGCACATGCGCCCGCTTCAGGGAGGTGGAAACAGGTGAACCGCCTTGTCGGGTGTCTCGCAGATCGTGAACGGAACCGGGCTGAGGGCGTCGAGGCGCTCGGCGAACTCGGCCGCGAGGCCGGTCAGGATCAGCATGCCCGACGCGGTCTCCGATACGCGTTGCTGCGCCGCGATCAGGGCGGTGATGCCGGTGCTGTCCCAGTAGGTCACCGCGGAAAGATCGATCACCAGCCCCGGCGCCGGTGTGCCGGAGGCGAGCTCGCCGACCGTCGCGGTGAGCTCCGGGGCCGCCTGCTCGTCGAGAGCGCCGTCCAGCTCCAGGACGGCGTGCGACTCGAGACGGCGCAGCCGCGGAGTGGCGGGCCGGCGCGACGCGGGCTTGGGGAGGGTGAAATGGGCCGTGGCGACGGTGCCGTCCGGGCCGGAGTCGATCGTGAACCGGTCCGACAGGTAGCGGGCGAGCCACAGCCCGTGCCCGTGCCTGACCGGCCATTCGGCGGCGTCGTGCCGGGACGAGCCGGGGTCGGCGACCTCGCACCGCAGCACGCCGTCGAGCCGCCAGATCCTCGCCCGTCCGGTTCCCGAACCGTGGAAGATCGCGTTGGTGGCGAGTTCGTGGACGGTGAGCACCAAGTCCACGGCCCGGCCGTGGGGAAGCCCGGCGTGGACGGCGTGTGCTTCCAGCGTCTCCCGCAGGGGGTAGAGCGAGCCGCGGTCGAACGGCTGGTCGAGGATCAGCACCGGCGTCGCGGCGCTCCGCTTCCCGCTGCCGGAGCCCGAGGCGACGTGGGAGGCGTGGTTGGTTCCGTCATCCTTCATGCGCGGTCACCAGGCTGATCCCGGGAATGCCCTGAGCGCCGAGCAGCACGAATCGCGGCACGATGGCGGGGTTGCATCGCAGGACGACCGTACGGGCCGGCGCCAGGCTCCGCGCCACGTCGATGATCGTCCGGGTGCAGGAGAGGTCGATGAAGGACAGCTCGGCCATGTTGATCACGAGCGGGCCGTCCGTCCTGATCGCCTCGCTCAGCGCCAGGGCCAGGGCGTCCTCGGCCGCCCGGTCGATCTGCCCCGCCATCCGAATGCCGGGCGGCGCGTACTGGCGGCAGATCCGCAGCAACGGGTCGTCGTAGTAGGTGGCCGCGGCGACCGCCCGCGTGTGGAACGGGGAGACCGACGCGAGGGTGACCGGGTCGAAACGTTCCCGGTCGTACTGGCACAGCACCGACACGCTGCCGTCCGGCAGGATCGTCGCGATCTTCTCCTCGAAGGCGGGCAGTTGCTCCACGCCGTGGACCGGCCGCAGCGCCCAGCCCATGTCGAGGGCCACCCGCAATCCCGAGTAGCCCTCGTGCGAGGTCAGCTCCATCTGGGAGCTCAGCCACCCCATGGCGTGATCCACGTCGAAGACCTGCCCGGACAGCAGGCCCTCCTGAGATGCGACGACGTCCATCCGGCCGCTCGCGGTGGCGGACTGCACGGCGATCCCGCGGCGGCTCAGTTCGGCCAGCGCCCCCTGCGGCTCCTCGCACAGCCAGACGACGCGCAGCCCTCCCGCCAGCCCGTCCCGTACGAACGCGGCGGTGAGGTCGAGCAGTTCTTCCGGCTCGCAGAACGTCAGGCACGCGTGATCGTTGATCGCCAGATCCGTGATCTGAACTTCAGCACTGACGGTCACCACGCCACCATCCCCGGGCGGTCCCCGCCGCCCACCGCCTCATCGGGGTACCCATCCTAGTGACGGGCATTCGTCAAGAATCGGTCTCGGATGGTGGGAGGAGCTACAGATACGTCGGCGTACGGCCGGCCCGGCCGCGGAACATCCACCAGCTCCAGATCTGGGAGAGCACCATCAGCGGCACCATGACCGCGGCGAAGCCCGCCAGAAGCCGCAGAGTGCCCGCCTCCGCCATCGCCTCCGTCAGCCGCAGGCCGGTGCCCGGAGCGCTGGAGGAGACCAGTACGAAGGGGTGCAGGCCCGCGCCGAGGGCGACGACCGGCAGGGCGGCCGCGCACGAGGTCGCGGCGAAGGCGCGGCCCGTACGGCCCGCGCGCAGCAGAGCCGCCCCGGCGAGGAGCGCGACCACCAGGGCCGTGCCGGCCGCAAGGGCGAGCCAGGGGTTGACGAGGGCGTGCCGCGCCGCGGAGAGGAAGCCGGTGACGAGGACGGCGGCCGCCGCCACGGCCGCCACGAGCAGGGCGCGACGGCCGGCCCTCGCCGCCCGCGCGCTCGGCTCGCCGTCGGTCCGCCAGGCCAGGAAGGACGCCCCGTGCGCGAGGAACACCGCGACGGTCGTGGCGCCGCACAGCAGCACGAAGGGGTGGAACAGGTCGGCGGCTCCGAGCGAGAAGGCGTTCCGGGCGTCCAGCGGCACCCCGGCGAGGAGACGGCCGGTGACGAGCCCCCATCCCACGGCGGGCACCAGCCCGCCCAGGAAGATCAACCCGTCCCAGAGCCGACGCGCCGGGGCGCCCCGGTGTCGGCTGCGCAACTGCACGGCGGCGTTGCCGACGACGATCCCGGCCAGGATCGCCGCGAACAGGAAGTACATCCCGGACAGCAGTCGCCCTTCCAGGAAGGGGAAGGCACCGAACAGCACTCCGGCCGCGGCCACCAGCCAGACCTCGTTGCCGAGGAAGAACGGGCCGAAGGCGTTGAGCAGCGCCCGCCGCTCGCGGTCGTCACGGCCGAGCCAGGGGGTGAGCATCTGCACGCCGTAGTCGAAACCGGCCAGGACGAAGTAGCCGGCGAGCAGCAGCCCGAGCAGGGCCGGCCACACGAGTTCGAGAGTCACGGGGGCTCCTCATTCACAGGGCGAGCGACGCGGTGGGCCGCTCCGCCTGCCCGTCGCCGGGTGATCCGCCGAGGTCGGTGTCGGCCGGGCCGCGGCGGGCGTACCGGGCGATCAGCGCCCAGTCGGCGACCGCCAGCGCGAGGAACACCCCGCAGAACAGGACCAGGGACGCCGCCATCGAGCCGACTGGCGACCGCGCGGCGGCCGTCGTGAGCTCGCCGTACACCGCCCACGGCTGGCGTCCCACCTCGCGTAGCAGCCATCCGCCGAGCGCGGCGACGAAGGGCAGGGGAACCGCGACCAGCATCAGGTATGCCGCCGGGCGGAACCGGAGGTACCAGTCCCTATAGAGCAGGACGAGGGCCACGACGACCAGCAGGAAGATCAGATAACCGACGCCCTGCATGACGTCGAAGGCGGTGGCGATCCAGGAAGGTGGCCGGTAGTCGCCCGCGCCGAACCGCTGCGCCAGTTGCGCCTGCACGTCCTCGACCCGCAGCGAGCCGACGTCGTCGATGTGGCCCCGCAGGGTCGCCGCCTTCATCGGCTGGGTGTCCACGAGCGTCGGGATCTGGACGAACCCGTAGTAGAGCGCGACGAACGCCGCGGGGGTGGCCACGAACAGGCCGAGCCGCAGCGACGCGCGGAAGAACTCCCGCTCCGCCGTCCGCTTGAGGAAGTGGTAGGAGCTCACCCCCGCCACGAACACGCCGCCGGTCATCAGCGCGGCGGTGCCGGCGTGCACCAGCGCGTTGATCGCGTTGGGGTTGGTGAGCATGGCGCCGAAGTCGGTGAGGTAGGCGACGCCGCCGCGCACCTCGTACCCCACCGGGTGCTGCAGGAAGCCGTTGGCCACCATGATCCAGTACGCCGAGGCGTAGGCGGTGAGGGTGACCAGCCAGATCAGCGTGACGTGCACGGCCTTCGGCAGCCGCCCCCAGCCGAAGATCCACATGCCGAGGAAGGTGGACTCGGCGAAGAAGGCGACGATCGTCTCGAGTGCCAGCGGGGCGCCGAAGACGTTGCCCGCGTACTCGGCCAGCCCGCTCCAGGCGAGTCCGAACTGGAACTCCATCACCAGGCCGGTGACGATGCCCAGCACGTAGTTCACGACGTAGATCTGGCCCCAGAACCGGGTCATGCGCTCCATGAGCGGTGCGCCGCCGAGGGCGTGCCGGGTGTGCATCACCGCGATCAGCGGGGCGAGGCCGAGGGTGAGCATCACGAACAGCCAGTGGAAACCGGCCGTCGTCGCGAACTGGAGGCGCGCCAGCGTCTCGTCCGTCATCGGCGTCCGCCCGTCACCCGGCGAGGAGAGGTCCGGGGCGCGTGGTGGAGCGACAAATCAGCCCTTTCCTCGCAAAGTCCGCAAGAGTGGACGGATCATATCCTCACAACCACGTCGCCCGGCAGGCGATCGGGGGCCACCGGCTCGATCAGGAGGATGAGAGGGTCGCCCCGGCGGAGCCGAACAGGATGCCGTCGAGCGTCATGGTGAGGTAGCGGGTCAGTTCGTCGGCCGACATGGCCGCGATGGGACCGTCGGCCAGGACGTACCGGCTGAACGTGATCCCGATGAGGTGCGCGCCGAGCAGGTCGACCCGCAGCGCGACGTCCTGGCCGGTGAGCACGGTGCGGTAGGTGGCGATGCTCTCCTCGCGCATGGCCCGCAGCAGTGCCTTGGCGGCCTCCTGATCGCCGGCGGCGCTGCGTACGAGGGCGATGAAGGGATCGGCACTGTCGGCCGACTCCATGCGGGCGACGTAGGCGCGGGCGACCCGCTCGGCCAGGCCGTCGGCGTCCCCCCGGACGCTGTCGCCGAGGTCCCGCGTCCCCGGCACGGCGGCGAGGAACAGTTGCTCCTTGGACGAGAAGTGCATCACCACGAGCCCGTGGGTCACCCCGGCCCGCTGCGCGATCTCCCTGATGGTCGCCTTCGCGTACCCACGCTCGGCGAAGACCGAGCGGGCCGCGGCGAGGATCGCGGCTCGTCGTGCCTCGGGGTCGCGCACCCGCTTCCTCGCGGGCGCCGGCTCCGCGGCGTTCGCCTGTGACGCGTCAGACACCATGCCGCTTACTGTACACGTGGACAGTAGCGGCGATGTGGACGTACATTACTGACCAGATGGTCATTAGAGACCTCGCACACCAGGAGTGATCGCGATGAACCTCGCCCCGCTTTCCCCCGACGACACCACCGTGGTCCTGGTCGACTACGCCGTCGGTTTCGCCAACCTGCTCCGCTCGCACGACCTGCGCGAGCACATCGCCAACGTCGTGGGCCTCGCCAAGACCGCCACGTTGTACGGCAGCGGCCTGGTGGTGACCAACGGCGAGGCGTCCAAGCCCTCGGGCCCGCTCTACCCGGAACTGCTGGAGGTCATCGGCGACCGGCCGGTGATCGAGCGCACGACGGCGTTCAACTCCTTCCTCGACCCGGCCTTCGGCGAGGCCGTCCGTGCCACCGGCCGCCGCAGGCTGGTCATCGGCGGCATCGCCACCGACGGCTGCGTGCTGCAGACCGCGCTGGGCGCGTTGCGCGAGGGCTACGAGGCGTACGTCGTGGTGGACGCCACGGCGAGCCTCAGCAGGGAGGCGCACGACGCGGCGGTGCAGCGGATGGCGATGTCCGGCGTCGTGCCGGTCACCTGGTGGTCGCTGGCCGCCGAGTTCCAGTTGGAGCCGCGCTTCGCCGACGCGCCGTACCGCACGCAGTTGATGACCGAGTTCCAGCCGGCTATGACGATGGCGGGCCGCACGTTCTTCGCCGGTGTGCACCAGGGGAAGCTCGCGCCCACGGCGGCCTGAAACACGGGGCCTGAAAAACACGGGGCCTGACAAACACAGGGCCGAAACACGGGGGCCGAAATCGGAGGCTGAGGCGCGGCGGGCTATTCGGAGTCGATGAGAAGGTCTGTCCGGCCGCGGAGGCGCAGGGCCGTTCGACGGCCTCCGCCCCGGGCTCGCCGTCGTCCCCGTTGACAGCGAGGCACCGGCCGCTCGACGCCGGGCGGATGCGGTAGCCGTCCCCGCCGGTCGGTTCGAGCCGGAAGCGCTGGTCGGGCCGGACGCCGGTGCAGTCGTTCCAGGGCTCCAGCATCGTGGTAGCGGTCCGCGGCCGCGGCCGGCTGTCGGTCACGCTCTCTTCCTCCCGTAGATCCCTGCGCTTCCACGGCAGCCTATGCACGCTCCGAGGTGTCCGAGATCGTCCGGAAGTGTCCGGGACACCGTCCAGGTGTGGACGTGCGCCCGCATCCCGGGCCACGGTGGCCTTGCACAACGGCCTGTCGGCGCCGGAGCACCCAGGTGCTCGGGATGGCGTCCGGGGGCGGGCCGTGGCGGCGGACGTGATCGCCCATCGCGGCAGCGGGTGGCGGCGCACGCATTCTCCGCGGGCGACTGGCGCACGTCCGCCGCCGCATCTCACTCGACATGAGGGAAACGCGCCATGGGACGCATAGTTCTGTCTGTTTTCACCACCCTTGACGGCGGCATCGAGAACCCGCACGAGTGGGCTTTCGGATTCGTCAGCGAGGACTCGATGCAGGCCGGTCTCGACCAGACGATCCGCGGGGCGCGGCACTGCTCCTCGGACGGGTCATCTACGAGGGCTTCGCGGCCTCCTGGCCGTCGATGACCGACGAGGGGGGCTACGCCGACGCGATGAACACCCTGCCGAAGTACGTCGTGTCGACCACGCTGACCGAGGCCATCTGGAACAACAGCACGATTGGCGTGGTCCTGCTCACCTACGAGCCGACCGGCGAGGGCCTCGCCGACCCGGCCGCCGCGCGCCGGGCGGCCGAGGCGAACGCCGGGGGGTGAATCGAGCGCCGTCGTGACCGGGCGCCGCCACGATCGGGCTCGGGAAGACCTAGCGGCGGAGCCGGGTCACTGCGGCGTACAGGGCCAGAGAGAGGACCGCCCAGGTCAGGGTGGCGATCGTGAGGGACAGCCACAGCGGCCAGAGGGTCACCGTGAGCGCCACGACGACGGCGAAGCCGATCAGGCCGAGTGCGCCGAAGGTCGCACCCCCCACGTCCTGTCCGGCCTGGCGCACGCCCTCCTCTTTGGCGATGAGGGTGACGCTCGCCAACAGGATCGCCGGGAACGCGAGGAAGAGCCCGCCCGCGCGCGGGCCGGCCAGTACGGACACCATCCCGGCGAGCGCCGACACCCCGGCGCCGAACGCGAACCGGACCACCCAGTCGCGCCTGGGTGGTCGCCTCAGCTCACTGAGCCGCAGCCGCACCTTCCGGCCGTCGCCGGGAGCCGGGCCGTCGTCACGACGGGCGCTCATGACAGGCGCGCCGGTGGCGGGGAGAGTTCCGAAGCCGCCGGCCGCGGGAGCGGAGCGGGGACCGCCGTGGCCCGGACACCGAGCAGGCCCTGAGGCGCCAGCGCGTACCCGGCGGCCACGGCGACGCCCCAGACGGAGAGCGCGGCCAGCGCCCCCCACCAGGCACCCCACCTGCGCAGCAGGGGAACGGCGATCAGGCAGTAGAGGGTGAAACCGACAGCGCCGATCTGCATACCCAGGGCCGAGGCGAGGACGTCGGAGACGCCGGCGATGCCCGCGGTGACGATGAGGCTGGCCAGGGCGACAGAAGGGGCGGCGGAGAACACCCCGGCGAGCCGTTTCGGCGTCAGCATCTCGGCCAGCGCCGCGAAGGCCAGCACGAAGACGCCTCCGGCCAGCGCCTTCAGGACGACCTCCACGATCTGGTCGGTCACCTCGCCCACGCCGTGTCCCCTCCCCCGAGCCGACACAGATGTTCGGGGGGCGCCACTCGCCGGTTGAACCGCGTTGATTTCCGGCGCGGGAACGCCCGAAACCCCCGGCGTGGGCCGTGTACAGAGCCCGTCAATACTCGGTTCAAACCCGTATGGAACCCGTCAAGAGCGGCCAAATGCCCACGATCCCGGACTTTGCTTGTGTTGAGACCGCCGTAGGCCGGCGGACGTAATCACAACCGAGGAGTGGGGATGGCGGACGTCATCTTCGTCGCTCTGACGATCGCGGTGTTCACGATTTTCGGGCTCGTCGTGAGGGCGGTGGAGCGCCTGTGAGCGTGATCAACGCCGTCGGTCTCGGCGTGGCCGCGGCGCTGCTGGTCTTCATGGTCGCGGCCCTGTTGTTCCCGGAGCGCTTCTGATGGGCGCGGCAGCGGCAGGGGCCGTGCTCGTCCTGTCCGTCGTCGCGGTGCTCGCCGTCGTCTACCTGCTGCTTGGCGACTACCTCTACCGGGTCTACACCGGTACCCGCCACAGCGCGGCCGAGCGTCTCGTCTACCGTGTGATCGGCGTGCGGCCGGACGCCGAGCAGCCCTGGGCGGTCTACGCACGCGCCCTGCTGGCCTTCTCCGCGGTCTCCGTGCTCGTCGTGTACGGCATGCAGCGCCTGCAGGACAGGCTGGTCCTCGCCCTCGGGCGGCCACCGGTCCCCGCCCACGTCGCCTGGAACACGGCCGTCAGCTTCGTGACGAACACGAACTGGCAGGCGTACCCGGGCGAGACCGTCATGGGCCACCTGGTGCAGATGGCCGCGCTCGCGGTGCAGAACTTCGTGTCGGCGGCGGTCGGCATGGCCGTGGCTGTCGCGCTCGTTCGGGGCTTCGCCCGCAGGCAGGCCGACACGATCGGCAACTTCTGGGTGGATCTCGTGCGCGGCACGTTCCGCGTCCTGCTGCCGATCGCGTTCGTCGCCGCGCTGGTCCTGGTCGCCGGGGGCGTGGTGCAGAACCTCGCGTCGCCGCACGAGGTGACGACGCTGACCGGCGGCACCCAGGCGATCACCGGGGGCCCGGTGGCGAGCCAGGAGGCCGTCAAGGAACTCGGCACCAACGGTGGCGGCTTCTACAACGCCAACTCCGCCCATCCCTTCGAGAATCCGGCGGGGTGGACGAACTGGCTGCAGATCGTCCTGCTCCTGGCGATCCCGGTCGCGCTGCCGCGCACCTTCGGCCGCATGGTCGGCCAGGTGCGGCAGGGACACGCGATCCTCGCCGTCATGGCGCTGATCGCCCTGGCGAGCGTGCTGCTGACGAACGTCTTCGAGGTCTCCGGCGGCGCCACGGTCCCCCGGGCCGCCGGGGCGGCGCTGGAGGGCAAGGAGGTCCGCATCGGCGTGCCCGGCTCCGCGACGTTCGCCGCCGCGACCACGCTGACGTCGACCGGCGCCGCCGACTCCGCCCACGACTCCTTCACGCCCCTGGGCGGCATGATGACGATGCTGAACATGATGCTCGGCGAGGTCGCGCCGGGCGGCGCCGGTTCGGGCCTGTACGGCATCCTCGTGCTGGCGGTGATCACCGTCTTCGTGGCCGGTCTGATGGTGGGCCGTACGCCGGAGTATCTGGGCAAGAAGATCGGCTCGCGCGAGATCAAGCTGGCCTCGCTGTACTTCCTGGTCACCCCGGCCCTCGTGCTCGCCGGCACGGCCGCGGCGATGGGCAACCGGGCCGGTCTCGCGGCCATGCTGAACGGCGGCCCGCACGGGCTCTCGGAGATCCTCTACGCGTTCACCAGCGCGGCCAACAACAACGGCTCGGCCTTCGGCGGGATCTCCGCGGGCACGCCCTGGTGGTGTGTCGCGCTCGGCCTGTGCATGGCCTTCGGCCGGTTCCTGCCGATCGTCTTCATCCTCGCCTTGGCCGGATCGCTGGCCCGGCAGGCGCCGGTGCCGGTCTCCGCCGGGACGCTGCCCACCCACCGCCCTCAGTTCGTCGGAATGGTGGCGGGCGTCACGGTCGTCCTCGTCGCCCTCACGTTCCTGCCGGCCCTCGCGCTCGCGCCGCTCGCGGAAGGACTCTCCTAGCCATGTCGACGTTATCACGGCGCACGAACGGCAGGATCGGCGGTGGTCTGCTCGATCCCCGGCAGCTAGTGAGGTCGCTGCCCGACGCCGTACGCAAGCTGAACCCGGCGACGCTGTGGCGCAACCCGGTCATGTTCGTCGTCGAGATCGGCGCGGTCCTCACCACGGGCCTGGCGATCGCGAACCCGTCGGCGTTCGCCTGGGCGATCGCGGTCTGGCTGTGGCTGACCGTGCTGTTCGCCACCCTGGCCGAGGCGGTTGCGGAGGGTCGC
The DNA here is from genome assembly GCF_014892245.1 of Microbispora sitophila. Classification (NCBI taxonomy): domain Bacteria; kingdom Bacillati; phylum Actinomycetota; class Actinomycetes; order Streptosporangiales; family Streptosporangiaceae; genus Microbispora; species Microbispora sitophila. Next base: position 45,609 of record NZ_JADBGC010000007.1, on the reverse strand, counting down.
GGCAAGGCCCAGGCCGCCACGTTGCGGGCGGCCAAGCGCGACACCATGGCCCGGCGCCTGGCGGACCCGCGCGACCCCGCCCGGTGGGACGTCGTCGGCGCCCAGGAGTTGCGACAGGGCGACCACGTCGTCGTCGAGGCCGGGGAGGTCATCCCTGGCGACGGCGACGTGGTCGAGGGCATCGCCAGCGTGGACGAGTCGGCGATCACCGGGGAGTCCGCGCCGGTGATCCGCGAGTCCGGCGGCGACCGATCGGCCGTCACGGGCGGCACGAAGGTGCTGTCGGACCGGATCATCGTACGGATCACCCAGAAGCCCGGTGAGAGCTTCATCGACCGGATGATCGCCCTGGTCGAGGGCGCCGACCGGCAGAAGACCCCCAACGAGATCGCCCTCAACATCCTGCTGGCCGCGTTGACGGTGATCTTCCTGATCGCCACGGTGACCATGCAGCCGCTGGCGATCTACTCCAAGGCCCAGAATCCCGGCGTACCGGACACGACCGCGCTCGGCGCCGACGGGGTGAGCGGAGTGGTGCTCGTGTCGCTGCTGGTCTGCCTGATCCCGACCACCATCGGCGCGTTGCTGTCGGCCATCGGGATCGCGGGCATGGACCGCCTGGTGCAGCGCAACGTGCTGGCGATGAGCGGGCGGGCGGTCGAGGCCGCAGGTGACGTCACCACCCTGCTCCTCGACAAGACCGGCACGATCACGCTCGGCAACCGGCAGGCGTCGCAGTTCGTCCCGGCCGAGGGCGTCTCCGAGCTCGACCTGGCCGAGGCGGCGCAGCTGGCGAGCCTCGCCGACGAGACCCCCGAGGGGCGTTCGATCGTCGTCCACGCCAAGCGGGCCTACGACCTGCGCGAACGCCAGCCGGGCGAGCTGGCTCACGCGGACTGGATCGCCTTCACCGCCCAGACCCGGATGTCCGGGGTGAACGTGGACGGCCGGCAGGTCCGCAAGGGCGCCGCGACCTCGGTCATGAAGTGGGTGCGCGACAACGGCGGCCATCCCACAGGCGAGGTCGGGCAGCTGGTGGACGGGATCTCCGCCTCCGGCGGCACGCCTCTCGTCGTCGGCGAGGTGTCCGGCGGCAAGGCCCGGGTGCTCGGGGTGATCCACCTCAAGGACGTCGTCAAACAGGGCATGCGGGAGCGGTTCGACGAAATGCGCCGGATGGGCATCCGCACCGTGATGATCACCGGGGACAACCCGATGACCGCCAGGGCCATCGCCAGGGAGGCAGGGGTGGACGACTTTCTCGCGGAGGCCACACCCGAGGACAAGCTCGCGCTGATCCGCAAGGAGCAGGAGGGCGGGCGGCTGGTCGCCATGACCGGCGACGGCACCAACGACGCCCCGGCGCTGGCGCAGGCCGACGTGGGGGTGGCGATGAACACCGGCACCTCGGCGGCCAAGGAGGCCGGCAACATGGTCGACCTCGATTCCAACCCCACCAAGCTCATCGAGATCGTCGAGATCGGCAAGCAACTGCTGATCACCCGCGGGGCGCTGACCACCTTCTCCATCGCCAACGACATCGCGAAGTATTTCGCGATCATCCCGGCCATGTTCGCGGCGGTCTACCCCGGGCTGGACACGCTGAACGTCATGCGGCTGCACAGCCCCCAGTCGGCCATCCTGTCCGCGGTGGTCTTCAACGCCCTCGTCATCGTCGCGCTGATCCCCCTGGCCCTGCGCGGCGTCCGATATCGCCCCTCCAGCGCGTCCAAGCTGCTCGGCCGCAACCTCTACATCTACGGCCTCGGTGGGGTCGTCGCGCCGTTCGTCGGCATCAAGCTCATCGACCTGTTCGTCCAATTCCTTCCGGGGATGTCCTGATGGCTGGGAACGTGATGGAACGCCTGCCGAACACGCTCCGCCGGCACCTCGCAGCGGTCCGGGCCGTCGCCGTGCTCACGGTGATCCTGGGCGGGCTGTATCCCCTGCTGGTGACCGGCATCGCCCAGGTCCTCCTGCCCCACAGGGCCGGCGGCTCGATCCTGCGCGAGGACGGCAGGGACGTGGGCAGCGCCCTCGTCGGGCAGAGCTTCACCGACCGGAACGGCCGCCCGGTGCGCAGATACTTCCAGAGCCGCCCCTCCGCGGGCGGCTACGACCCGCTGGCCTCGGGCGCGAGCAACCTCGGCCCGCAGGACGTCGTCGATCGGCTGCCCGATCCCCGCGGGAAGGACGAGGCCGCGAGGAAGGGCAGGGTCTCCCTGCTCACACAGGTGTGCGCGCGGTCCAAGGCGGTCGGTGAGTTTGAGGGCGTCAGCGGGGCCAGGCCGTACTGCACGGCGGACGGGGTGGGCGCGGTGCTCAAGGTCTTCCCCGCCGTGGGCAGGCCCACGAGGGTGGTCAGCGTCAACCAGGCGTGCCCGGCCGCGCCGTTCGTCGCCGCCTACGAGGGTGTGAAGGTCGAGTGTGGCAGGCCCGGCGAGGACTACGCGGCGGGGCGTACGGTGCCGGTGCGCGGAAACGCCCACGCGGTCGTCCCGCCGGACGCCGTGACGGCGAGCGGCAGCGGGCTCGATCCGCACATCTCCGTCGCGTACGCCGAACTGCAGGCCCCCAGGGTGGCCAGGGAACGGGGGCTCGACGTGGGCAGGGTGCGGACGCTGATCAGGGAGCACACGACCGGCCGCGCCCTCGGCTTCCTGGGGGAGCCCGGCGTGAACGTGCTGGAGCTCAATCTGGCTCTCGACAGGGAGAGGTGAGCGGTCATGCCACGCGGGCGGCTGCGGATCTACCTTGGCGCGGCACCCGGGGTCGGCAAGACGTACGCCATGCTCTGCGAGGGGCACCGCCGCAGGGAACGCGGCACGGACGTCGTGGTCGGCCTGGTCGAGACCCACGGCCGCGTACGCACCGCGCAACTGCTGGAGGGACTGGAGATCGTCCCCCGCAGGACCTTGGCGTACCGGGGGGCGACCTTCACCGAACTGGACGTCGACGCGGTCATCGCCCGGCGTCCGCGGGTCGCCCTGGTCGACGAGCTGGCGCACACCAACGTGCCGGGCTCGCGCAACGCCAAACGATGGCAGGACATCGACGAGCTCCTCGACGCCGGGATCGACGTGATCTCCACGGTGAACATCCAGCACCTGGAGTCGGTCAACGACGTCGTCCAGCACATCACCGGAATCCCGCAGCGCGAGACCGTGCCCGACGAGGTCGTACGGCGGGCCGACCAGGTCGAGCTGGTCGACATGACCCCGGAGGCACTGCGGCGGCGGCTCGCGCACGGCAACGTGTACATGCCGGAGAAGGTGGACGCCGCCCTCGCCAACTACTTCCGCGTCGGCAACCTCACGGCGCTGCGCGAGCTGGCCCTGCTGTGGCTCGCCGACGAGGTGGACGAGCAGCTCGACCGCTACCGCGCCGAGCACGGCATCGCCGACACGTGGGAGGCGCGCGAGCGGGTCGTCGTCGCGCTGACCGGCGGGCCGGAGGGCGACACTCTCGTCCGGCGGGCGGCCCGCATCGCCGCCCGCACCAAGGGCGCGGACCTGCTCGCCGTCCACGTCACCCGGGCGGACGGGCTCGCCGGAGGCGACCCGGCGCTGCTGGCACGCCAGCGCGCCCTCGTGGAGAGCATGGGCGGCACCTACCACCAGGTGGTGGGCGACGACGTGCCGCGGGCGCTGCTGGAGTTCGCCCGCGGCGTCAACGCCACCCAGCTCGTGCTCGGCGCCTCCCGGCGCGGTCGGATCGCCCAGATCTTCAGCAGGGGGGTGGGCGTCGAGACGACCGCCAGGTCCGGCTCGATCGACGTCCACATGATCACGCACGAGCAGGTCAAGAAGGGACGGGAGCGCCCGCAGCGGTCGCGGGCGGCGCTCACCCGGCGGCGCAGGCTCGCGGGATGGGCGGTCGCGCTCACCGGCCTGCCGCTGCTCACCGCCGTCCTGCTCCCCTTCCGGGGCATGCTGGCGCTGCCGAGCTTCATCCTGCTGTTCCTGACCACCGTCGTGGGCGTGGCGCTGATCGGCGGCATGTGGCCGGCGATCACGGCGGCGGTCGCCGGGTCGCTGCTGCTCAACTTCTTCTTCACCCCGCCCCTGCACACCCTGACGATCGCCAACCCGGAGAACCTCTTCGCCCTGGTCGTCTTCGTGTTCGTCGCGGCGGCGGTCAGCATGATCGTGGACGTGGCGGCCCGCCGTACGAGGGAGGCGGCTCGCGCCGGTGCGGACGCGGAGATCCTGTCCGCCCTGGCCGAGCACGTGCTGCGCGGCGAGGCCGCCGTGCCCTCCCTGCTGGCGCGTACGCGGGAGACGTTCGGCCTGGTCTCGGTCACCCTGCTGGAACGGCGTCCCGAGGCGGGACAGGGACCGGACGACCGGTCCGACCCCGCCTCCTGGCGGATCGTCGCCGCCTCGGGGGGAGAGCCGTGCACCTGCCCGGACGCCGCCGGCACCGACGTGGACATCGACGGCGACCTCGTGCTCGCCGCGCGCGGGCGGCTGCTCGACGCCTCCGAGCGGCGCGTGATCGAGGCGTTCGCCGCGCAGGTGGCCGTCGCCCTGCGGCAGGAACGGCTGGAGGAGGAGGCCGAGCAGGCCAAACCGCTCGCGGAGGCCGACAGGATGCGCACCGCGCTGCTCGCCGCGGTCAGCCACGACCTGCGCACCCCGCTGGCCGCCGCGAAGGCCGCGGTGGAGAGCCTGCGCGCCACCGACGTCGAGTGGTCCGAGCAGGACCGCGCGGAGCTGCTGGAGACCGCGGACGAGTCGCTGGCCAAGCTCGACCGCCTGGTGGCGAACCTGCTCGACATGAGCCGCCTGCAGGCCGGGGTGCTGGGCGTGGCCGCCCAGCCGGTCGCCGTCGAGGAGATCGTGCCCCGGGCAATCGACGACCTCGGGCCGCTCCCCGCCGAGGTGAAGATCGACATTCCGCACGACCTGCCCGAGGTCGTCGCCGACCCGGCGCTGCTGGAGCGGGTGCTCGCCAACGTCGTCGCCAACGCCGTCCGCTACACCCCCGCAGGAGAGAACGTGCTCGTCACCGCCAGCAGGTACGGCGATCGGGCCGAGATCCGGATAATCGACCGTGGGCCCGGTGTGCCGCGCGACGCGTACGACCGGATCTTCCTGCCCTTTCAGCGACTGGGGGACCGGGACAACCACACCGGGGTCGGGCTGGGCCTGGCCCTGGCGCGCGGACTGACCGAGGCGATGGGAGGAGAGTTGACACCCGACGAGACGCCCGGGGGAGGGCTCACGATGATCGTGGCCCTGCCCGTCGCCGTGCACACCCATGACGTGCTGAGGAGCCCGGTGGAGCTCGGCGGTCCTCTGGATCTCGGCGGTACGGCCCCGTGAGCCGGATCCTCGTCGTCGACGACGAGCCGCAGATCCTGCGCGCGCTGCGGATCAACCTGGCCGCGCGCGGATACGAGGTCGCCGTCGCGGTGGACGGCGGCTCCGCGTTGCGCGAGGCCGCGGACCGGCGTCCCGACCTGATCGTGCTGGACCTCGGGCTGCCCGACATGGACGGAGTCGAGGTCATCCACGGCGTACGCGGCTGGAGCAGCGTCCCGATCATCGTGCTGTCGGGGCGCACCGGCAACCAGGACAAGATCGACGCGCTGGACGCCGGGGCGGACGACTATGTCACCAAGCCCTTCGGGGTGGACGAGCTGCTGGCCCGCGTGCGCGCGGTGACCCGGCGCACCGGCTCCCGGGAGAGCGAGCCCGCCCGCGTACGGATCGGGGAGCACGAGGTGGACCTCGCCGACAAGACCGTCTCCGGCGACGTACGGCTGACCCCGACCGAGTGGCACATCCTCGAACTCCTCGTCCGCAATCCCGGCAAGCTGATCAGCCAGCGGCAGCTGCTGAGCGAGGTGTGGGGCGCGCAGTACGTCAAGGAGACGCACTATCTGCGGCAGTACATGGCCCAGCTCCGGCGCAAGCTGGAGAGGGAGCCCGCCCACCCCGTCCATCTGATCACCGAGCCGGGCATGGGCTACCGGTTCACCCCCTGATGCCCGCCTCTGCCAGCGGGCGTGCCCTTCGAGCCCTCCGGCACGCACGCCCGCGGCGACGCCTCGGGACGGCGCCTCGGGACGGCGCCTCGGGACGGCGCCTCGGGACGGCGGCGCGGGCGCGGAACTGTCGGTCGGGTGCGGAAGAATCGCCTTCATCATGACCACCACCGCACCGACCATCACCGCGCCGGCAGACGTGCCCACACGTCCCCTGCCGGTCGAGCTCGTCGACGGCCCGGGAGGCAGGCTCTACCTGCTCCCCTTCGCGCCGCTCACCCCGGACGACTGCGAGGCCCTGTCCGTGCTCCTCGCCGCCCGGGCCGCCGCCGTACGCCGCAACGAATCCGCGTGATCACCTGGCTGAACGGGATGTTCGGCGTGGGGAAGACCACCACGGCGGCGTAACTCGGCGCTTGATCCCGGGAACCCGCCGTCAGGCGTTCCGCTGGGTCAAGTCCTACTCCTGCCGGCTGTGGCGGGCATCACATCGGGCGCATGTCACGTATGGGCGGGCCGCTTCCATCTGCTGGTCGTCAACGGCGAAACGAGGAGGCGGGACGATGAGCGCACAGCACGAAGCCGGTGTGGCGACCACACACCGGGTGGTGATCCTGGGAGCGGGGTACGCGGGCCTGTCCGCGGCGATCCAGCTCGCGTGCCGGGTCAAGCGGAGCGAGAAGGTGCAGGTGACCCTGGTGAACGCGCAGGAGCGGTTCACCGAGCGGCTGCGACTGCACATGACGGCGACCGGGCAGCGGCTGGCCGAGCTGAGCATCCCCGAACTGCTGGAGGGCACGGGTGCCCGCTTCGAGCGCGGGTGGGTGACGGCGGTGGACGCGGACGCGAAGACCGTGCGGATCGACGACGAACGCGTCCTGCCCTACGACACGCTGGTGTACGCGTTGGGCGGCGTGGCCGACACCGCGGCGGTTCCGGGCGTCGAGGACCACGCGTACACCCTGAACACCGCGCAGGACGCCGAGGTACTGGCCGGCCGGCTGTCGCGGCTCGGCGGCGGCACGGTGGTGGTCGTCGGCAGCGGGCTGACCGGCGTCGAGTCGGCCGCGGAGATCGCCGAGCGGCACCCGGAGCTGAACGTCGTGCTGCTGGGCCGCAGTGAACCGGGCGCGGCCATGAACCCGAAGGCCAGGGCGTATCTGCGGTCCGCGCTCGACCGCCTGGGCGTACAGGTCCGCAGCGGGGTCGCGGTGGTGAAGGTGCTGCCCGGCACGGTCGAGCTGGCCGGCGGGGAGAGCGTGGCGGCCGACGTGGTCCTGTGGACGTGCGGTACGCGGGTGTCGCCGCTGGCGGCCGCCGCCGGGCTGACCGTCGACGAACACGGCCGCGTCGTGACCGACGCCACGCTGCGGTCGGTGTCCCACCCCGAGGTGTACGCCGTGGGCGACGCGGCCGCGATCCGCCAGGGCTACGGCGTCATGCACGGCACCTGCCAGGGCGGGATGCCGACCGGTGTGCACGCCGCGGTGTCGATCGTCCGGGAGCTGAAGGGCAAGCGGCCCAAGCCGTTCCGCTTCGGCTACTACCACACGCCGGTCAGCCTGGGCCGGAACGACGCGGTCGTGCAGTTCACCCACCCCGACGACAGCCCCCGGCGGCTGCACCTGACCGGCCGCGTCGCGGTCCGGTACAAGGAGACGGTGACCGCTTCGCCCTGGCCCACGTGGGGCCGCATGAAGAAGATGCCCGCCTCGGGTGCGTTCTGGCCCCGCGGGGGCCGCTTCACCCGGGTGCGGGAGGCGTGATGACCCAGCCTCCCGACCACGACCAGCAGGTGTTCGTGCAGCATCGCAACCTGCTGTTCTCGGTGGCCTACCGCATCCTCGGCACCGCGGCAGATGCCGAGGACGCGGTCCAGGACGCCTGGATCAACTGGGCGGCGGCCGACCGCTCGCAGGTGGCCGATCCGAAGGCGTACCTGACGCGGATCGTGTCGAACGTGGCGCTGGAACGGCTGCGCTCCACCCAGCGCAAGCGTGAGGCCTATGTGGGGCCGTGGCTTCCGGAACCCATCCTCACCAGCGGAGACACCGCCGAGACCGTCGCGGACGCCGAGTCGGTGTCGATGGCGATGCTCGTGGTGCTGGAGACGCTGAGCCCGCTCGAGCGCGCGGTGTTCGTGCTGAAGGAGGTCTTCGGCTTCAGCCACGCCGAGATCGCGGAGGCGGTCGAGCGTTCCGAGGCGGCGGTGCGGCAGGCCGCGCACCGCGCGCGCGAGCATGTGCGGGCCCGCCGGCCGCGCTTCGCGACGGACCGGTCGCGGCAGCGTGAGGTCACCGAGCGGTTCTTCGCCGCCGCGACCGGCGGTGACATGAACGCCCTGATGGAGTTGCTGTCCCCGGACGTCACCCTGTGGACCGACGGCGGCGGCAAGGTCCGCCAGGCCCTGCGCCCGGTCGTGGGCGCGGCGACGGTGGCCGCCTGGTTCGCGGCCATCGGCACCGTCGCCTACCAGGGCATCGAACCCGCCGACATGAACGCGGAACTCGTCGAGATCAACGGTGGTCCCGGCATCGTCTTCAGCGGCCCGGGGCGTGTGATCGCCACCGTCACCTTCGATTTCGACACCGACGGCCGGATCACCACCATTCACAACGTCGCCAACCCGGACAAACTCCAGGCGGTCGCCGATGGCACCACCCGCAGCCTCGGGACGCGGTGAGCACCCGTCCCCGGCGGGCGCGGCGTGACGGCCGCCGCGCCCGCCGGGCTGCCGGCGGGTCAGAGGCGGGCGCCCACGTCGGCGCCGTTGCGGGGCCGCAGGAAGTCCGAGGGCGGGATGGAGCCGTCGGCTCGCCGGGGTCCGGTCAGCGTCGAGGGATCGGTGCTGACCAGGGCGGCGTCGCTCCAGGTGCCGCCGATGTCCCAGGAGTTGCCGCCGCCGGTGGCCGCGGAGCCGAGGACGGCGGCGGTGCCGTTGCCGACGGACAGGTTGCGCGTGAGGGTGGCCGCGGCATCGGAGGCGTCGAAGCCCGTCTTGACGTTGTGCCAGGCCGTGCTGTGGTCGATCGTGATCGCGCCGGGGTTGGCGTTGTCGATGAAGCCGCCCGCGGAGTTTCCGTAGGCGATGCTGTTACGCACCACGTGCGCGGCGGGCGGATCGGTGTCGCCGCCCCCGCCCAGCTTGAAGCCGTTGCCGTCGCCCGTGTAGTCGGGCAGGCTCCAGCGGTTGTAGCCGTTGCCGTACGCGACGCTGTCCTCGATCGTGATCGGGGACAGGAACTCCCAGGCGTCGAAGCCGTCGTCGGAGTTGTTCCACAGGCGGGCACCGCGCACGACGTTCCCGGACCCGCTGCCCTCCTTGATGCCGAGACCGTCGGCGCTCTCGCCGTTCTTGCGGGGGTCGCGGTTGCCGTAGCTGTCCAGATCGAGGACGAGGTTGCCGCTCGACGCACCCTGGATCTGCATACCGGTCTCGTAGTTGTCGTGCGTGGAGAGCCGCTCGAAGACGTTGTCGTCGCAGCCGTCGCAGTACAGCGCGTACGGGCTGTTGACGATCTCCAGGCCGACCAGGCGCCAGTGGGAGGCCTCCATGTGGATCGCACCGCGCTGGGCCCTGGGGATGCTGCCGCCGACAGGGGCGGGCGTGTTCGGAAGCGGCTCGCCGTCGATGACCACGCGCTCGGTCCCGTACGCGGTCATCGTTATCGGCCTGTCGGCGGTGCCGCTCTTGAGGATCTGGATGTTCGCGGTGAGCGGGTAGGTGCCGCCCCGGATCGCGATGACAGTGCCCGGCTGCGCGAGGTCGACGGCCTTCTGGATCGTGGCCAGCGGCCGGTCGGGCGTGCCCGGGTTGGTGTCGGAGCCGTTCGCCGCCACGACGAGCGTCCCGGTCCCCGGACCGGCACTCGGCGACGGCGAGGCGGAAGGCGAGGCGGACGGGGACGGTGAAGGCGACGTGGACGGTGAAGGCGACGTGGACGGTGAGGGCGAGGGCGAGGGTATGTCTCCGGCCTCGACGTCGTCGAAGGACGCGGTGGCGCCGAACGTCTGCAGGCCGATGCGGCCCTTGCCCGACTGGCTCGCCCCTGAGCCGACCGCGGCGCCGTTCATGTACCCGCGCACGATGCCGCCGGACTCCTCGATCCTGAGCGTGTACCAGCTTCCGGGCGCCACGGCGAGGGGAACCGAGGCGAGCACGCTGACCGCGCCACTGCGGACGGCCTGCAGTTCGACGCGTCCGTCGCCCGTCAGGACCAGGCGGTCGAACGTCGTGGACGAGGTCGAGCGGGCGGCCAGACCGGCGAAGGACGTGGCCCCGCTCAACGTGATCGGCCGCACCCGGGCCTGTACGGCGTAGTCGGTCCAGTCCGTCGAGCCGGCGAAGACCCGGGCCAGGTCACTGGGCAGCTTGCTCTGGCGTAATGCGGCCGACCCGTCGGACACCACCGACCAGGTGCCGCCCGACTTGGACCAGCCGCCCGCGTCGCCGTCCTCGAAATCGTCCCCGAACAGGGTGGCGGCCAGCGCTCCCGGGGCGGTGGCGAGGGCCGCCAGCGTGGCCAGCACCGCGGCGGTGAGCCAGGGCAGGCGTGTTCGCCGTCTTGCCGTTGTCGATCGCATCGTGTCTCTCCCATGCGGCGGAACTTCGAGAGAGCCGGGCACACGTGCCGGCCCTCAGGCAGTCGCCATGCACGTCAGGAGTCCCTGACCATTGACCTTCCGGCGCGCATGGAAAAGCGTGAAACCCTGGTGGGCCACGCATCCGGAACGCTGACACAGCGGCGGCGAGACTGTCAAGATCTCATGTGCGGGTCAGCGCACGCAGCAGGTGGAGCAGGGGTCGGCGTCCGGAAGCGTCACCCACAGGCAGCACGTGCGGCGGCGGTATCCGTCACCGTCGGGCGCGAGCAGTCCGGCCACCGGCGGCCCGATCTCGTCCAGCAGCCGGGCCGCCTCGGCGTACGACCCGAGCGTGAGCAGCGGGTGAGCGAACGCCTCCGCGGTGGAGCCCCACAGGGTGCGCTCGCCCACCTTGGTCACGGCGCTGAGCGCCCTGACGAACGGATACTGGCTCTCCAGGAGTGCCTCCCTGATGGCCGCCGCGAGATCGGGGACGACGACGGTGCCCTCGGTCCCGGCCAGCGGGTCGCCGGGGAGCACGGCCACGGTCACCCGGGACGCCGCCACCGTCACCCCGGCCGCGGACGGCTTGACCAGCGTGTCCTCCAGGCGCATCAACGGCACCCGGCGGCCGAGACCCCAGCCCAGGGCCAGCGGCATCGTGTGCCAGTAGCCGTACGTCTTCCACAGCAGCGCCGCCGCCACGTGACGCGGCGCGCTCCAGCGTTCGGCCGTCTCGTCCACCAGCGCGAGCAGACCCTCGTACGGCTCCCGGACGAGGTCGGCGGCGGGGAACCAGCCGGGGGAGTCGTCGGCGACCAGCCTGGGCAGGACCCCCAGCACGCCGCCCCGCTCCGCCGCGAGGCCTTCCAGATGGTCGGAAAGGGCGTCGAGCAGCACTCCGCAACTCCTTGTGTCAGCGGTGGTCTCTGGTGAGGAAGAGCAGCCGGGCCCGCTTGTCCGGCAGGTCGATCTCGGGCCCGAGGGTGAAGCCGGTCCGCAGCATCCGGTCGATCACCTTGTCGTTGCGGGTGTCCGGCTCGGCCACGATGCGGGTGTGGCGCGGGTCGGAGAACGCGTACGCGAGGAGCACGGACAGCAGGGCGGCGGTGAAGCCGCGCTCACCCTCCCCCGTCGCCGGCCCGAGGAGCAGGTGGACGCCGAAGTCCCCCGGCCGGACGTCGTAGCACTCCCCGACCGGGTCGGCCTCGGGCTCGTACGTCTGGAAGAGCGCCACCGGCCGGTCGTCGCGATGGACGAGATAGGCGTGGTGGGTGGCGAGACCGTCCAGGTAGTCGTAGATCTCCAGAACTCGTTCGCGGCTCGCGTCGAGCATGCCCCAGAACCGGGCCCGCTCCTCGGTGACCCACGAGTGGATCAGGCCGGTGTCGGCCTGCGGGTCCACCGGCACGATGCGGAAGACGCCGAATCCCTCGACCGCCTGCTCCCACACGGCCTCGCGCCGTGCGGGGGCCGTGGTGTCTGCGTCAGGGGTCATGTCGCTCCTCCGTCAATCGGTTCCAGTCCGTGATCACCGGCACGAGTTCGCCGCGTAGCCACAGCGGGTGCTGGTCACGCCAGTGGGGGTCGCCGGGAACGCCGCTCGCGCCGAACGGGACTATCCACAGGCTCCCGTCGCGCCGCGCGAGGTCCCACACGTAGCGCGCCGCCGGGCCCCGGGCGCAGTGATGGGTGACGCCCGGCACGCTCGACGTGGACAGCACGCAGTCGTGGTCGCCCGGCAGGCCCGCCTCCACCGGCGCCGCGCCCGGGATCGCCGGGGCCGGCAGCGCCCGCCAGGGGGTGAGCCGGTGCAGGTCGCCCCAGCGGAGACCGGTCATCTCGTCGCGTGTCGCCACGTCCTCCAACGCCGCCCGGACCGGTTCCGCGAGGGCGGCCCGGTCCAGCCCGGGCAGCAGGTCGGTCGTCAGCAGGCTCTCCAGGGCGTACGCGACACGGGGAGTCAGCGCGAGCCACGGCCGGAAGACCTCGGGAACCGCGGCGTCCAGTCCGGCCAGGGATGTCAGGGCGGGGTGGGTCGCCAGGCGCCGCACCACCTCGGCCCGGACCGCCGCGTACGCCGCCGCGTCGGTGCTGCCGGCGTCCATGCGCCGGTCCCAGGCCGACAGCCGGTCCCGCAGGCGTACGGCCTCGGGGGTGAGCCCGTCCAGCCCGGCCAGCAAGTCGAGGAGAGGGCCCGCGCTCGGCAGCAGGGTGTCGGTGTGGACGGCCGCCATGTCCCCGGCCGACCAGCGCGGCGAGGCGTCGAGCAGGCGCCTGATCCGGTCGGCGCGGTAGGGCGGGGCGAACTCGACGCCGAGCGGCGCGGCGATCCCCCGCTCGTTGGCCATGACCGTGATGCCGCCGATCGCGCGGCGGGGCATCGGTGCGTGCCGGTCGGCCCACTCGTGGCCGGGCTCCCAGGCGGGCACGACCCGCAGCGCGTTGTCCGGGGGGCGGACGGGCACCACCCCGGCGACCCGGTGCAGCAGGCCGCCGCCGGTGTCCGCGGCGAGCACGACGTTGACGGGCTCGGCCCAGCGGCCGAGCGCCCGGTCCACGTCGGCCACGGTCTTCGCCCGCAGCAGCGCCGGCAGCGCCGCGAACCCCAGGTCACGTCGCACCCGGGGCGGGTATCGCAGGCTCACCGCCTCCCACACAGGTCCGTGGCCGGTCTCCCCCCGGACGCGGGCGTCCACCATGACGACCGGGCCGCGCTCGGTCTCGACGACCTCGACCTCGACCGGGGCCTCCCCCGCCACCTCGACGACCTCGACATGGGCTTCGCAGGGTCGCCAGCCGTCCGGTCCGAGCGCCTCGACGCGGCCGTCCCCGCGCCGGAGCCGTTCGCGGTAGAGGTCCTGGTAGTCGGCCATGGCGTTGGTGATCGCCCAGGCGACCGAGCCGGCGTGCCCGAAGTGGGCGATGCCCGGAACGCCCGGCACGGCCAGCCCCACCACGTCGAACTCCGGACATGCCAGGCGGATCTGCTGATAGAAGCCGGGGTCCTCGATGAACCGGTGGGGATCGCCCGCGATCAGGGCCGCGCCGGTGGCGGTGCGATCACCGGGAACCAGCCAGCCGTTGCTCCCGCCGGAGCCCGGCCCGTCGGCCGCGAACAGCGCGACCGCCTCGGGGCCCAGCCGTTCGGCCACGGCCTCGCGCCACAGCTTGGCCGGGAAGTGCGCGAAGAGGATGTGGTGGGACAGCCAGATCGCCATCGGCGTCCACGGCTCCCACCGGCCCGGTGCGAGCCCGCGAGCGCCCGGCCCTGTCGCTGCGTGCCCTGTCGCTGCGTGCCCTGTCGCTGTGAACCCTGCCGCGCCGAGACCGGCCGCGTCGGGCCCTGTCGCGGGCCCTGTCGTTCTGGGCCCTGCCGCCTCTCGCGGTGCCGCTTCCGTCGCGGCGAACTCCGGTGCGCGGCGTGCCCCCTCGGGCAGCCCGGCGTTGACGCCGTCCACGTAGGCGCCCACCCAGCGCGCCGTGTCGCCGTCCAGGGCGTGCAGGCAGCGCTCGGCGGTGTCCGCGAGCCGGGCCTGCCGGGCGAAGCGGTCCCATGGGACGGCGTCCGGCCCGAGGATCTCCGCCGACGTGCCGGTGGCCCGGCGCCGCTCGACCTCGATCTGCCAGGCCCGGTCGAGGGCGGTGACCCGTCCCTGGGCGAAGGCCAGTTCGTACGGATCGCCCGCGCGCAGGTGGGGGATGCCCCAGGCGTCCCGGTACACCCTGCTCACGACGCCGTCTCCGACACCGAGATGCTCACGACGCCGCCTTCCGACACCGGGATGCTCACGACCCAGCCTCCGGCACCGGGATGCTCACGACGCCGTCCCCGGCGGAAATCCTCATCACCGCGTGGCCGATTCGGTACGGCGGCGGGCGGCGGGAACGACCAGGGGAGTGCCCGTCTCCGGGTCGTCGATCACCCGGCAGGGCAGCCGGAAGACCTCCTCCACCAGGTCGGCGGTCATGACCTCTCCGGGCGCCCCGGCGGCCACGACCCGGCCGTCGCGCATCGCGATCAGATGAGTGGCGTAGCGGGCGGCGTGGTTGAGGTCGTGGAGCACCGCCACGAGCGTGCGTCCGCGCTCCTCGTGCAGGCGGGCGCACAGGTCGAGGACCTCGATCTGGTGGGCGATGTCCAGGTAGGTCGTCGGCTCGTCCAGGAGCAGCAGCGGCGTCTCCTGCGCCAGCGCCATCGCGATCCACACGCGCTGGCGCTGCCCACCGGACAGCTCGTCGACCAGGCGTCCGGCCAGGTCGGCGACCCCGGTGGCCTCCATCGACTTGCGCACCACCCGCTCGTCGTCCGCCGACCACTGGCGCAGCAGCCGCTGGTGGGGATAGCGCCCCCGGCCGACCAGTTCGGCGACCGTGATGCCGTCCGGCGCGACGGACGTCTGGGGCAGCAGGCCGAGGGTCCTGGCGACCTTCCTGGCGGGCAGGGAGGTGATGTCCCGCCCGTCGAGCAGCACGGTCCCGGCGGCGGGCCGGAGCGTGCGCGCCAGCGCCCGCAGCAGGGTGGACTTGCCGCAGGCGTTGGGCCCGATGATCACGGTGAAGGACCGGTCGGGAATGGCGACGTCGAGGCCCTCGGCGACGACTCTCTTGTCGTAAGAGAGGGTCAGCGCGCTGCCGCTCAGGCGCGGCCCGTCGTCGTGCATGCCCGCCACTCCGTTTCCATGCCCGCTGATTTCGTGCTCGATCGTCTGGGTCATATCCGTCCCGCCTTCCGCTGGGCGGCGAGCAGCCAGACGAGGTAGCCGCCGCCGAGCACCCCCGTCACCACCCCGACGGGCAGTTGGTGGCCCCCGAACAGCCGCTGCGCGGCCAGGTCGGCGCCCGTCAGCAGCGCCGCGCCCGTGCACGTCGCGGCGAGCAGGTTCGGCCCGGGCGCCCTGGTCATCCGCCTGGCCAGGTGCGGGGCGGTGAGCGCGACGAACGACACCGGCCCGGCGGTCGCCGCCGCCAGGGAGGTGAGCAGCACGGCCGCACCCAGCAGGACCAGCCGCAGGCCCTGCACCCGTACGCCGAGGCCGCGCGCCAGGTCGTCGCCCATTTCCGTGATCGCCAGCGGGCGGGCGCAGCCGAGCAGCACCACCGGCGCCAGCACCGCCATCGCGACGAGCAGCGGGAGGACGTCCTCCCAGCCGCGACCGTCCAGGCTGCCGGTGAGCCACAGCATGGCCCGCGCCGCCTCCATCAGCCGTCCCCGGGTCAGCAGGTAGCCGTTGACGCCGGTGAGGATCGCGGTGGCGCCGATGCCCACCAGCACGAGACGGTGCCCGTGCAGGCCGCCGCGCCAGGCCAGCGCGTAGATGACCGCTCCGGTGACGACCCCGCCGAGCACCGCGCCGCCCGCGAGTGCCGCGCTGCCGCCTCCCGTGATGACCACGAGGAGCGCCCCGGCCGCCGAGCCCTGGGTGAACCCGAGCAGGTCGGGGCTGCCCAGCGGGTTGCGTACGAGCGACTGGAAGACCGCGCCGGCCAGCGCGAGGGCGGCGCCCACGAGCAGCGCGGTGACCACGCGGGGCAGCCGGAGCTCGTGCACGATGAAGTCCTCCGCCGGGCTGCCGCCGCCCAGGATGGTGCGCACGACGTCGGAGGGGCTCATCGGATAGTCGCCGCCGCCGACCGCGAGCACGCCGAAGACGAGCGCGAGCAGCAGGCAGCCGGATCCCACGGCGACAGCCCTGAACCGCGGGGTCATACCACCGGCGATCCTTCCAGCCGGCATCGGCCGTACGGCGCTCACACCCTGACCTTCCTTCGCACGAAGTACAGGAACAGCGGGCCGCCCAGCACCGCCGTGACGATGCCCGCCTGCAGCTCGCCGGGCCTGGCCACCAGTCGCCCGAGCACGTCGGCGCCGAGCAGCAGCACGGGCGCGAGCAGCGCGCAGCAGGGGAGCATCCAGCGCTGGTCGGGGCCGGTCAGCGCCCGGACGAGGTGCGGCACCATGAGCCCGACGAAGACGATGGGCCCGCAGGCCGCCGTCGCCGCCCCGCACAGCAGCGTCACCGCCACGATGGCGCCCGCGCGGACCCGGGCGGGATGCGCGCCGAGCGAGCGCGCCGAGTCGTCGCCGAGCGCGAGCGCGTTGAGCGGCCTGGCCAGAGCCAGAGCCAATAGCAGGCCCGCCGCGATGAACGGCGTCATCATGGCCGCGGTCTCGCCCTGTGCGCTCGCCAGCGAGCCGACCGTCCAGAAGCGCATGGTCTCCAGCGAGGCCGAGTCGAGCAGCATCGTCCCGTTCACGTACGAGTAGAGCGCCGCGTTGATGGCGGCTCCCGCGAGAGCCAGCCGCGCCGGGGTGGCCGCCCGCCCGCCGCCCACCGCGTACACCAGCACGGACACGGCCGCCGCCCCGGCCAGGGCGAACCAGACGTAGCCCTGGAACGACGCCACGCCCAGCAGCCCGGCGGCCGTGGCCACCGCCGCCGAGGCGCCCGCGTTGATCCCCAGCAGGCCGGGGTCGGCCAGCGGGTTGCGGGTCAGCGCCTGCATGACGCCGCCCGCGACCCCCAGCGCGACTCCGGCGAGCAGTCCGAGGAGGGTGCGCGGCAGCCGCATCTGGTGGACGACCGTGTAGGCGGCGGAGTCGGCGTCGAGGAGTCCGTGCCAGACCTCGGCCGGGGAGAGCTGCCGGGCGCCGAGCCCGAGGCTGAGCACGAGGACGACGGCCAGCGCGATCGCCGAGCCCAGCAGCGCCGCGGCGCGCCGGGCGTTTTCCGCGCGTTTTCGCGGCACCGGCGCAGGCGCGCTGATCTGCGAGGACTCTGTGACGACCACGAACTGCTCCGGTGGGGGGCAGGGGGCGATTTCCACCGCCCCTCTGGACAAGAACTTAGGTAAGGGTAACCTAACTAGCGATCAACCCCAAGGCCTCGGCCCGCGAGAGAAAGACGAACCGTGCGAAACCTGAACTCCCCCATGTCCCGTCGCGGCCTTTTCGCGGCGGGCGGAGCCGCCGTACTCACCCTGGCGCTGGCCGCCTGCGGGTCGAGCGATCCGGCGCCCTCCACCGCAGGTCAGAGCGCGAAGTCGTGGTCCTTCACCGACGACAGGAAGGAGACGGTCACGCTCGGGGCCGTCCCGTCGCGGGTCGTGGCGTTCACCGGGACGGCGGCGGTGCTCGCCGACTACGGCCTGCAGCAGAAGGTCGCGGGAGTCTTCGGCGAGACGAAGCGCGCCGACGGCTCGCCCGACCCGCAGGCCGGCGACCTGGACGTGAACAAGGTCACGATCCTCGGCAACGTCTGGGGCGAGTTCAACATCGAGAAGTACGCGGCGCTGCGCCCCGAGCTCCTCGTCACGCACATGTACGACCCCGGCGCCCTGTGGTACGTCCCGGACGAGAGCAAGGACAAGATCGTCAAGCTCGCTCCCACCGTGGCCATCAGCACGGCCCGCGTCCCGATGACCGAGCCGATCGAGCGGTACGCCGCCCTCGCCGAGTCGCTGGGCGCGGACCTCAAGGCCCCGAAGGTCGCCGAGGCCAAGGCCAGGTTCGAGGCCGCCGCCGAGAGCGTGCGCAAGGCGGTCGCGGAGAACCCCGGGATCAAGGTGCTGGCCGCCTCGGGCAGCCCCGACGTGCTGTACGTGTCCAACCCGGAGGTCAACACCGACCTCATGTACTTCGCCCAGCTGGGAGTCGACGTCGTCAAGCCGGAAAAGCCCGGCGAGGGCGGCTACTACGAGAACCTGAGCTGGGAGAACGCCGACAAGTACGACGCCGATGTGATCCTGCTCGACAACCGCAGCACCGCGCTGCAGCCCAAGGACCTGACGTCCAAGCCGTCCTGGGCCAAGCTGCCCGCCGTCAAGGCCGACCAGGTCGTCGCCTGGGACCCCGTGCCGCGCTTCTCGTACGCCGGAGCCGCGCCGATCCTGGAGAACCTGGCGACGGCGATCCGGAACGCCAAGAAGCTCGGCTGACCACGCTTCAGAGAAATCACCCGGGGACACGTGTCTACTCCCACAAGTTAGGTTTGCCTCACCTAACTCTTCACGGTAAGGATGACAATGACCTATCCCCATGCCGGGGCCGCGCGGCCGTACCTGTTCAACGACCGCACAGTGGAGGGGTACCGGCGGGCGATGGCCGCGGGAACCGAGCGGGTGGCGGAACGGATCCGGCGCGCCGACCGGCCGTTCAGCGGCGTGTCCCCGGAACGGCTCGCGCCGGAGATCGCCGCGATCGACCTCGAACGGCCGTTGCACGACCACGCCGCCGCCCTCGACGAGCTCGAACGGGTCTACCTGCGCGACGCCGTCTACTTCCACCACCCCCGCTACCTGGCGCATCTCAACTGCCCGGTGGTGATCCCCGCCCTGCTCGGGGAGGCGGTGCTGTCGGCGGTGAACTCCTCACTCGACACGTGGGACCAGAGCGCGGGCGGCACGCTCATCGAGCGCCGCCTGATCGAGTGGACGGCCGGCAGGATCGGCTTCGGCCCCGCCGCCGACGGTGTCTTCACCAGCGGCGGCACCCAGTCGAACCTCCACGCCCTGCTGCTCGCCCGCGAGGAGGCTCATGCGATCGCCGGCGCCGCCTCGTCGCGGCTGCGCGTGATCACGTCGGAGGCCGGGCACTTCAGCGTGCGCAAGGCGGCGAACCTGCTCGGTCTCGGGCCGGACGCCGTCGTCACCGTGGAGACCGATGCCGATCGGCGGATGCGCCCGGCCGCGCTCGCCCGCGAACTCGACCGCTGCCGCCGCGCCGGACTGGTGGTCATGGCCGTGGTGGCCACCGCCGGCACCACCGACTTCGGCTCGATCGACCCCCTGCCGGAGATCGCCCGCCTGTGCGAGTCGGCCGGGGTGTGGCTGCACGTGGACGCGGCGTACGGCTGCGGGCTGCTGGTCTCCCGCAGACGGCGGCACCTGCTCGATGGGATCGAGCGGGCCGACTCGGTCACCGTCGACTTCCACAAGTCCTTCTTCCAGCCGGTCAGCTCGAGCGCCGTACTGGTGCGCGACGGCGCGGTGCTGCGGCACGCGGCCCACCACGCCGACTACCTCAACCCCCGGCGGATGGCCGAGCGGGGGATTCCCAACCAGGTGGACAAGAGCCTGCAGACCACCCGCCGCTTCGACGCGCTCAAGCTCTGGCTGACGCTGCGGGTGATGGGCCCGGACGCGGTCGGCGAGCTGTTCGACGAGGTCGTGGACCGCGCGGCCGACTCGTACGCCCTGGTCGCGGCGGACCCGCGTTTCGAGGTCGTCACGCGGTCGCCGCTGAGCACCCTGGTCTTCCGCTACCTGCCGCCGGAAGGTCCTAGCAAGCTCGCCGACGACGCGAACCTGTACGCCCGCGAGGCCCTGGCCGCCTCCGGCGAGGCCGTCGTCGCCGGGACCACGGTCGACGGCCGCCACTACCTGAAGTTCACCCTGCTCAACCCGGAGACCACGCTGGACGACGTCGCGCACGTCCTCGACCTCCTCGCCGGACACGCCCAGCGGTACGTGGACGACCTCGCCCCGCTCGCCGACCACTCGGAGGTAACGCATGTCCACTCATGACTTCGTCGCGATCGGGCTGGGGCCGTTCAACCTGGGCCTGGCCTGCCTCGCCGAGCCCATCGCCGAGCTCGACGGCGTGTTCCTGGAGGCGAGGCCCGGCTTCGCCTGGCACCCCGGGATGATGCTCGACTCCGTGACGCTGCAGACGCCGTTCATCGCCGACCTCGTCACGCTGGCCGACCCGACCTCGCCCTACTCCTTCCTCAACTACCTGAAGGAGACCGGCAGGCTGTACCCCTTCTACATCCGCGAGAGCTTCTACCAGCTTCGCGCCGAATACGACGCGTACTGCCGCTGGGCCGCCGCCCGGCTGCGAAGCGTCCGCTTCGGCCACCGGGTGACCTCGGTGACGTACGACGAGGCCGACGGCCACTACGTCGTGCGCGCGGTAACCGAGGGCGGTGAGGAGACCGAGCACCGGGCCCCGCACCTCGTGCTCGGCACCGGCACCCCGCCGTACGTGCCGGAGGCCTGCCGGGGCCTCGGCGGCGACCTCGTCCACAACGCCGGCTACCTCGACGCCAAGGCCGCGCTGCAGACGAAAGAGAGCATCACGATCGTCGGCAGCGGGCAGAGCGCCGCCGAGATCTACCGCGACCTGCTGGCCGACATCGACACGTGCGGCTACCGGCTGAACTGGGTGACCAGGTCCCCGCGGTTCTTCCCGCTGGAATACACCAAGCTGACGCTGGAGATGACCTCCCCCGAGTACGTCGACTACTTCCACGCGCTCCCGGAGGACACCCGCTACCGCCTCGAAGCCGAGCAGAAGGGCCTCTACAAGGGCATCGACGCGGCGCTGATCAACGAGATCTTCGACCTGCTGTACGCCAAGACCGTCGGCGGCCCGATCCCCACCCGGCTGCTGACCTGCACCGAGCTGCGCGAGGCGGCCTACGACGCCGGCCGGGGCGAGTACACGCTCGGGCTGCGCCACGTGGAGCAGGAGCGCGACTTCACGCTCGTCACCCAGGGGCTCGTGCTGGCCACCGGCTACCGCTACGAGCCCCCCGCCTTCCTCGATCCCGTACGCGACCGGATCCGGTGGGACCGGCACGGCCGGTTGGACGTGGCCAGGAACTACAGTGTCGACGTCACCGGCCGGGGGATCTTCGTACAGAACGGCGCCACCCACGCCCACAGCGTCACCTCCCCCGACCTCGGCATGGGCCCCTACCGCAACTCGTGGATCATCAGCCAGATCCTGGGCCGGGAGCACTACCCCATCGAGAAGGCCATCGCCTTCCAGGAGTTCGGCGCGCCCGAGGGCGTGGTCGCGTGAGCGAGCGAATCAGTAGGCACAGCGACGTCCTCTTTCGCCGCAGGGACGACCGGGTCGGCGAGCTCGCCGTGCGCCGGCTCGACCCGGAGGCCGACGCGCCGGTCGTGCACGCCTGGGTCACCCACCCCAAGGCGGTGTTCTGGATGATGCAGGACGCCGACGTCGCCCGCGTGGAGAAGGAATACCGCGAGATCGTCGAACACCCGCATCGCGACGCGTTCCTCGGGCTGGTGAACGGCCGCCCGGCCTTCCTGGCCGAGAGCTACGACCCCGCCCGGGTCGAGCTGGCGGGGCTCTACGACGCCGAGGAGGGCGACATCGGCATGCACTTCCTGTGCGCGCCCGCCGACACCCCGATCCACGGCTTCACCCTGGCCGTGATCACCACGGTCATGGCGTCGCTGTTCGCCGATCCCGCGACCCGGCGGGTCGTGGTCGAGCCCGACGTGCGCAACACGGCCGTGCACGCGCTCAACGCGGCCGTCGGCTTCGAAGTCGTCGGCACGGTCACCAAGCCGGAGAAGGACGCCCTGCTGAGTGTCTGCACCCGGGAGAGGTTCCTGGCCGCGACCCGGAAGGTGATGCCGTGAACCCGATCGAGGCGGTCTCCCACCTCACGCCCGAGCTGTGGGAGCGGGCCAACCGGCGGCTGGTGCGCAAGGCGCTCGCCGAGTTCGCCCACGAGCGGCTGCTCACCCCTCGGCCGCTCGGCGACGGCCGTTTCGCCGTGCCCGGCGGCTGCGGGTGGGGCGAGGTGGAGTATCGCTTCACCGCGACCGTGATGTCCCTCGACCACTGGCACATCGGCGAGGTCACCCGCCACCGGCTCTCCGGCGAGACCCTGCCGCTGGACGCGCTGGAGTTCGTCACCGAGATGCGCGGCCCGCTCGGGCTGAGCGACGAGATCCTCCCGGTCTACCTGGAGGAGATCACCTCAACGCTGGCGAGCCTCGCGTACAAGCTGAGCCGCCCGCCGGTCGGTGTGGCCGAGCTGGCGAAGGCCGGCTTCCAGGAGATCGAGGCCGCCATGACCGAGGGCCACCCGTGCTTCGTGGCGAACAGCGGCCGGATCGGCTACGGGATCGACGACCACCACCGGTACGCCCCGGAGGCCGCCGCGCCCGTACGGCTGATCTGGCTGGCCGCCCACCGCGACCACACCACGTTCACCTGCTCACGCGACATCGACTATGAACGGCTCACGCGCGGCGAACTCGGCGAGGAGGTCCTGGCCCGCTTCGCCGGCACGCTGGCCGGCCTGGGGCTCGACATGGCCGACTACCTGCTCGTCCCGGTGCACCCCTGGCAGTGGTGGAACCGGATCTCGGTGACGTTCGCGGCCGAGGTCGCCGAGCGGCGGCTGGTCTGCCTGGGCCCCGGCGACGACGAGCACCTCGCGCAGCAGTCGGTGCGCACGTTCTTCAACGCGAGCGCGCCGTCGAAGCACTACGTCAAGACGGCGCTGTCGGTGCTGAACATGGGCTTCATGCGGGGCCTGTCGGCGGCGTACATGGAGGGCACCCCCGCGATCAACGACTGGCTCGCCGACCTGATCTGGGACGACGAGGTCTTCCGCGCGACCCGCCTGACAATCATCCGTGAGCGGGCGGCCGTCGGCTACCGCAACCGCCTGTACGAGGCGGCCACCGACCGCTACTCGCCGTACCGGAAGATGCTGGCGGCGCTGTGGCGGGAGAGCCCGGTCGCCGGCCTGGAGCCGGGCCGGCGCCTGGCCACGATGGCATCCCTGCTGCATACCGACCAGGAAGGGCGGTCGTTCGCGGCGGCGCTGATCGAGCAGTCGGGCCTCGCCCCCGAGGTGTGGCTGCGGCGCTACCTCGACGCGTACCTCGTCCCGCTGCTGCACGCCTTCTACGCGTACGACCTGGCGTTCATGCCGCACGGCGAGAACGTCATCCTGGTCCTCGACGGCGGCGCGGTGGAACGGGTGATCTTCAAGGACATCGCCGAGGAGATCGTGGTGATGGACCCGGACGCGGACCTGCCGCCCGAGGTCGCCAGGATCCGCGCCGAGGTGCCCGAGGAACACCGGCTGCTGTCGATCTTCACCGACGTCTTCGACTGCTTCCTGCGCTTCCTCAACGCGGTGCTCGCCACGGACGCCGTGCTGGACGAGGACGCCTTCTGGCGGACCGTCGCCGAGTGCGCGGCGGCCTACCAGCGGTCGGTCCCGCACCTCGCGGACCGGTTCCTGCGCTACGACCTGTTCGCCGAGACGTTCGCCCTGTCGTGCCTCAACCGCCTGCAACTGCGCAACAACCGGCAGATGGTGGACCTGGCCGACCCGTCGGCTGCGCTGCAGATGGCCGGCGAGCTGGTCAACCCCATCGCCCGCTTCGCCCCCGTGGACCGATGACGACCACCTCGGGCGGGGCCCTCGCCGCGTGCCGGGACCGTGAACGGGCTCGTTATGGCCTGCCGCGCGCCCGATGGCGCAGAAGGGCGGTGGCGATGGCGACCTGGGCCGGCTGCAGCGCGGTCTCGCCGTCCTCGACGTCCCACAACGCGTTCTGCAGCACGCGGCCCAGCGTCCAGCCGGTCGCCCGGCGCCGGTCCAGACCGAGGGCTTCGGTCAGCAGGTCGAAGCGGCGGAGTACGGCGCGGGTGACGTCACCGGTCGCCACCACCTCGTCCCACCGGTTGTCCAGTGCCGGCAGCAGGTCGAAGCCGGGGTCGCCGGCGAGTGGTTTGGGGTCGATGGCCAGCCAGGGTTCTCGCCCTCCGGCGAGGATGTTGTCGTAGTGCAGGTCCCAGTGCAGCAGGCGGTCACCGGGTTCACCGATCAGTTCGGCCACGGCGGACGCGCAGGTCCGCACCAGTCGTCGATCGGCCGGGTCCACCAGCGAGAGCACGGCGCGTGGCGCCTGGTCGAGCATGGCGGCGGCGATGTCGGCCAGGCGGCGCAGGCCCTCCGGCGCGGGCACCGCGACCAGGCGCTCCAGCAGCCCGGCCAGGATCCGCAGGGCGGCGCTGTCGTCGGCCACCGACGACAGCGGCCGGGTCGCGTCCAGGCGCTCCAGGAGCATGGTGCCGGTGTCCGGGTCGTGGTCGAGCAGGCGTACCGCCCCGTCGCCGTCCCAGACGCGCAGCCCGATCGGTTCAGTGGCGTGCTCCTCGCTGACCGGCTGGAGCTTGAGCGCGGCGGGCGTGCCGTCCGCGCGGGTCACCGGTAGCACGAGCGATGCCATGCCGTGCCGCCCCGGGCCGTCCAACCGCAGCGTCCACCGGTCCAGGAAATCGGTGGCCAGCCTGGGCAGCGCGGCGATCCAGGCGCGACCGGACGCACCGCCGTACTTGCTGTGTGAGGCGGCCAGCGCCTCGGGGACGTCGATGCGAATCGACGCGGGCATGGTGAATGTCTCCTTCGTGAGTTCCGGATTCGATCGCGTGACACGAAGGAGACGATGGCGGTGCCCGGCTTCCGGGCAGGACTCAATGCATAGCCGAAGCCTACCCAAACGCGATCAGCGGCCCGCGTCGTCGCGCGGGATGCGAGGGGGCGGCGACTTCGTCATGGACGAGCGGGTCCGGCGGGTTCGGAGCCGGTCGAGGCGTGAATCCGTAGCTCGGCCGGGTGCACCCGCGTGATGGGCTCGTCGTCGGCCGCGTCCGCCGCCAGGATCTCCGCGAGCAGTTCGGCGGCGCTCGCGCCGTAGGCGCGCGGGCGCAGGTCGACGGCGGTGATCGGCGGGTCGCACATCTCCAGGCTCTGGCTCGCCACGCACGACGCGAGCAGCAACTCCTCACCGACCCGCCGTCCCAGCGACCGCAGCGTGCCGAGCGCGCGCAGGGCGCTGCCGTCCGGGGCGCAGACGAGGGCGTCGAGGTCGGGGCGGGAAGCCATCAGGTCGCGGACGACCGCGTCGAGCGTCTCTGGCGAGGCGTCCACCGCGACACCTCTGGTGGCGGGTTCCACGCCGTGCGCCGAGCACCACCTCTCGTAGGTCTCCTGCAGCGTCAGCGACCAGTCGGTGAGGAAGTCCCCGTCCGGCATGATCAGTCCGGGCATCGTGGAGCCGCGGGAGCCGAGATGTTCGAGGAGCAGGTTGGTCGTCTCCACGTGGTCGGCGCTCAGGACGCCACGCGGCGCGGGACCGGAACCCCGGTGGTAACCCACGGTGACCACCGGAACGCCCCCACCGAGCAGGTCCGCGACGACCGGATCGTCCAGGATCGGGTCCAGGATGATCAGACCGTCCACCCGCAGCCGAGGGGCCTTGATCCCGCTGGAGTCGGGTCCGAGCAGGGTGAGGTCGAGCCCGGCCGCCCGGGCACGCTCGGCGACCCCGAAGGCGAACTCCATGTAGAAACCCGTCCCCATCACCTGGCGCGGCAGGTAGAGGCCGACCGCGCCGACGCGGCTGTTGCGCAGATGGCGGGCGGCCGTGTTGGGGTGATAGCCGAGCCTCGCGGCGACCTCCTCGATCCGGGCCCGGGTCCGCGCCGAGACCCGGCCGGCGCCGGACAGCGCGTCGGAGGCGGTGGTCTTGGAGACCCCGGCGTGGCGGGCCACGTCGACGATCGTCACCGAACGGGCAGGCCCCGGGACGGGCGCGGATGACGCCCCCGGCGCCCCTTCGGACGGCGGCGGCGCGGCCCCCTGCTCGTCGGCGCCCTGCTGCTCGCCGGTGCGCCGCTTCGGGTGCCCCTCGACATTTTTCACGACGTTAACTCCGAGGTCTTGCCGGAACGTTCCGACTGCATTTACTTTAGCGACGCCGGAACGTTCCGGCATCTTCAACGTGGTCCACCTCATCGCACTACGGCACTAAGGACCGCCATGAGCCAAGCCCCCCGTACCCGTCCCCGGCCGCGCGGCCTGTTCGCGGCCCTGCTCATCCTCGACGTCGTCCTGACGCTCTGCCCGCCCGTGTACTGGTTCGTCGGGAACCGCGCGAACCCCGCGCTCTCCCTGCTCTACTTCGTCGGCGGCGGAGCCGTCGTGCTCGCCGGCATCCTGGTCATGTACGCGCTCGACCGCCCGCGCGCGACCACCCCCGGAGGCCGGTCGTGAACATGCTGGTCGGATACGGCGCGATCGCCCTGCTGCTCCTGCTGATCGTGGTCGTCCTCGAACGCTCCAAGCGGGCGAACCACGACTTCAGCGACTACGCGGTCGCCGGACGCTCCTTCGGCTCCTGGTATCAGACCATGTCGTTCCTGAACACATGGCTGCCCGGATCGATCTTCATCTCCTTCACCGGCCTGGCCGCAGGCTCCGGGGTGCTCGGCTTCTACTACCTGCCCTATTCGCTGCTCGCCGTGGTGCTGATGTTCTTCATGGCCCAGCGCGTACACGACTGGGGGCGCCGCTTCGACCTGCGTACCCAGGCGGACTTCCTCGGCCTGCGCTTCGGCTCCCGCCACGTGCGGACCGTCGCCGCCGTCATCGGCATCGTCGCGTCGTTCCCCTGGCTGGTCCTGGGGCTGCAGTCGCTCGGCCTGGTGTTCTCGTACCTGTCCTTCGGACGGGTGTCGGCGAACGCCGCCATCCTGATCGGCATCGGCTTCCTCGCGCTGCGCCAGATCTGGACGGTCCGCATGGGAATGCGCGGCGTCGTGGTCAGCGACATGGTCCAGGGCCTGGTGGCGTACGTGCTGGGGTTGTGCGTCATCCTCGGGCTGCTGGTGTGGCTGCTCACGAACGGGCACACCCTGGACAAGCTCCCCGGCACGTTCTTCTCGCTGCCCGGACCCGGCAGCGAGACCGGCCCGCTCTACCTGATGTCGATCGTGCTGACCGGCGCGCTCGGCGGCTGGTGCTGGCCGGACATCTTCGTACGGCTGTTCACGGCGCGCAGCGCGGCGGTCATCAAGCGGTCGGCGGTGCAGATCGCGCCCTACGTCCTCGTCTTCGCCACGGCGCTGAGCCTGCTGGGCATGCTGGCCTCGACGGTCCCCGGCGTCTCGGCCGCGCCCGACCACGTCTGGTTCATCACGGCGGGCGTCGGCGGCACGGTGCTCGTGGCCCTGGCCGGGGTCATCGTCCTGGCCGCCACCATGGGCAACGTCGACGCCAACATGCAGGCCTGTGGCGCGCTGATCAGCAACGACGTGCTGCCCCGCCGGGCTGACGGCCGCCCCGACGACGGGCGGGAGACCACCGCGGCCAAGACCGCCGTGATCGTGCTGACCGTGCTCGCCGCGGCCGCCGCCGCCGCGACCTCGAACAGCCAGGGCCTGGCCAGCCTCGCGATCATCTCCTACCAGGGCATCTGCCAGCTCGCACCGGCGCTCTTCCTCGGCATCTTCTGGAGGCGAGGCACCGCGGCCGGGGCGATCGCGGCCATGCTGACCGGGTTCGCCGTCGCCGCGGTGCTCCAGGCGGTGTACGAAACCTCGATTCCCTGGCTCGGCGGACTGACCTCCGGCGTGGCCGGTCTGATCGTCAACACCGCCGTCTACGTCGGTCTCGCGTTCCTCGGGCCGCGCTCGCAGGCCGAGGAGGCCCGGATCGCCGCCCTCTTCGACGACGTCGCCGGCGTGACCCGGGCCGAAACCCTACCCACTCAGTGAGGAGCCTGGAATCCATGACCACCGGATACGTCTGGCACGAGCGCTACGCCTGGCACGACACGGGCACGCACGCCGGGTTGCTGCCCGCGGGCGGGGCCGTCCAGCCATTCCGGAACTTCGAGAGCCCGGAGTCCAAGACCCGGTTCGCCGGGCTCGTCGAGGTCTCCGGGTTGCTCGACCACCTGCTGCGCGTCCCGGCGCGACCCGCCACGGAAGAGGACCTGCTGCGCGTGCACAGTCCCGCGCACGTGGCACGCATCCGGGCCCTCAGCGAAGCGGGCGGCGGTGACGCGGGTGACGGACAGTCCCCCTTCGGGCCGGGCTCGTACGAGATCGCCCGGCTGGCGGCGGGCGGGACGATCGCGGCGACCGAGGCGGTGCTGACGGGGGCGGCGGACAACGCGTACGCGCTGGTCCGCCCCCCGGGACACCACGCGGAGCGCGACCGAGGGATGGGCTACTGCCTGTTCGCCAACATCGCGGTCGCCGTGGAGTGGGCGCGCGCCAACCACGGGGTGCGCCGGGTCGCGGTCGTCGACTACGACGTGCACCACGGCAACGGGACGCAGTCGGCGTTCTACGAGGACCCCGGCGTGCTGACCGTCTCCATTCACCAGGAACACCTGTTCCCGCAGCACAGCGGCACGTTCGCGGAGACCGGCACGGGAGCGGGCGCGGGGACGGCGCTCAACATCCCCCTTCCGGCCGGATGCGGCAACGGCGCCTACATCGAGGCGTTCCGCCGCGTGGTGGTGCCCGCCGTACGGGCGTTCGCGCCCGAACTCATCATGGTGGCGAGCGGGTTCGACGCCTCCGCGGCGGACCCGCTGGGGCGGATGACCGTGACGGCCGCCGGATACCGCGCGCTGACCCGGCAGTTGATGGACGTCGCCGAGGAGGTCTGCGAGGGCCGCCTCGTCATGTCCCACGAGGGCGGCTACTCCCCGGTGTACGTTCCGTTCTGCGGCCTGGCGGTGCTGGAGACCCTGTCGGGACACGAGACCGGCGTCGGAGACCCCTTCGACGAGGTGTGGGCCTCCTCTCCGCAGCACCCGCTCACCTCATGGCAGGACGACGTGCTGAAGAAGGCCGAACAGCTCGCCCACGGCCTTGGCCTGCTCGCCGGCGGGCCTACGCCGGGGCGTACGTGAGGCAGTCGGCCTCGTCCTGGGAGTAGCCGATGTCGATGCCGGGCGCCTGGCATTCCAGCGCCACGTTGTGCTGACAGTCGGACATCTTGCAGGCGCCCACCCGGCCCACGGTCTCCTGGTCGCCTCCCTGCGTGGGCGCGGTGAAGAACGTGTCGCAATGCGCGTGTGACGCGTCCCCGACCGTGATGGCGGTGGCGTGGCACATGCGGTCGCGGTTGTACGCGCACGAGGTGGCCTCGCAATGGTTGACTACGGGCATCTCCATGAGCGGCTGTTCCCCCCTGACGATCGTGGCTTTCGTCCTGGCTCATACCGCCTTCGACCAGGTCGGCAATCTCCGCCGCGGTCCCAGACTCCGCCAAAAACGCTTCCCTGATCCGAGGTTGTGAAAGCACGGAACGCTCATCGCCACCGGCAGCGCCGGCTACGTCGCCGGTGCAGGCCAAGGCCGCCAAGCGGCTGCTGAAAGGCGCCGCCGCAAGGAGGCGCGGTTCGCCGCGAACACCCACCACGCCGTCGCCAAGCAGATCGTGACCGAGGCAGAACACACCGGACGGGGCATCGCCCTGGAAGACGCGGCCCGCAACATCGCCGCGCGCGGTGTCGCGGGCCGGCAGTGAGTCACGCTGCCGACGACGCGGCCTGAACCGTCGAATCCACCGATGGCGAGGAGCCGCAAGCTCGGTCGTTTACGGCCGAGAAGCTGACTGCAGCAGCTCCTCGGCCGCGGCGAGGAGCTTCAGGGCGGTCGGGTCGGCGGCCCCGCCGCCTCGCGGCACCCGGTCGGAGATCCGCTGCAGCAGCACGTGGACGTCGTCGCCGCCCGGCGCGGCCGGGAGCGCCGCCTCGGCCCGCCGCAGCCGCAGCAGAAGCTCCAGGCCGTACGCGGCCTGGGCGGCGAGCATCGCGAGGAGGTCCACGTCGGCGAGGTCCCCCCGCCAGGTGGCGGACCTGTCGAGCACCTCCAGCACACCGATGCAGCTCTCCTGCCGGATCACCGGCGCCGCCATGATGCTGCGGGGGACATACCCGGTGGACTCGGCGGCGTCGTGGGCGAACTGCGGCACCGCCGCCACCTCGTCGGCGATCATCGGCTGGCCGCTCGCCGCGACCCAGCCCGCGATGCCCGTGCCGGCCGGGAAGCGCGTGCCGACCAGGTGCTGCTCCCCCTCGCCCGACACGGCCTCGAAGACCAGCTCGCCGGTCTCATGGTCCACCAGGAAGACCGACGCCGCGGCCGAGGCGAACACGTGCCTGGCGACCTCGACGGTGGACTGCAGCAGCTTGCGCTCGGTGATCTCGCTGTCGGAGCGCCGTTCATGCACGGACATGCGTGCCTCCCTTGGATGCGACGACGTTGCTGGCGGCCAGGTAGAGCACAGACTTGAGCTGGAAGGGAGTCATCCACCGGTGCCTGCTCAGGATGAGCGCGCAGATCCCGGTGATGTGCGGCGCGGCGAAGCTGTTGCCGGTGCTGCGTATCTCCCTGCCGCGGCGCCAGGCCACCGGGACCCGGACGCCCCGGGCGAGGAACTCGGCCGGCGGCGCCGGGTTGTAGTAGTAGGTCATCGGGTCGGGTTCGTCGTGGCTGGCCACCGAGATGACCGAGGAGAAGGTCCAGGGGAAGCTGACGACCGGCATGTTATGGGCCGAGGCCACCAGCAGGCAGCGCCGGAAGTACGCCCGGTCGGCCAGCTCGTGCAGCTCGGGCAGATACTGGCTTCGGGTCGTGGACAGGCTGAGGTTGACGAGGTCGAACCCCTCCTCGACGGCCCAGCGCAGCCCGGCCAGGAGGGCGGCGCCGCTGCCGGAGCGCCCGTCGGTCAGCACCCGCACCGAGGTCAGCGAGACGGCCGGGGCGATCGAGCGGATCACGCCGGCGCATGCGGTGCCGTGCCCCACGGGGTCCTCCGGGTCGCAGTCGGCGACCGTCAGGTCGTCACCGTCGGCGGCGACCACCAGCGACCGCTCCAGGCCGCCGACCCGCGGGTGACCGGCGTCCACGCCGGTATCGAGCACGCAGACGCGCACGTCCGCCCCGTCGGCGCGGCCCGCACCGCCGTCACCCGTGCCGCCCCCACCCGCACCGTCACCACCCGTGCCGTCACCACCCGTGCCGTCATCACCCGCGCTGCCATCACCCGCGCCGTCCCCACCCCAGGCCCACTCCCTGGTGACGTCCTCCAGGCGGCTCACGCCGAACTCCTCCGGGGCCAGCCGGGAGGTCGCCAGGCTCCAGGCCGGCACACCGGGGAAGTGCTCACGCCGCTCCCGGCGCCATGGGGGCTGCGTCACAGTCGCCTCTCCTCCTCGATCCACCGGCGTACGCGCCGGGCGGGCAGCTCCGCTCCCTTGTCCGCGTAGTCGCGCAGCGCTCGGGCCGCGGCCCGCGCCGCGGCGGCGGTGCGCCCGGCCGCGCGGTGCACCTCCGCCAGGTCGGCCAGCACGTCCCCGCGCAGGCAGGGGTCGTCGGTGCGGGCCAGCAGCTCCTCCGCGAGAGCGGCGACGGCGCCCGCCGCGCCGTGGTCGCCGTCGAGGGACGCGACCCGGGCGCTCAGCGCGAGAAGGGTCAGCTCGCCGCGGGCCTGCAGCCGTCCGCCCGCGGCCCGCACCCGGTGCAGCTCCCTGGCGGCCTCGGGGTGGCGCCCCTGCCGGAGCAGCTCGCGCGCCGCGTAGAGCTCCAGCGTCCTGGCCGGCTCGGACTGGCCCGCCCGGTGCAGGTCCGCCGCCGCCCTGCGGAACAGCGCCTCCGCCTCGGCGTGCCGGTCGACGAGCGACTCCACCAGCCCGCGCACCTGGAGGACCGCGGTCGCCGCGAGGTCGAGATGAAGGTCGCCGGCGTGCCGCTCGGCCTTGTCGAGGACGGCCCTGGCGGCGGTGACGTAGCCCGCCAGCGCGAGCAGCCGCGCCTCGGTGACCAGGACCGGCAGGAGCATCGCCCGGTCGGCGCGGAACCTGGCCGACACCCCGACGCACAGGCTCAGCCCCTCGGCCAGCGGCGTGGGGGACCACTGCGCCAGCTCACAGAGCCCGCTGAGCAGGCGGTTCTCCTCATATCTGTCGCCGAGGGAACGGGCCCGGGCCAGGGCGTCGCGCAGCGCCGCCTCCGCCGCCCCGAACCGGCCCTCGCCGATGCGCACCAGCGCCTCCAGATGGTGGAAACGGCACCAGCCGAGGTCGTCGCCGGGGTCGGCGGCCAGCAGGTCGCGGAACGGCTCGGCCGACGCGGGCCGGGTGCCGAAGCGCACCGCCAGCGTCTCGCGCTGGATGGCGCAGATGAGCCGGCCCCGCCGGTCGTCCGGCAGCATCCGCTCGGCCACGTCCAGCGCGTCGTACGGCCGGTCGGCCTCGCCGCGGGCCAGCCCGGCGTCGCAGATGCGCACCGCCAGCACCCGGTGCTCGGCGTGGCCGACCGGCAGCAGGTCGCGTCCCCGCTCCAGCAGGGCGATGGCGGCGGGCAGGTCCTTGCGGTGCAGCGCCTGGGTGCCCTCGCCGACGAGGGCGCGGGCGGCCCGCTCGGTGAGCGCAGGCAGCAGCGGGTCGTCCGGCCGCACCTCGCGCTTGAGCAGGCAGGCGGTCTCCAGATGGTGGGCCAGGTCGCCGTGCGAGCTCTCCTCACCGGCACGGGACGAGAGGGCGGCGCGGGACGGGACGGCAGCGCCGGCCTGGTCGGCGATCCGGTCGGCGATCCGGTCGGCGAGGGCCAGGTGCCAGGTGGCCCGCAGGTCCTTGCGGGTCATGGCGTAGACCGTGTCCCGGGTCAGCGTCTGCGCGAAGTGGAACGAGCCCGGCGCCTCCCCGCGCCGGACCATGCGCGTGCGGATGAGGCGTCCGAGCAGCTCGTCGACGTCGAGCCGGGCCTGCGGCTCGGCCGCGCAGAGCACGCCGAGCTGCTCGCGGGTGAAGACGTGGCCGATCGTCGCGGCGCGTTCGAGCACGTCGCGCTCCCCCTCGTCGAGCCGGTCCAGGCGCGCGCCGAGCAGCGCCTGGATCGTGGGCGGAAGCGGGGCGTCCTCTCCCTCCTCGGCCAGCGTCTCCAGCAGCAGCTCGGCGAACAGCGGGTTGCCGTCGGAGCTCCGCGCGACCCGCAGGCACAGGGCCGGGCCCGCGGCCATGTCGTGGGCGACCACCTCGGCCTCCGGCAGCCGGTGCGCGGCCAGCTCGGCGACCAGCCGTTCCATGTGCGCCGTGTCGAGCGCCCCCAGCTCGAACGCGACGGCACGGCCCCTGTCGTCCCCCCAGGCGGGCCGTGCCTCCAGCAGCTCGGGCCTGGCCACCCGTACGACCAGGACGGGCACGTCGGCGAGCCACGCCGCGAGATCGTCGATCAGGTCGAGCAGGGTCGGCTCGGCCCAGTGCAGGTCCTCCCAGACCGCCACCAGCGGGCCGCGCCGGGCCAGCGCCTCGAACAGCGCGCGCACCGCCCGCGAGATCTCCTCGACGCCCGCGTCCTCCCCGGCGCGCGGCGCGCGCGAGGCGTCGGCCGTCGCCAGCCCGCGCAGGGTGGAGCGGCTCGACGCCTCCAGCGCCGGCTGGATGTGCCGCCAGTCGTCGCCGAGCGACTCGACCATCTCCACGATGGGGCGATAGGTGATCCCCACGCCGTAGGAGCGGCACCTGCCGGTGATCACGGTGACCTCGGCGGGCAGCTCGTGGACGAAGTCGCGCACGAGCCGGGACTTGCCGATGCCCGGCACGCCGAGCACGGTCACCACCCGGCACCGGCGGTCCCGCACCGCCTCGCGGTAGGCCGCGCGGAGCCGCCCGATCTCGTCGGCGCGGCCGATGAGCGGGACCTGGTCGTCGTCCTGGCCGGTGTCCGGCTCCAGGGAGGTCACCCGCCAGGCCCGTACGGGGTGGCTCTTGCCCTTCAGCGTGAGCGGCGGCACGGGCTCGAGCCGCGCCTGGGCGCGGACCATGCGCGCGACCTCGTCCCCGACGAGGATCTCGCCGACGCCCGCGACGGACTGCAGGCGGGCGGCCGTGTTGACGGTGTCGCCGATGACGCGCAGGTCGGTTCCCGGAGTGGCGATGACCACCGCCTCCCCGGCGCTCACGCCGCAGTGCACGTCGAGCCGGATGCCGTGCGTGGGGGCCAGGCCGTCGCTCAGCTCCCGCACCCGCTGCAGCGCGGCGTGCGCGGCGCGGACCGCCCGGAGCGCGTCGTCCTCGCGGGACGCGGGGATGCCGAAGGCGGCCATGATCGCATCCCCGATGTACTTCTCCACCACCCCGCCGTGCTCCTTGATGCCGGAGGTGCACGCCTGGTAGTAGCGGTCGAGTACGTCCCGGAGGAGCTCGGGGTCGAGCCGTTCGGCGAGCTCCGTCGAGCCGACCAGGTCGATGAACACGACGACGACGTTCCGGCGCGCAGGCCGGGCCGCCCCTGCGCTCATACGAGTTTCAGTTCCTGTCCCTCGACCTCGCCGGCCGCCGCGTCCAGGCGGGTCTTGATCGAGTTGAGCAGTTCGACCTCCGGCCTGCTCAGCTCGGCGAACACCTGCCGCTGCCGCTCGTTGAGCAGGTCCACCGGGTGGCCCGCCTCACGCAGGGCCGTCAACGGGTCGAACGGCGCCGGCCCGCCCTGAACCTCGCGGCTGTTCATGGGCCACCTCCTGGTCGTGCGGGGACCTGTCGGCCACAGTGGTACGCCGCCAACGGTAAGGACGGAGGGTTCAGGGCCAGTATGGCGACGCCATGCCGTCGCCATACTGGCCCCGATCAGGCTGGCCCGGCCGCGCATACCGGCCCCATACCGCGTTCCTACTGGGCCCCAACCACCGGTTGGGACGCTCCGGACATGAGCGAGCGAAGCGAGCGAAGCGGTAAGCACAGTGCGAGCGAAGTGAGCGAATCGGTAAGCACAGTGCGATTCGCTCATGCGACCCCGAGCCGTCAGGCGAGGGGGTGGCATGAGCGAGCGAAGCGAGCGGTTCGGCAAGCACAGTGAGCTGCCGCCGCTGCGCCGTAACTCCCGGTTCCAGATGCTCTGGATGGGCGCGGCGGCATCGGAGCTGGGGACCACGCTCACCTGGGTGGCCTTCCCGCTGCTGATCCTGGCCGTCACCGGCTCCGCCGCGCTGGCCGGGCTGGTCGGCGCCTGCCGGATCACGGCCAATCTCCTGTTCTCCTTGCCCGCGGGGGCGTGGGTGGACCGGTGGGACCGGCGCCGCATCCTGATCGGCGCGGAGGTCGTCCGGTGTCTCGCCCTGGCCGCGCTCGCCGTCGCCGTTCTCGCCGGCCGGGTGGCGCTGTGGCAGATCGTGGCGGTCGCGGTGGTGACCGGCGCGGCCGACTCCTTCTTCGGCCCGGCCAGGGCCGCCGCGATCCGCGCCGTCGTGGCTCCCGGGCAGCTCCCCGAGGCGTACGCCCAGGAGGAGGCGCGCGGGCACGCGGCCTCCCTCGCCGGGCCGCCGCTCGGCGGTTTCCTGTTCGGCCTGGGCCGGGCCCTCCCGTTCGCCGTGGACGCACTCAGCTACCTGGTCTCGCTGGTGTGCGTCGTGCACGCGCGGGTGCCGCGCCGGCCGGCGGAGGCGGCGGAGCGGCGCGAGACCGGGATGCGGGCCGACCTCATGGAGGCGGCGGGCTGGCTGTGGCGCCACCGCGGCCTGCGGGCCGGGCTGGCGTTCGCCCTGGTCGCCAACCTCGTCGCGAACGCGCTGCTGCTGCCCGTCATCGTCATGGTGGAGGCGCGCGGCGGCGATTCGGCCGCGACCGGCGTCGTGCTGGCCGGGCTGGGCCTCGGCGGTCTGCTCGGCGCGACCCTGTCGGCCAGGATCGGACGCCTGCTGCCGCCGGGCACGCTCATGCTGGGCGTGGTCGGGTTCTTCGCGCTGGCCGTCTGCGCGACCGCCCTGCCGTTCGGGCCGTACTGGCCGGTGGTCCCGCTCTTCCTCGCGATGGTCGCGGCGCCGGCGCTCAACGTGGTCCTGCGCGTCCTGCTCGCCAGGCTCGTCCCCGACGCGATGACGGGCCGGGTGGTCTCCCTGTTCACCATGGCCACCATGGGCCTGACCCCGGCCGGGCCGCTGCTCGGCGGCCTGCTGGCGGAGTACGTCGGCGGTGCGGGTGCGCTGGTGGCCGTGGGCGGTCTGCTCGCGGCGGCCTGCGCGCTGGCCTCGATCAGCCCCGCGCTGCGCGGCCTCGACGTGCCGGCTCCCGCCGGCACCGAGGCGCCCTCAGCGGTTCCCGGCCCGGCCGAGCTCGGCCGCGAACCGGTGGGCGAGCGGTGACATCGCGTACGACAACGAGTGGGCGACCACCTCGGCGTCGGTCTCGATCTGCGGAATCGACAGGACGCCGGCCTCCAACAGGGACTCGACGACCCGCTCGCCCGGCCCTTCGGTGCCGTCCAGCGCCGCGACGAGTTCCTCGTGCCCGAAGACCGGGCCGTCGAGCGTGCCCAGGGCGAGGAACGCGGCGCGGTGCGGCCACGACGGGTGGGCGTAGAACTCCTCGAACCGCCGGCGCAGCGACACGTCCCCCGCGACGAACTCGTCCAGCACGTTCTCGGTTCGCTCGAGCCGCTCCGCCAGCAGGCCGAGCGGCAGGTGCCGCAGCCCGGCGAGGCGGCACCCGAGCAGGCGCAGGACCAGGGGTGACAGCCCGCAGCTACGGAAGATCCGCAGGACGGCGGGCAGGTCCCCGGCCACCCGGTCGCGGCCGATCGACCGGCTCAGGAACTCCACGCCCTCCCTCGAGGACAGGTCCTCCAGACCGATCCTGGCCACCGACTCCAGCCCGCTGAGCCTGCTCCGGCTCGTCACCAGGACCCTGCTCGACGTGGTGCCGGGAAGCAGCATGCGGACGCTCGACTCGTCCGGCGAGTCGTCGAGGACAAGCAGGACCTTCCGGTCGGCGAGCCACGACCGCCAGACGGAGGCCAGCACGTCGTCCTCGCGCACGCCGGCGACCTCCAGCCCGACGCCCTCCAGGATCTCCCGCTGGACGTCCGCGGCCGGCCTGGGGACGCCGTGACGCCGCAGCGGGATCACCACGGCGCCGTCCGGGTAGCGGGGGGCGAGCATGTGCGCGACGTGCACGGCGAGGGCGGTCTTGCCGGCGCCGAGGTCGCCCGTGATCACCGTGACGGCCGCGGGCTCGTCCAGGATGCGCCGCACCTCCGCCTCCCGGCCCACGAAGTCGTCGATGTCGCGGGGCAGCCGGTTGGCCAGGGTGCGTACGGGCCGGGGGCGGGCGCCGCCGGCGAGGCCGGGGAGCCGCGCGGGCGGGGGCCCGTCGCCGCGGAGGACGGCCTGGTAGAGCTGCCTGATCATAGGGCTGGGATCGATGCCCATCTCGGCGGCGAGGTGCCGGCGCAGGCCCTCGAAGTGCGCCAGGGCCTCGGCGGCCCGCCCGCACCGCGACAGCGCGGTCATCCTGGCCGCGGCGACGCGCTCACGGGCGGGATACCGCGCGGCGACGACGTCGAGGGAGCCCAGGGCCTCGACGTGGCGGCCCAGCTCGATCTCCAGCTCGACCCAGTCCTCGTAGATCGACAGGAAGAGCTCGGTGAAGCGGCCCACCTCGGCGGCCACGAGCGGGACATGGCAGAACTCCTCGAGCGGCCGTTCCCGCCACATGTGGAC
Organism: Microbispora sitophila; assembly: GCF_014892245.1. Taxonomy (NCBI): domain Bacteria; kingdom Bacillati; phylum Actinomycetota; class Actinomycetes; order Streptosporangiales; family Streptosporangiaceae; genus Microbispora; species Microbispora sitophila. The sequence goes on along the minus strand of NZ_JADBGC010000007.1, from coordinate 7,950 downwards.
GGCGTCGCCCAGCAGCGCGGCGGCGTTGGCGAGGTCTCCGCTCCGGACGGCGGCCCGCCCCGACCTGCCCAGTTCCAGGAAGCGCAGCAGGTCGAGCTCCTCGCGATCGGCGCTGATGCGGTAGCCCCACCCCTGGAAGCTGATCCGGTCGCCCACGATCTTGCGGAGCGCGGACATGTAGACCTGCAGGTTCTTGCGTGCCGTACGCGGCGGGGTCTCGCCCCACAGTGAGTCGATCAGCTGGTCCGACGGGATGACCGCGTTCGCGTGGCACAGCAGTATCGCCAGGAGGAGCCGTTGTTTCGGAGCGCCGATGACGGCCCTGCGGCCCGCGACGCGGACCTCCAGCGAACCGAGTACAGAACAGTGCAGTCGCGGCGAGCTCACGTCACCCATGGCGCTTTCCTTGGTCCGGGTCCGCGCGGCGACCTCGGTCACCGGCGGGAGCCGCGTGTCCGGGTGCCCAGCAGGAGGAAGTCGACGAGTTCGAGCGGCGATGGAGGTCCGGCGTTCCCCAGGGCCGCCAGGTGGAGCGTCCTGATCGCGAGCGCGGCGGCCGTGGAGACCGCGCGTCCCCCGGCTTTCGCCTCGAACCAGCGCCAGTCGCCGTCGGCGTTGACCTCGAGGAACACCACCTCGCCCGCGCTGAGCAGCAGGTCGAAGGCGCCGTAGGTCAACCCCCACAGGCTCGCGAGCCTGCGTACGGTGTCGGTGACCGCGGGCGGGGCGGCGACCGGCGTGACCGTCACCTCGGCCTCCTCCCGCCACGGCGAGTCGGGGGCGCGCTTGCCGACGGCGTACGCGTGCACGGCCCCGGCGACGTGGTAGACCCGCAGCTCGGCGTCGTGCTCGACGTGTTCCTGCACGATGACCGGGTAGTCGAGGGCGGGCCGGCGCAGAACCTCCGTACGTGCCCCGATCTCGGGAAACACCCCGGTCAGGAGGCCGGGTGAGGTCTCGACGAAGTGCTCCCCGACGACCTTGACCACGACCCTGGGGCCCGGCATCGCGGCGGCGGCCTCCGCCGGGGCGGTGGTGACGACCGTCCGGGGGACGCGGATCCCGGCCGCTGCCGCCCCGGCGAGCTGCTCCAGGCGGCCGGGACGGTTGCCGGGCAGGCTCGCCGGCGCGAGCGAGCAGAGCTGGCGGACGAACGCGTGCCAGGACTCGGCCCGCAGGAGGGTCTGTGCGGCGCTCGCCGACGCGGGCATGGCCCGGGGGGAGAAGTGCCGCGCCCAGACGACGGTCGGAGCGATGCGGCGGCCGCCCAGGTCGAGCACGCCACACGGCCTCCCTCCGATCGCCCCGTCGTGCCCGGCCCCGCAGGTCACCGCGGTGGACAGCCGCAGCGCGGCCACGCTCTCGGCGTCGACGCGTACGCTCGGCACGCCGAGGTGGTGCAGGGTGTCCTGGAGGACGGCGAACTCGGCGCAGCCCGCACGGTCGGCCAGCACGACGCAGGGTGCGGCGTCCGTGGCCGGCCCGGTCTCCGGGAGCCGCCACGACACCGAGCCCGGCGATCCACGCAGGTCGAGGGTGAGATGAGGGCCGCACGACCGGCCGGGTCCGGCCTGGCCAGGGACGCCGGTGGCGCTCAACAAGGCGTGACCGCAGCCGTGCGCGGTCCGAATCCGTCATTTCGCGCCGGTGATACTTCCACCAGCATCGTTTTCGTGATCACGCCCATATCCCACAAGTCAACGGTGGACCCGGTTTGCTGTCAATAGAACCTAATATGGTTAGTCGATAGATTTATTGTGATATGTGCGAGTTGCGTGTCTAGGCAGGTCACCCTCTATTTATGTGCGGAAAGCGGCGACTTCCGGAAGCCCTTTCTGCTGTTCTGTCCCCGGCGCGCAATTTGTGGTCGGCAGCAATTCCTGAATAGGGGCACATCGCTGATGATCGAGAATTGTCCGGCCCGCGACGGACGCGGCGCCCGGTGGCCGTTCCGGTGCGGCACCTAAACTGGGATGCGCTCGTGCGGGATCCGCTCCCTCCGCGACCGTAGTGCGGACCTGCGGACAGGCCGGGCGGCAGGCCGGGTGGCGAGGATGAGGAGGACGGCGTGAGCCGGCGCGTACGCGGCGATCGGGAAGAGGCGGATCTGCCGGTCGACCCCGACGTGGACCTCCGCCACGAACGGGACCTGTTCCGCCGGCCGGCGGCCCCCGCCCGCCGCCGGACCTGGGACATTCTCGCGGTGATCGCCTTCGGCGGCGGAGCCGGCGCCGTGGCCAGATATCTGGTCGGCCGGGCGTTCCCCGCCTCGCCCACCGGATTCCCCTGGGGGACGTTCCTCGCCAACGTCACCGGCTGCTTCGCGCTCGGGGTCCTGATGGTCTTCGTCCTGGACGTCTGGCCGCCGCGCCGCTACGTCCGTCCGTTCCTCGGGGTCGGCTTCCTCGGCGGATTCACGACGTTCTCCACCTTCACGACGGAGATCGTGGACAGGTCGTGGCACGGCGCGTGGCCGGTGGCCGGTGCGTACGCCGCGGGCAGCCTGGTCGCCGGACTGGTCGCGGTCTGGTGCGGCATCGTCCTCGCCCGCGCCCTGGCGGGCCTCCCCGTACGCCGAGGCGGGAGGAGGGGCGAATGAGACTGCACGGCCCCGCGCAGAGACTGACGATCTTGATAGGCGAGAGCGACCAGTATCGGCACCGGCCGCTGTACACCGAGATCGTCCATCGGGCGCGCACGATGGGCCTGGCCGGGGCGAGCGTGTTCCGGGGCATCGAGGGCTTCGGTGCCTCCTCGCGCATCCACACCAGCCGCCTGCTGTCGCTCAGCGAGGACCTGCCCATCGCCGTCGTCATCGTGGACGTCCCGGAGAGGATCAGCGCGTTCGTGGCGGAACTGGACGAACTGGTGACCGAGGGCCTGGTGATCGTCGATCCCGTGGAGGTCTACCGCTACGTGGGGCGTGAGCCGGGGCGGGCGGAGTCGTGACCCTGCTGCTCATCTTCCTCGGCGGCGTCGTCGGCGCTCCCGCCCGGTATCTGGCCGACCGGCTGGTGCAGCGCCTGCACGACAGCGTGTTCCCCTGGGGCACGCTGGCGGTCAACGTGTCCGGGTCGCTCGTGCTCGGGCTGCTGCTCGGCGCCCGGGACGACCTCGGGCTGCCCGCCGCGCTGGTCACCCTGCTCGGCACCGGCTTCTGCGGCGCGTTCACGACGTTCAGCACGTTCGGATTCGAGACCGTACGGCTGCTGGAGGAGGGCTCGGTCCTGGAGGCCGGGCTCAACGCGCTCGGCAGTCTGGTCCTCGGCCTCCTCGCCGCCGCCGCCGGATTCGCGCTGGCCGCCCTCCTCGCCTGAAACCATCATGACCGCCCCACCGGTGCCGGTGGAGCGGTCGTGACGGCGTGCGGCTCAGTGGTGCCCGTGGCCGTTGTGCTTCTGGGTCCAGGGACCGATGATCGCGAAGACGTAGCCGGGGGTCTGGATGTTGGCGAACAGGATGCGGCCGTCGTCGCTGAACGTCGGGCCGGTGAACTCGCTGTCGTTGAGCTCGTTGCGGGCCATCGGGTAGGGCGTGCCCTTGTCGGTCACGCCGACCAGGTGCGACAGGCCCTCGCCGTCCTCGGCGAGGATGACGCCGCCGTACGGCGAGACGGTGATGTTGTCCGGCCCGTCGTAGTTGGTGTCCTGCTCCGGGTCGGGGTTGACGCCGAAGATCGTCTTGAGCGTGACGGTCTCCGACTCGGGGTCGTAGAACCAGACCTGGCCGTCGTGCTCGTTGACGCTGCCGTCGTCGTGCCGGGCGTAGCTGGCGACGAAGTACGCGCCGCCGTCGCCCCACCAGGCGCCCTCCAGCTTGCGGCTGCGGGTGATCTGGTCGTCGGTGAACTGCTTGCGCACCGAGGTCGTCTTGGCGTCCCGGTCCGGCACGTCGACCCACTCGACCTTGTAACGGGTGCCCGGCTGGGTCGCCTCGGACAGGTCGGCGATGTGCCTGCTGCCCTTGCGGCACCGCATGGCCTGCAGCTTCCCTGCGGTGTCGCCGCCGGGGCCGAGGGCGAGCGCACGCAGGGCGCCCTTGCGGCCGTGGAAGCCGTGGGGCGGGGTCCAGCGGAAGTAGAGGCCGTGCGGGCCGCTCGCGTCCTCGGTCAGGTAGATCTCCGAGTTGCGCGGGTTGACCGCGACGGCCTCGTGGGAGTAGCGGCCGAGGAACTTCAGCGGCACCGGGTTCTTGTTGGCCTCGCGGTCGAACGGGTCCACCTCGAAGACGTACCCGTGGTCCTTCTGGAAGGCGCCGCCGGCCCGCTGCTCGGTCTCCTCGCAGGTCAACCAGGTGTTCCACGGCGTGATGCCGCCCGCGCAGTTGTTGTGCGTGCCGGCCACGCTGACGTACTCGCGGATCCGGTTGCCGTTCCTGTCGACCTCGATGGTCGTCGTGCCGCCCTTGGCGCCCGGGTCGTAGGTGAGTCCGGGCAGGGCGGGCACGCCGTAGGGCTCGCCGCCGCCGATCTCGTGGTTGTTCACCAGCACCCAGCCGTCACGGCCGCGGAAGCAGCCGGTGCCGTCGGCGTCGCTGGGGGTCGGCTCGCCCGACTCCAGCACCGTCTTGCCGGCCTGAGCGACGACCTTGTAGGAGAAGCCCGCGGGCAGGGCGAGCAGACCGGCGGGGTCGGCGACGACCGGGCCGTACCCGGTCGTCTTACCGGCCCCCGCCTGGGCGGCCTGGGCGGCGGCGGGGCCGGCGATGGCCTCGATGCTGCCCGCGATGGCGATGCCGAGGCCACCGGCGGCGGCCGAGCGCATGAGGTCGCGGCGGGAGAGGGAGGAACTCACAGACGTACCTTTCGGTGCATACGGCAGGCCCTGTGATCCCATTTCCTCGTCCTGAACCCCTCCTTCCGTGAAACGGACGTGGGGGTGAACACCCGACAACGATCTCAGGACGGGATATCCCGCTTGCGCGTCACTTCGCCAGGAACGCGAGGAGCGCGTCGGTGACCTCCTGGGCGTGGGTCCACAGCAGGCCGTGCGGGGCGCCCTCGATCTCGACGTACTCGGCCTGGGGGAGCGCCCGGTGGAACGGGCGGCCGGTGGACTCGATGGGCAGGATGCGGTCGGCGGTGCCGTGCACGATGAGCGTGGGGATGTCGATCTTGGGGATGTCGGCCCGGAAGTCCGTCGTCCAGGTGGGGACGGCGGCGGACGAGGCATACCACGAGGCGCCTGCGGCGGTGTTCCAGTTGGCCCGGACGACCTCTTCGCTGAGACGGGTGCCGAGGTTCTCGTCGGTGTTGTAGAAGGCGTTGTAAAAGTCGGTGAAGTAGGCGTAGCGGTCCTTGGTGACGGCCTCGAGGATGCCCTCGAACACGCTGCCGTCCACGCCCTCCGGGTTGTCCTCCGTCTTGAGCAGGAACGGCTCGAGAGAGGCGAGGAAGGCGGCCTTGGCCACCCGCGCCGAGCCGTACGTGCCGAGGTAGCGGCCGACCTCGCCGGTGCCCATGGAGAAGCCGACGAGGATCACGTCGCGCAGGTCGAGGGTCTCCAGTAGCGTGTTCAGGTCGGCGGCGAAGGTGTCGTAGTCGTAGCCGACGGTGGGCTGGCTCGACTGGCCGAAGCCGCGGCGGTCGTAGGTGATGACGCGGTAGCCGGCGCTGAGCAGGGCGGGGATCTGCTTCTCCCACGAGTGGCCGTCCAGCGGGTAGCCGTGGATGAGCACGATGGGCTGCCCGCTGCCGTGGTCCTCGTAATAGAGGTTGATGTCGGTGCTGTTCTCCTGGCCGACGGTGATGTACGCCATGACGCGCTCCTTCTGATCTCCAGTGCGGGACCCGGCCTTGCAACCGGTTTCCTCCTACGCGCTAGAGACTAGGGGACAATTAAGTTGTGCGCAAGGTAATTGCCCTTGCCGTACCTCACTCGGGGCCTCCTGCCGATAAGGTCACGGTTGTGCGGATCGTCGAGGGTGCACGTTGACCGGCCTGCGGTTCGCGCGTGGACTCCCGGGTTTGACCCCGCGCTCAGCGGGTGACACCTTCCCGATTCAGCGATGCGGTCGGTGCGGAAAGGCGGTGGCCGGTTGCGAAAAATCGGCTGGGCGGTGATCGCGCTCTTCCTGGCCGCGTTCGCGGTCTTCGAGAGCGTCAAGTACGGCTTGCCGACCACCGTCGCCACGCTCGTGTTCTTCGCGCTGGCCGACCTGGCGCGGCTCGCCGGGGTTCGTCCGCCTGGCGTGCTCTACCAGGCCGTCCACCGCGTATGGATCCCGCTCGTGGTGCTGGTCGCCTACAGCTTCGGCCCGATCGTGTGGCCGCCGCTGTTCACCGCCGCCCTTGGCTGGCTCACCCGCATCGCCCTTGAACGAGCGCTCGGGCGGGGATTTTCGCGTAGCGCGGCGGGGGTGCCGGCTGGGCGGTGAGGGCGCCCTCAGCTCCGCCGGTTCGCGTAGGCGGTGACGTTGGCGGTCAGGCGGCGCAGCGTGGCGAGGGTGCGGGTGAACTCCTCGGGGTCGAGCGCCATCGCGTCGCCGACCGCGGTGAAGATGTCGTCGCTGCGTTCCCGCAGCCCGGCGCCCTTCTCGGTCAGCGTGATCTGCACTGTACGCTCGTCGTCGGCGCGGCGCTCCCGGCGCAGCAGGCCGTTGGCCTCCAGGCGCTTGAGCAGTGGCGTCATCGTGCCGTAGTCGAGGTGGAGCGCGGCGCCGAGTTCCTTGACCGTGACGCCCTCCGCGGGGCCGTCCCACAAGACCAGCAGGACCAGGAACTGCGGGTAGGTGAGACCCATCTCGTCGAGCAGGGGCCGATAGAGGCCGGTGACGGCGCGGGAGGCGGCGTAGAGCGCGAAGCACATCTTGTCGTCGAGTATGCGGGGAAGCCGCTGCTCACTCGTGGTGCTGGTCATCCTTCCACTTTAGGATCCTGACCCGCCATCCGCACGTGAACGGTCCAATCGTGCACGAGGTTTTTCCGGGTGGCGTGACCCGGCGCCGGCCGGGTCACGCCCGCCCCGTCAGCGGCAACGGCGCAGCACCACGGGCTTGCCGCAGCTCATGGTCCCCGCGCCCGTGCCGACGCCGGCCTTCGCGTTCAGGTCGAGGTCGACGTCCAGGCCGAGGGTGACGCCGAGGCTGACGCCCAGATCGAGGCCCGCGTCGACCTTCGCGCCGAGATCCAGGGCGGCGGCCGAGGGCGTGGCGGCCTTCGGCGTGTCACACCCACAGTCCGCGTACGCGGGCGCGGTGGCGAGCAGCCCCGCACAGGTCAGGGCGGCCAGGGACAGAAGGCGGAAAGGGCGGTGCATGAAGATTCCTCATCTCGGATGTAACTAATCGTGTTTGATCGTTACTCTTCGTATCCGTGTCCAGGTTGTGACAAACTCAGGCCGCTCCCGGCGAAGCACCAAAAGCGCGGCGAGAACCGACGGCGAAGCGGCCATTGCCCGCCGTGAATTCCGGACGTACCTTCGATCACGTGGCCGTCATCCACAGGGAACGTGTGGCGTGGGAGAGCGCCAGGGTGTTCGTCGCGGCCGCGACGGGCGACACCTACTGGTGGCTCGGTGAGAGGCTCGGACGCCATCTTGGGCAGACGTACGAAGATGCCCTGACCCGCACCCGGATGCGCCTGCAGCGAGGAGAGGTCCGGCCCGCGCGGGGCCCTCACGAGGACGCGCTGTCCGCCGAGGTCGGCGCCTGGCGTGCGCGAATCGAGGACGTTCTGACGGAGCGTCCGGAACTCGCGGAGGTCCTGCGGCAGGTGACCGAGGAGACCGGTCGCCGTCTGCGCCGCTGACGCCCACCGACCGGGCACTCGCATACTGAGGCCGGGCCTTCCACAGGCTGTGGACGACCCGGCCGCGGAATCCGTCAGCGGAAGCGGCGGAGCCTGAGGCTGTTGCTGACGACGAAGACGCTGGAGAACGCCATCGCCGCCCCGGCGATCATGGGGTTGAGCAGTCCCGCGGCGGCCAGCGGCAGGGCCGCGACGTTGTAGGC